>JBFYPM010000134.1:0-3259 GCA_041303295.1 Bacteroidales bacterium
ACAAACGGTTCACGGTGGAGAATGGCGGTACCATCTCATGGAACGGCCCTATTGAGGATGCAGACCTGAACATCAGGGCTCTGTACAGGACCAAGGCATCTCTCTCAGATATTTACAACAAACAGGAATTCCCTGAGCTTCAGGAGCGCCTGCCCGTTGAATGTGTACTCAATCTCAGCAACAAGCTTATGAATCCGTCAATCAGGTTTGATATCCTTCTGCCGACGGCCGACGAACGGACGAGGGAGTACCTGAGAATGGCCATCGACAACGATGAAAAGCTCAGCCGGCAGTTCCTTTATCTGCTGGTAATGAACAGTTTTTACCCTGATCCGGCACTCTACAGCGGATCGGGCTCAGGAAGCCAGGTGTCACAGAGTGATACTCAGGGGGCAGGGATTCTTGGAGTGACAACCACCACTGAGATGCTCTCAAACCAGCTTAGTAACTGGCTGTCACAGATAAGCAACGACTTTGATATAGGATTCAATTACCGGCCCGGGAATGAGATTACTGATCAGGAGGTCGAGGTAGCTCTGTCAACCCAGTTGCTGAATGACAAGGTAACTCTCAACGGTAATGTCGATGTAGGCGGCAACCAGCTGAACACCAATGCCAGTGCCATCACAGGGGAATTCACCATTGAGGTCAAGCTTACCGATATGCTGCGCTTCAAAGTCTTTAACAGGTCGAATAACAACCTGTATTACCAGGTACATCCCTACACGCAGGGTGTGGGTATCTTTTACAGGCGCGATTTCGATACATTTAAGAGTCTCTTCATCCGGCCGGAGGAGCGTAAGAGGAAGAAAACGACTGGTGACGAGACGAAGGAAAAATAACATTTGAACAACAGCCCTATTTTATGAACATCTGCATAATCCGGCGACAGTTTGTCCGTTTTTTAATATATTCGCCCGATGATACAAAAAAGTAAGTCAAACAGTTAACAATTAAACCGAGGACAATGATATTAGCTAACATTTTATTACAGGGTACTGCGGCCACACCGGCTGCCGAAGAGGCAACAATGTCACTGGCTGATCTTTATATGGCCGGGGGCTGGGTGATGATCATCATCACTCTTCTCTCATTTGTTGCATTGTACATTTTTGTCGAGAGGTACCTTGTCATCACGAAGGCTACAAAGATTGATGCGAACTTCATGAACCGTATCAAGGATTACATGTATGAAGGTAAGGTCGATGCGGCTCTGCAGCTCTGCAGGAAAACGAATTCGCCCCAGGCGCGTATGGTAGAGAAGGGCATCACCCGTCTCGGAAGGCCGCTTGCAGATGTAAACTCCGCCATTGAGAATGTGGGAAGGCTTGAGATTCATAAGCTCGAGAAGAGATTCCCGACACTGGCTACCATTGCAGGGGCAGCCCCTCTGCTGGGCTTCTTCGGAACAGTGATTGGGATGGTGCAGGCCTTTTATGAGATGTCCCTTGCAGGAAACAGCCTGGATATTAGTGTCCTCAGCGGCGGTATATACACGGCCCTGATCACCACAGTGGGCGGTCTGATCCTGGGTATACTTGCATATTTCGGATATAATGTTCTTGTTGTCAAGGTTGAAAATGTTGTATTCCAGCTTGAGACTACCTCCACCGAGTTCCTTGATATCCTTAACGAACCTGTAAAATAGCTTCCGATGGCAATCACCTCAAAAAATAAGGTTAGTGTAAACTTCAGCAATGCAGGTATGTCAGATATTGTCTTCCTGCTTCTGCTGTTCTTCATGCTTACCTCCACCCTGGTGCATCCGACGGCCCTGAAGCTGTTGCTGCCAAAGGGTGCAACGCAGACCTCGGCGCGTCCGATGACCACTGTCTCCATTACCAAGGATCTTCAGTATTATATTGAGGATCAGCCAATACAGCTTGAAAACCTGGAAGCTGCCCTGCAGTCAAAGGTTGGAAGCAATCCTGAGATCTATGTCTCGGTTCATGCTGACAGGAGCGTTCCTGTCGAGTATGTAGTTAACATAATGAATATTGCAGCCAGGAACCAGTACAAGTTAATACTTGCCACAACTCCAAAATAGCGCCAGGGAGCCTCTCACAAAGGAAAGGAAGCAGGGTCTGGCCATCAGTGCCGTGATCCACTTACTGCTTGCTATTCTTATTCTGTTTATAACATTCAAGGTTGAGATCCCTGAGCCAACGGAAGAGGGACTGCTTGTCAATTTCGGTTTTGATGAGACCGGTGACGGGTTATTTGAGCCTGCGCCGCAGCCTGTTACTCCGCCGCCGCCCCCACCCTCTGCCGGTGACGACGGAGGCGAGGAGGCGCTGCTGACGCAGGATTTTGAGGAAGCTGTTGAGGTTAAGAAGAAGGAGCCCACTCCCGAAGAGCTCAGGAGGCAGGCTGAAGCGCGTGCTGCGGAGCTGAAGAGGCGTGAGGAGGCCGAGGCTGAGAGAAGGAGGATTGAGCAGGAGACAGCCGAGAGGCTCAAGCGGGAAGATGAACAGCGTCGACTTGACCAGGCCAGAGCAAGGGTCAGTGGTGCTCTTGGCAACAAAACCAACACCGGAACCACCGGCCAGAGTGAGGGTGTGGCAGGAGGACCGGGTAACCAGGGGACGCCTTCAGGCACAACTGGTGCCCCAAATTACGGACCCGGAGGAGGCGCTGGTGATGGCAAACCTTCATATAGCCTTGGTGGCAGGCAAGCACTAGTGCTTCCTAAACCAGAGCTAGACTATCAGATGGCAGAGGTGGTTGTAGTTGATGTGACTGTTGACCGCTCAGGAAAAGTAATAAATGCCGTACCTGGTGCCAGAGGCTCCTCAACCTTTGCTGAAGCTTATCTCAAAGCAGCCAAAGAAGCAGCGATGAAGGCGAAGTTCGACAGCAAGCCTGATGCTCAGCTGATTCAGAAGGGTACCATCACCTATTATTTCAAACTGCGTTAGCGATTCCTTCATTCAGAAGAGACACGACTGTTGCGTCATGGCAGTATGGTTTTCAGTGCATGATTTCAGCATAAGAGAAGCGTCCTCGATGTCAGGCCGGCACTGCATTCAGCGTCTGGTGCCCTCAGAAGAGACCCTCCACGATGCGGATAGCGCCACTGTCAGGTATTTGTACTCTCAGAAGAGGCCCACCACACGGTCAAGTACTCCTGTCAGTTTAAGCGCTGATGCCATTATTGCCACCAGCAGGATGACGCGCACCACCTTCGGGCCCCAACTGACGGCTACCCTTGAAGCCAGCCACGCTCCCACCCCCTGACCTGCTGCAAGAACAATCCCGT
>JBFYPM010000135.1:0-38334 GCA_041303295.1 Bacteroidales bacterium
GGGCAATACCGAATACCTGATCTTGCCAGTCTGTATTGGGGACAAGGTCAACGTTATTGTATGATCCTGCTATTATCTCATTTGATATGATGGCGAACTCCCTGCCGTTCAGAAGATCTATCTTTTTTGCGAGATGCTGAATTCCGTATTCGGAATTGACGTTGAAACTCGCTTTCTCCTGCCCGATTGTTCCCGATTTTGTGGTGATGATTATCACACCGTTCGCTCCTCTTGATCCATAAATCGCTGTGGCGGATGCGTCTTTCAGAACCTCCATGGAGGCAATATCTGATGAGCTGAGAAAAGAAATGTCATCCAGGATGACACCGTCAACCACATAAATAGGCGCCGAATTACCAAATGTGCCTACGCCTCTTATCCTCACAGCAGCACCAGCTCCGGGAGCACCTGAAGTACTTGTTACCTGCACCCCGGATACCCTCCCCTGGAGGCCCTGTTCCGGGCTAAGCGAGGTGATCTTAAGAAGATCTTCGGTCTTTACAGAACCAACTGCCCCGGTGAGGTCACTTTTCCTCACAGTACCGTAGCCGATCACCACCACCTCATCCATCAGGGTGGTTTCAGTGTTAAGCATCACATCTATCACAGTACTGCTGCCAACAACAATTTCCTGATTAACCATCCCAATCATTGAAAAAACAATTGTATCCGTTGGCGAAGCACTCAGTGTGTAGGTGCCATCGGAGGCAGACATTGTTCCCCTGAAGGTGTTCTTCACAAGCACTGAGACGCCCGGGAGAGGTACATTCTGGTCATCAACAATCGTCCCCTTTATCGGCACCTGGGCCGAAATAGAGCCTGCAAACAGAAGGAACAAAAACAAAATGGAGAGTTTTTCTTTCATGGTGCGCAGATATTTTAACCAAATTATGAAGTATCCACTGTTAAATAACAAACCGGGCTGATGTTTGATTTTCTCATGGACAAAATCGTCTACCACCAGTACCTATATATTACCACAACAATCAGCTATATAGATTTGTTTATCAATTATTTAAGATTGGCTTAATGCAATGACTCAAAAAACGCTGCTGGCAACGTCTTCTGTACCTTAAGACAAAGGTTGTCAATCCGCGGATTATGGGAATTACAAAATTTAAAGTATATTTTATATAATTCCCACATATAAAGAAGCATAGACGGACAACCTGCCCGTCTATGCTTATATTTCCCCATGCGCATGAATCTGTTCCTGCGCAGGACCTGTGACTATGAGCTTTAGTAACCCAGCGTGAACTCCTTCTCAGTGGCTGGTACGCCCTCCTTCATCCACACTGGCATCGGTTCTCCCTTCAGATAATGATTGAAGAACTGCGCCATCCGCTTCTGGAAATCGACTCTGTTCGGAAACTTCTGTGCCCAGTGCGGCTCCCCGTTGTAGTTCAGGAGCCATGCCGGTTTGCCCAGGCGACGCATTGCAACGAAGAACTCAATGCCCTGGTACCATGGTACCGCACCGTCCTGGTCATTCGCCATTATGAGTATTGGTGTCTCTATCTTGTCGATGGAGAATAGAGGCGAGTTCTCCCAGTAAAGGTGCGGAGCCTCCCATATTGATGCACCGATGCGGCTCTGCTGGTGTTCATACTGCATCGAACGGTTATTCCCCGACTCCCAGCGTATGCCACCGTAAGCACTGTACATATTTACAACCGGAGCCCCGGATTCAATGGCGGCAAAAAGGTTGGTTCGCGTTGCAAGCCAGGCTACCTGGTATCCTCCCCAGCTGTGACCCTGCGCACCAACATGCTTCTCATCAACAAAGCCCTGTTTAATCAGTGACATGATTCCCGGCATAACACAATTAAAGGCACTCTGTCCCGGATAACCGTCCGAATATGTAACATCAGGATTGAAAATCAGGTAACCGTTACTTGTATAATAATGATAATCAATGGTTGATCTGCCCGGCTCCGGTATCCTGTGCCGGAACAGCTCGGTGGAACTCTTCTCATAGAAATTGACAATCATAGGATACTTACGGGTCGGATCAAAGCCTTCGGGCTTGTAAAGTAATCCTTCGAGCTCCTTCCCGTCCAGTGATGTCCATTTAACCACCTCAGCCGTTCCCCAGAGATAATCCTTCTGCTGCGGGTTGGCATCTGTGAGTCTTTTCTCCGAGCTGAACGAGAGGTCTGACAACAGATAGTCAGGAAAGAGTCCGAAGTTTTCCTTTGAAAAGATCACCGTCTGGCTCTTCCTTGACTTAATGGGGTTACCGAGACTATAATTGCCGCCGTATAGTCTGAGGGGCTTTTCTTTCTTCCTGATATCCAATGAATAGAATGCCTCTGCCCTGGTCACCTCATTGACTCCGGTCAGGTACTGCTTCTCTGCCGGGTCAATGAATTCATTCTCCTGGTCAAAATCCAGCAGCCTGTACCTTATACCCTCACTCCTTCCGTTCACTGTGACATTCAGCGGAGCTCTTGTGGTTGCAGGGTCAAGGGACCAGATGTCATACCTGTCTGAGACCAGGAACGCTTTGTCATCCTTCATCCATCCGGCCGGCGGGTATGACCCCGGGAGATCCGGTACATCATTCTCCTCATCCCAGACTGTCAGTGTTGCAGGCGTAGTAAGCCTCAACTCCCGTCCTGCGGCAATATCATATGAGTACCATGAGCTGTCTGCCCCATGGTACCAGAAAAGGTACTTTCCGGCCGGTGAGAATCGCATCCTTGACCTGAGTTTCTCCTTGATCTTAATGGCTTCACCGGTCATCACATCCACAAGCCATACATCGGCGCCAGCGCTGCCCATCCACATTGATTCAAGCTCATAGGGCTGGGTTGAGAAACCAGCTGCCTTAGGCCCGTCACCCTTATCCGGTAACTGTATGTCAGGAATCTCTGAAGTAGCAAGCTGAACAACCTTTTTGCGGTCGGCATGGTAAACAGCAATATAGGTCTTTTTGAGATCCCGCGGCTTACTGTTAACCTGAACCGTATGCAGACGTCCTTCAGCCCAATGCCAGACATCCACTACGGCGCGGTCCTCATCAAGTATTGTAGTATCCTTTAACTTGTATGCCGGGGAGGTGCCGAAGAAAAGCCGCGGGCTGTTCTCCCCGAAAGTCAGTCGTGCATTCTCATTGACAATCCATCCTTCTGTGATACCTTCTGTCCCAGGCGCGGCTGCCACTGCTGCCAGTCCCTTACCGTCCCAATAACAGAGTGAATATGTATTCCCGACCTTATCCTTCTCATCAAAACTAAGTAGGAATGCAGCCCTCTCCCCTTTTTTATCCATTGACAGCTGCTTATACTTCGCCTTGCCGGTGTAAAGAACGCTCTTCTCTCCCTTTTTCAGGTCAATGATGAATACTCCCGGTTCCAGTTCTTTGTCATCACCGGTGGTCGTGTACATTAATTTTTCAGCCTCATCTGCAAACAGGTACTCCGTGACGAATCTTAACGAGTCGGTCAATCCCGTTCCCAGGTTACGGTAAAAGAGCGTATATCCATTATCAGCGGACTCGCTCTTAGGTTTTTTGCCGTTCTCCTTAGTGCCTTCCTTACCAGCCTCTTTCCCGGTCTCCTTTCCGGCCTCTCTTGCACTTTCCCCCGTGGTTCCGCTAGTTGCCTCAACTGTCTTACCAGATTTAGCTGAGGTATCCTTCGGAGCAGCAGACCTTTCTTTCAGAGGTTCGGTCTGCCAGGCAATCCAGCCGGCCCATTTTGCAGGCACTTTAAATGACTTCAGTCTCTCAATTGTATCCGTCACTCCTGTGCCGGTATTATATATTCCCAGCTTGTCAAGCGGCATATCCTCCTTCTTTGTCTTTTTAAGTTTCAGGGCCCTGACCTCATCTACCGGAGGTTTAATTGTTAAAAAAAGGAAACGTGAGTCAGATGCAATAGTGGCACCAGTGGCAAAATTAAATGTGGCTTTAAGCCTGGCATTGCCGTCATATAACGTTACAACAGGATCGCCCTGCGACGGCTCGGTTTTAAAGGCCACCAGTGATCCGTCATCAGAAATCACCCTCTCAGTGATTCGATTCCAGGTTGCCAGGTCATCAATAGTCATCGCCTTCTTATTCTGAGGGGTCACCTGAAGGGAAAGCATCAGTACTATAAGCAATACAATATTTCTTTTCATGACAGGACGGTGTTGGTTTAGCGCTTAAAAATAACATTTTCTGCCGGTTGAAAAGATGTTTTACAATCAATGCCGCGACTTTCCGCTGGCAGCCTTCCTGCTCTTCATCCCGGGGTTGTCTTTTGTCCGGCATTTTACTTATTTTTGAACAGCATGTCAGGAGTTCATCTGTTATTGCATAAAAAGAATGCAGCCTCAACTATTCCCGGCGAATTAAGGGTGTCTGCATCTGGCAAACCTGATACAGCTTTAACGAGATGAAGAGAAAAATCAAATTGCTTAGCCTGTTAGCGACTATCGTTGTCCTGACTGCCCCATCCCCGGAAGCGGCAGCGCAGGGAACAGTTGTCACAGGCATTATCCTGGATAACCGCCAGGTTCCCATCGTCGGCGCCACTGTGTGTCAGGTCAACACGCCAAATTGCACTGCCGCTGACATGAACGGTATTTTCCATCTCCTGCTGGAAGCAGGCCAGGGCATGAGTCTGGAGGCCAAATGCCTTGGATTCAATCCTGTAGAGATAGTAATTGATGAAGCCACAACTTTCCCGGTAAAGATAAACATGACTTCATTGTATATCCCTGATGATTTCTATATGACAGACAATCTCATCAGTCACGGCAGCGGATCATTCATGAGATCATAATTGAGCATAATTGCGGTCTTTACTGATTTTGTTGAGTTCACCCCAGAACTCGGAGCCTACAATACTGACCTGATGGATTATTTCTCAGTCATCGGGCCGGAGCTTGGGGCATCCGTCTCAAGGCTTTATTTCGGGTTCGGACTGGGCATGGGATACAACTACAAGAATGAGCATGACACCCTCATCATAGACCTTAAAAATACATCTTACAGGCTTACCCTCGGATATGACCTTGTCAGCTCCAGGAGGCTGCGACTCACCCCCCAAATCTCGGTCAGGTGGCTGAGATACAGGCTCATGAACTACCCGGCCGAGCGTCAGATAAGCCTCCCCAATTATCTCTCAGAGCGGGATATTGACATCAGATTCAACCAGACAATTGCTGTTGCCGGCCTGAATATGGAATATATTATGTACTCCGCCCCTGGCCTTGGAGATTACTGGTCCATCGGCGCTGAAGCTGGTTACGCCGTCAAACTTAACCGGACTCCCTGGGTCTATTCGAAAGGAAATCGCCTCATGACGGACAGGCAGATAGGACTAAACCATCTCACTGTGGGTCTGGGCGTATCTTACTATACAATTTTCAGGTAATATGACCCAGAAGATCAACATAAATAAAATAAAAAATGAATTACAGGAAACTGGGAAAAACAGGTTTTGAGGTATCGGAGATATCACTCGGCACCTGGCAGGTGGGAGGCAGATGGGGATCGAAATTCGATCACTCGCTGGCTGACTCAATTATTCGTGAGGCCATTGACAACGGGGTTAATTTCATTGACACGGCTGACGTCTACTCCGACGGCGAGAGTGAAAAGGCTGTCGGGAAGGCAGTCAGGGACTCGGGTGTAACGGTTCGCATTGCTACCAAATGCGGCAGGAAGATAAGCCCGCACATCAACAAGGGATATACTCCTGCACTCCTCAGGGAATTTGTGGAAGACTCTCTAAAAAGGATCGGGACAGACTGCCTTGACCTGGTTCAGCTGCATTGTCCTCCAACGGAAGTGTATTACAGGCCGGAGATCTTTGGTGAGTTTGAGCGGATGAAAGAAGAAGGGAAGATCCTCAACCTCGGTGTGAGTGTTGAGAAGGTGGAGGAGGCATCCAAAGCCATCGAGTTTGATAATGTCACCACGATACAGATCATATATAATATTTTCCGCCAGCGGCCTCAAGAGAAGTTCTTTGGCATGGCCAGGGAGAAGAATGTGGGTCTGATCATCCGCGTGCCGTTGGCCAGCGGTCTGCTCTCAGGCAAATTCGCCTCTGATACGAGGTTCGCTCCCGGAGATCACCGCTTCTTCAACAGGAACGGGATGATGTTCGACAAGGGGGAGACCTTTGCGGGTGTGCCCTTTGAGACAGGGCTGAAGGCGGTAGCACGACTGAAGGAGCTATTCCCGGAAGGCACGGCCCTGTCTCATGTGGCGCTCAGATGGATACTCCTTCATGAGGAGGTAAGTTGCATAATCCCCGGCGCTTCATCACCGGACCAGGCAGGAACGAACATTGATGCAGCTGCACTTCCCCCGCTAACTGCGGACCAGGTAAGTATGATCGAAAGGATATATGAAGATGATATAAAACCTCTGGTACACCAGCTATGGTGAACCCGTAAATATTGATCGGAGGAAATTTTCCTCCATTCACCGGCATTATACCGCAGTTGACCTGCCGGCAGCCCGGAGGCTGAAGTCATAATTAATATATTTGGTTCCGGATAGCCGGTTTCGGCAACTGAATCGGGATTTATAAAACACTAAATTACTTATTATACCGGATGGCTGGTAATTCAAAGGCGCTGATCATAGGCGCCGGAATAGGGGGCATTGCCACGTCGATTTTTCTGGCTCGGCGTGGGTATAAGGTTGATGTTTATGAAAAGAACATCTCTGCCGGAGGAAGATGCGGTCAGATTGTCCGTGACGGTCACCGCTTCGATGTGGGTGCTACCATGGTGCTTATGCCGGAAGTCTACCGCGAGTTCTTTGCAGGGCTGGATATGAAACTCGAGAGTGATCTTCTGATGAAACCGCTCGATGATGTCTATACATTGTGGTTCGATGATGGCTCCAGCCTTGCCTTCACCACTGACAGGAAGCGGATGGAGGAACAGCTCGAGGCTATTGAACCGGGCAGCTTCGCCAGGGCAGAAAAATACGTAAAGACAGGGTTCAGACTGTATATACTGGCCTTCGAGAAGCTCCTGGGCAGAAACTTCACTAGATTCTTCGAGTTCTTCAACCTCGGCAATGTGATGCTGCTCATCAGGCTGAAAACCTACCTTAACCATTACCGCTACACATCCGGGTTTTTCAGATCGGAGCACCTACGCATGGCCTACACGTTTCAGAATATTTATGTAGGCCAGAGTCCGTTCAGTGCCCCTGCCCTGTTCTCAATGATTCCGGCTGCAGAACTGACTGAGGGCTCAATGTTCCCTGTAGGAGGAATGTACAGCGTAGCCCAAAAGTTGATGCAAAAGGCTACGGAACTCGGAGTCAGATTCCATTTTGCCCGACCTGTAACAAGAGTACTTGTAGAAAAAAACATAGCCAGGGGTGTAGTCTTCAGTGATGGCAGTAAAGCAACAGCTGACGTCATTATTGCCAATGCCGACCTTCCATATGTCTATCGGGAACTCCTTCCGCCCGGCTGGAAGTCGCGTCGTATTGAACGGATGAAGTACTCATGCTCCGCCCTCGTGATCCATTGGGCGCTCGACAAACAGTATCCGCAGCTCGGGCACCACAGCACCTTCCTGGCAGACAACTTCAGGGAGGGTCTTGAGAGCATCTTCAGGGACAAATCGATGGGCGACGACCCATGTTTCTACATCCATGCCCCTGTTCGCACTGACCCGTCAGCTGCTCCTGAAGGGTGTGATACCCTGTCTGTGGCCGTGGGTGTAGGCCATCTTGACCCACGGAGCCCGCAGGATTGGCAGCAGATCACCGACAAAGCCCGGAAGACAGTCTTCAGAAAGCTGAAGAACATTGGCATTGAGGACATTGAGGGACATATAAAATTTGAGATCGTGGTAACACCGGGTAACTGGGTTGATGCTCTTAATACAAGCAGAGGTGCCGTCTTCGGGAGCCTCGGACATAATATCCTCCAGATGGGCTGGTTCAGGCCGCACAACAGGGACCGTCGCTACAAGAACCTCTATTTTACGGGCGGAAGCACCCACCCGGGTAATGGTATACCAATGGTACTGCTCTCAGCCAGGCTGGTTGCAGAAAGGATTATAAATGAACAGAAAACAGATTAACAGGGGAAGATGAAAGACAGGGATCAGTTCATGGCAATTTTTGAAACGATTGACTTCGATAAGATAATTGACCATCCTAATATACTCATAGCTGCTAACTTCTGGGATAAGGAACGTTACTGTGCTGCCCGCACCTGTTACCGTTTCATGCGTTCACTCGATGACCTCATTGATGACCACAAGGCCGCCAACAAAGGCATTGCGGAAGCAGACAGGGCGAGGTTCACCGGGAATGTGGAAGAGTGGATGAGTATGCTCCGGACCGGGCTTGACGGCTCACCCTTCTGCAGTGACCTGATGGATACCGTGGAGCGGTTCAGGATTCCTTACTGGGCTCTTGAGGATTTTGCGAAGTCAATGCTGTTTGATGTGACACATGACGGATTTGCCACACTCGATGAGTTCATTGAGTATTCAGGCGGAGCCTCCGTATCACCGGCAGCAATTTTTGTGCACCTGGCCGGATTGCAGGAGAGCGATGGGAAATATTTCGACCCGGCTTTTGATGTGCGCCCTGTTGCCGAACCGTGCGCTATGTTCAGTTACTTCGTACATATTATTCGCGATTTCCGGAAAGACCAGCTTAATAACCTCAGCTACTTCGCCGATGATATGATGGCCAAACATGGCCTCACCCGGAATAGTATGCTTGAGATGGCGCAGGGAGCACCACTTACCGGAGGTTTCCGCAAACTGATGAGGGAATATTATGAAATTGCAGACCGGTACCGTCTCAGTACCCTCAGGGTGATGGAAGACATATGTCCCAAAATGGAGCCGCGCTACAGGCTCAGCCTTGAGATTATTTTCGACCTGTATATGATGGTTTTTGAGCGAATTGACCCGGAACATGGCACCTTCGCAACTGCAGAACTTAACCCGACTCCGGATGAAACAAGGGAACGGGTCAGGAAGGTCATTATCAGGCAGTAGTCCAGTCCTCAGCCAGCAGTCGGCAGTCAAAATTGACCGCATGACCGCATGACCTTCAGACTTTACGGACTTTTAACTTTACGGACTTTCGACTTTAATTACTATTTTGCACAGGCAAAACCAACCCGGGTGTTCAGGAAGATCCCGCATACTTACGTAATTGTCTTCAGCATAGTTGTTCTCTGCGCGGTGCTGACCTGGGTAATACCAGGTGGTGCTTTTGAGAGACAGACTGTCAGCGTTAATGGTATCGACCGCAGCGTTGTAATACCCGGATCATTTCATTACACCGAAAAGAACCCCCAGACCTGGCAGGTCTTCTCCGCCCTGTTTGACGGCTTTGTGGACAAGGCAGATATAATTGTTTTTATACTCATCATCGGCGGTGCATTCTGGATCATGAACGAAAGCAAAGCCATTGATGTAGCCATTGGTTCGGTGCTGCGCTTCACCGGCAGGATGGGCAACAGGGGTCTGATAAAATTGATAGGCGTTGATAACCTTATATTCCTGGTCATCATGACCATGTTCAGTTTTTTCGGAGCAGTATTCGGCATGAGCGAGGAGACTATCGCCTTCACTATCATTTTTGTCCCGCTGGCGGTATCAATGGGATATGACTCAATTGTGGGTGTCTCGCTCTGCTTTGTGGCTGCCGCCCTGGGCTTTGCCGGAGCATTCCTCAACCCTTTCACAATTGGTATTGCACAGGGACTGTCAGACCTGCCGCTCTTTTCAGGACTGGAGTACAGGCTCTTCATGTGGGTGTTAATAAGCGCTGTAGGATTTGCCTTTATATTGCGGTATGCACGCAGGATTAAAAAGGATCCGGCCCGCTCTCCCGTCCGCGATGATGACGACTACTGGCGTAAGCTCCACTCTTCGGCAAAGATTGAGGTTGAATATCATACTCCAGCATCGGCCTGGGTCATCTACATCCTGCTCACAGCCGTCATTGTCATATTTGCTGTGATCTACCCGATGACTGCCATCTCGTTCGGTGAAGGAGAGCTGAACATCCCTGCAATACCGGTGCTTGCAGGTCTCTTTGTATTAACCGGATGGTTAGCACTCAGAAAATCAGTTCACTTTTTTATTATCAACCTGCTGCTCTTTACAATACTATTCCTCATAACCGGGGTAATGGGCTACGGATGGTATATAATGGAGATTGCCGCCTTATTCTTTGCCATGGGACTGTCAACCGGTGCAGCCATGAGTTATGATGCCAATAAAATCACGAAATTATTCCTTGACGGAGTAAAGGATATACAGTCGGCTGCATTGATTGTTGGACTTGCCGGAGGGATAATCATAATCCTGCAGAACGGCAATATTATTGACACACTTCTTTACAGGCTCTCTGAGTCAATCACCGGGATGGGAAGAATGGCATCGGTAAGCATGATGTACATAACACAGACGGCCATAAACCTCTTCATGCCGTCGGGGTCGGCCAAGGCTGCCCTGACAATGCCAATGATGTCACAGTTCTCTGACCTGATAGGTGTATCACGCCAGGCAACGGTAGTCGCTTTCCAGTTGGGCGACGGTTTTACCAACATGATAACTCCCACCTCGGGGGTGCTGCTCGGTGTGCTGAGCGTGGCAAGGATACCGTATGAGAAATGGTTCAGATGGGTCCTCCCCTTTATTCTGATCCTCTTCCTGCTTGGGTTCCTTATTCTTATCCCCACCGTATTTATGGACCTGAAGGGGTTTTGAGGGGAATTAAGAATTAAGAGTTAATAGATTTATAATTAGTGAGTTGCATAATTGAGCCCAAACTGCCAATAACCGGGGCATAAAAAAACCGTTCGCTTTACCCGAACGGTTCTTTTTGTGATGGCGGCGGATCAGAAATTGTATCCCACTGATATTCCGAACCCCATATTTTTCAAGGTCGACTCGCTATCCCACTCTGTAACGTCAGTAATCATGTTCATCAATCCGAGTTGTGCATTGAGCTGAAAATAGAGCCCCATATTCATCTCATAGCCTGCAAAAATATCAGCACCGGCATCAAATCCACGGTAGTAGGCATTTTCCATGTCCCAGTATTCTTCAAGTGCAATCTCATTCCTGAAGGAAATCTTTTGCTCATATGAAAAGTCCCCTACTTCAATAGTCTGAGTGCCAGTAATTCCATATGCAACATAAGGTCCGAAACCGATAAGGATATGCCCTTTGCCAAACTGGGGCTTGAAGAGCAGATGCAGAGGCATCTCAATATACGAGAGCCTGGTGGTGGTGTGGTAATCATCACTGGCAGCTTTTGTTGGAAGAGCACCAGCATTGTTCATTGATCCCTTCTGTGAGAAGAGAAGCCCGGTCTGGAAATAGAAATCGGGAGCCATGTAAAGATTTACCTTCACACCGGCATGGAACCCGACAATTAGTCCATTGGTTACCTTATCGCCATCACTGTCCTTACCAGCCATGTTCTGAAAGTTGGGACCGGCTACAAGTCCGAAATCAACCTGCGCCTGGAGCGCACCAGCTGACAATACTAAAATCGCAATTACTGTTAAAATTCTTGTTTTCATAACTTAACTATTTGGTTAATCATTGAATCATTTCATCGCCCTGGTCAGGATTCCCATCACTCCCCGGATGAATGTTGCTGAAGTCAGCACCTTAACCACGGGGTGGGTGGCTGTTCTGCGACGTGTCGTCGTGGCAGGTCCGCGCCCCAGTGGCTCCCTCTCCCGTGTCTTCCTCTCCTCTTCATCAATTCTTTTCTGTTCAGCTGCCTCGATCTTTCTTTCAAGCATCTCAGCCGCACTCTCAGGGTCAACAACCCTTGAGTATCTGGTCACAAGCTGTGATGACCTGTTTATTGACTCAATTTCCCCCGCGGACAGTATATCCATCCGGCTCATCGGGGCACGAACCATTATTGCAGCGAGGGGCGTTGGTATTCCCTTTTCATTGAGGACCGTTACCAGGGCCTCACCTGTACCGAGTGAGGTAAGCGCATTCTCAGTATCATACCACTCAGAGATCGGAAAGTTTTCTGCGGTAAGTTTGATGTCCTTCCGGTCAGCGGCGGTAAACGCCCTGAGTGCATGCTGAACCTTGAGTCCCAGCTGTGCCAGAACCGATGAAGGTACATCCATGGGATTCTGGGTTATGAAATAGACACCAACACCTTTGGAACGGATAAGCTTGACAATCGTTTCTATCTGTTCAAGCAGTGTCTTACTGGCCTGGCTGAAGATTAGATGGGCCTCGTCAATGAATATAACCAGCTCAGGTTTGGGCTGATCGCCCTTTTCAGGCATCCTGCCATAAACCTCTGCAAGCAGAGACAACATGAAGGTTGAAAAGAGCTTGGGTTTATCCTGTATGTCCGTAAGACGGATGATGTTAATATATCCCTTCCCGTTAGCATCTCTCCTCATCAGGTCCATGACGTCAAAAGACTCCTCCCCGAAAAACCTCTCGGCGCCCTGCTGCTCAAGTTCGATAATCTTGCGGAGTATGACGCCTGTTGAAGCCGGTGACATTGCCCCATATTCGCTCTCCAGTTCTGCCTTACCCTCACCCTGCAGATACTGGATCACCTTCCTGATGTCTTTCAGGTCTATCAGTCCAAGCTTATTGTCATCACAGTACTTGAATATAATTGAGACAATGCCTGCCTGGGTATCGTTCAGGTCGAGAATGCGTGAGAAGAGCACCGGACCGAACTCTGACACTGTTGCGCGAAGCCTGACCCCATCCTGTTCGGATATTGTAAGAAGCTCCACGGGAAAACCCATAGTCGAATATAGCAGATTGATCTTCGAGTGCCTGTCAGTGATAAACGCATTCTCCGTTCCCGGTTGTGCCACCCCGCTGAGATCGCCCTTGACATCCATGACAAGTGATGGTATGCCCTTCAATGAGAGCTGCTCGGACAGAACCTGCAGGGTCTTGGTCTTTCCTGTACCGGTTGCACCGGCTATCAGCCCGTGACGATTAAGTGTCTTTAGCGGAACCTTGATGTGTGCATCAGCAATCGGTTCGCCGTCAAGCATAGCCCCACCGAGTATAATGAAATCACCCTTGCAGGTATAACCACCTGTTATGTGGCTGAAAAAATCATCCTTCTTGCTCATGGCAATTACTTTGAGGTTATTTAAAAGCCGCTGGAGTATGTACCCCAACGGCTTCCTAAATTAGACTATTTTATTTGATTATTTCGCTTCGAGCACCTCTTTTACTTTGGCGGCCAGTGCATCGCCACGCAGATTGTGGCCAATGATCACACCGTTTCCGTCAAGCAGGAAGTTTGAGGGGATGGCATTGACAGCATACTGTTTCGCGGGTGCGCAATCCCAGTACTTCAGGTCTGAGACATGGGTCCATGTAAGCTGATCATCTTCAATTGCTTTAACCCAGTCTTCCTTGCTGCGGTCAAGGGAGACGCCAAACACGTCAAAACCCATTTTGTTGTACTCTTTCCATACCTTGACCACGTTAGGGTTCTCCTGGCGGCAGGGGCCGCACCATGCAGCCCAGAAATCGAGCAGCAGAAGCTTTGTGTCACCACCAAGCTTCGAGTATAATGAAACGGGATTCCCGTCAACATCGTTAAGAGTAAAATCAGGGGCTTTCTGACCCGTTGATACGGCTTTGAGGTGTTCGAGCCTCTCCTTCATGCCTGCAACAGCCTGTACTTTGTTGAGCGTGGTATCAAGGCCACCCAGGAGAATCTCCATCTCGCCAGCCTCAAGACTGTATGACAGTTCATTGAGAACCAGTGGGGTCACGTACGATGAGGGGTTATTTTTAATAAACTCCTTCTTCATCTCATTCTGTTTTGCATCCAAAACTTCAAGCTCCTTCTCAATTGAAGCGGCAAGCTCTTCATTTCCTGCCATGCGGGCTTCACGGTAACTGTCATATATCTTTGACATCTCAGTATTGGACTCGTCAAAAGCCGCTTTATAGGAGTCAAATTCAGCCTGTGTCTCCGAACCGGTGACTGATGCCATGAAAAGAGAATCTGCATGTCCGTGAATTGTTATCTCTGCGTTTTCAAGATAGAAATTCAGACCGCCGCGTTTGTCCTTGATGGCAAGATTCACCATCTGGGGATACCCGATGACGCCTTCCATCTCGAATGTACCGTTCTCGATCATTGCCGAGTCTATAACCTCATAACCTCCCGGGATACGTTTCTGGAGAATGAGGGTTGCATTTTCAGTACCGTCAATGGTGCCTGTGATGCTGAATTTTGGTTCCCTGGCACACGATGCTGCAATGGCCAGTACTAAAAGAAGGATAATTGTTTTTTTCATCTGAGGAGATTTTACAATAAACACTTTAAATTTTTGAAGGTTCAAAGATATAAATATTTGGCTATTCCCTGTTACCTGCGAAATATTTGTCGAGCAGGATGGATGCCGGTTTATAGGATGTTGTTTCGCCCTCGCGAAGCTGTCTCTCCAGATCCGGAAGCAATGCAATTACATCAGGATGGTTATAGAATGAAAACTTAAGTGTGTCAAGTATGGTTTCATGCATACGTGTCACTGCCTGGTCTCTCCTTCTCTCCCAGAACCATCCGTTACTCTTGGTAACGCTCACATAATCGCGGATTGTCTCCCACACGTCAGTAATTCCGGTCTTCTCCAGAGAGGAGCAGGTCATGACCTTCGGGTTCCATCTTGAGGGTGATGGGGGAAAGAGATGCAGTGCATTCTTGTATTCGACCCTTGCCATCTCAGCCTTCTGTACATTACTACCGTCGGCCTTCGTGATTACAATTGTGTCCGCCATCTCCATTATGCCTCGCTTGATGCCCTGCAGTTCATCACCGGCGCCGGCAAGCATCAGCACCAGGAAAAAGTCGACCATGGAATGTGCCGCTGTTTCAGACTGGCCCACTCCCACTGTCTCAACCAGTATAGTGTCAAACCCTGCGGCCTCGCACAGTATTATTGATTCGCGCGTCTTGCGTGCCACCCCTCCAAGGGTGCCTGCCGAGGGTGAGGGCCTTATGAAGGCATCAGGGTCAACGCTCAGCTGTTCCATACGGGTCTTGTCACCCATGATGCTTCCACCGCTCTGCTGGCTGCTGGGGTCAATTGCCAGAACCGCCAGACGTCTTCCGTAGTGACGGGTGAGCATTGTACCAAAGGTGTCTATAAACGTGCTCTTGCCGGCGCCGGGGACACCCGTGATACCGACCCTGACTGATCGCGAGCTGGCAGGAAGACATCTCTCCACAACAGCCTGCGCAATGTCATAATGCTCCGGAAGGGAACTTTCTATAAGAGTTATCGCCTGGCTGAGGATAGTCCGGTCACCCCGTAGAATACCATCTGCGTAATCGTCTGCACTGAGTTTTTTTCGCCTGCTTTTTCTGAGGCGGTTAATCATGTCAGGGTTGATGCTCGGAGGCGGTGTAACTCCCTTCTGAACCGATAGTGCTCCGGCTGACCGTTTATCCCTGTTCATTATTTTTCTGACCCGGGTGTCGTACCTTATTTATCCGCTCCCGCTTCTACAAGCACCTCTCCCTTGATCATCAGCATCACCTCTGAATTCTTCGGGTCATTGGTGTAAACAAAAATATTCTTGTAAATCTGTCCCTTATACCCACCTGAGCTAAACTTGGCTTTTATTGATCCTCTTGCGCCGGGCTTGATTACATTCTCGGTAGGCATGAGGGCGGTGCATCCGCATCCTGACTTGACATGCCTGATCACCAGGTCGCTCTTACCCTGATTGGTGAAGAGAAACTCAATATCAGCTGTTGTGTTCTGCTTGATAGTCCCGAAACTGACCGTATTGGAATCCAGCCTGAAGACAGGGGCGCTGGACAGCTGCTGGCTGGTGAGTCCTGAAAAATCTTCAACAAGATTGGCCGAGACATACAGGTAAATATTGGGAAGTGGCTTGCCGTTAACCTTGAGGCGTACCAGGTCATTCACATTGCCCCACGCACCGCTGTTCAGCTTTGCGTCATAAGTGCCCTCGATAAGACCCTTCTCTCCGGGCTTGATTGTGGCAGGGCTGACCTTCAGCGTGAGATGAGCCGGCAACCCTTCGAACTCAATGGTGGCAGGCTCTTTAGAGGTGTTGATAACAGGCATAACCCTTATCTTTTTCTCGGTCTTTTTGGTCGTTGTAAAGGCCAGATGGTTTGATTCAAACCTCACCGGTCCGGCAGCAAAGGTGAAGAGCTCCTCCGTCGTCTTCTCACGCGGAACTACCTGTCCTTCAATGATCAGAACCGTTACCGCCGGTTTGGCATTGGAATAGACCGTGATACTCTTGGCAAAACGGCTGTTGTAACCGCGAGGATCGAAGACGGCAGTGACAAACCCCTTACCTCCGGGAGGAACAGGCGATTTCGTATAGTCTGATGCAGTGCATCCGCATGAAGACTGTACCCTTGTAATCACAAGCACTGAATCACCGGTATTGGTGAAATTAAAAACTGCCTCCTGCTTGCCGGCTTCCTCCTTTATGGACCCGTAATCATGACGCGTGTTGGCAAAATTGAGTTTTGGCTGAGCTGAAAGCCCGGCAGCAATAATCACAAACATCAATACAATCAGACTCCTTTTCATAACAATCTTTTTTTAAAATCCGGTCAACCCGGAAAAACGTGGTTTGACTCAATCACATAACAAAGATCAGGCCATATATATTGCATAATAATATGCACCAAAATTAATAAAATTCGATAAGCCCCTGCTTTTTTATTGGTTTATCGATTAGTTTTGTCTCACGGATCCGCTCATTTGGAACAGATTTTGATCGAACAGGTGAGAGCGTTCCGCTTTGGCTTATGAGCAGAAGAAAACTCTTTATACTGCTGTCCGTAACACTGGGTTTCATGCTGGTCTCCCCGGCATCCGGCCAGTTCTATAACGGTATGCAGATGACATTCGGCAAAAACCGGATACAGCACAATGACTTCTACTGGACCTATTTCAGGTTTGACGAGATGGACTGCTACTACACGGAGTTCGGTCGCGAGGTGGCTGAATATGCCTGCAAGGTAGCTGAGGAAAAACTCAATGAGATAGAAGATTACTTTGATTATACCCTTGACAAAAGACTTATCCTTATTGTCTATAACAAGAAGAACGACTTCAGGCAAAGCAACATCGGACTTATCTCTGCGGAAGATGACTATAATGTAGGGGGCTACAGCCGGGTAATCAAGAACAAGGTGATGCTCTGGTTCAATGGCGACCACGAGGAGTTCAGCAGGCTCATCGCTTCCGCCATTGCAGAGGTAGTGGTGTATGAGATGCTATACAACGCTGATATGCGGGACAGGGTCACCAGCAACTCTCAGATCCAGATTCCCGACTGGTACATAAAGGGGCTGATCAATTATGTTGCATACGGGTGGGAGACTGAGACTGACAACCGCGTCAGGGACGGGTTTGAGAACGGGAGGTACAAGAACCTTGACAACCTTGAATATGAGGAGGCTGTTTATGCAGGCCATTCATTCTGGAAATTTATCGGCGATACCTATGGTGATGCTATTATTCCAAATATAATCTATCTCTCAAAGATCTACAAGAACATCGAGGATGGCTTCCTTTACGGATTGGGTAAAAGCATAAAGGACACCTACCGCGACTGGAAGGGTTATTATGAAGATTACTATGCCGTTAAACCCGGAGAGAACTACGCCGGCCCTCCTGAGTTAAAAAAATCGAAGCCCTTTGAACGCTTCACCAGCGTTAAGGTATCACCCGACGGCCGCCAGGTTGCATGGGTGTCAAACGACTGGGGAAAAAGAAGGATATGGCTCTATGACTCTTCCTCCGGTAAGACGAAAAAGCTGTTCACAATAGAACCCAAATTTGAACAGTCGGTTGACCATTCCTATCCGGTCATTACATGGCATCCCGGCGGACAGATACTGACCTTTGCCAACGAAGAGAAGGGAGGAGTAGAACTCTATTTCTACCGTACCGCGGAGAAGAAATTCGAACACCGTACAATGCCTTTTTTTGAGAAAGTACTGTCTCTCTCCTACTCCCCCGACGGGTCAAGGCTGGTTGTGGCCGCGGTGATAAACGGGATGACTGACATCTATGTACATACGATCATCAGCGGAACCAATGAGAGAATCACCTTTGACGTGGCCGATGACCGTGACCCTGCATTTATCAGTGGAATAGATGAGACCATAATATTCTCCTCAAACAGGCTTGCTGACACTCTGTCGAACAGAGGTGATCCTCAGGAGCGTACCGGTCTGACATATAATCTCTTTACATATGATCTCATGGCAGGCAACGGACAGCTGACAAGGCTGGCTGACGGCACTCTCGATGATCACATAGAACCCATCGGTGCTTCGGCAGCCTCCACAGGATTCCTGGGCAACGGTAACGGCATAATAAACTATTATGATGCCACTGTTGACAGCGCTATTTCCTACATCGATACTGCACTTCACTACAGCTACTTTATCTCCCCCCGGCAGGCAACTGATTTTCCTAGAAACCTGGAGGCCTTCGACAGGAAAGGCGGCCAGGATGCTGCAGTGATTTTTAACGATGGCCGATACAGACTTCTCAAAGGCTCTTCCACTGATGCTCCGGCAGTCAGTACCGAAGATGTCAAAACCACAGCATGGCGAGCCGAGGAGACTGCGATGCTTCGTTCTGCCGATAGCATCAACCAGCTTAGAGACCGCCTTCTGGCCGAACGTGCAAGGATGAATGACACACTGAAAAAGCCTCTGTACGAATACTACGCAACTGACGAACCCATAGACTTCCGGAACTATGTCTTTGAAAAGGAAAAGGAAAATTTCTATGAGCTTCAATGGAGGAAGGATTATATGGATGTTGACCTCGATACTTCACGGATGTCGATGCCCGATGCCCTTGTCTACAGGCCTGCGTTCTATAACAACTATGCAGCCACCCAGATCGATTTCAACTTCCTGAACAATACCTACCAGGCATACAACGGAGGCGCACCCTACTTCAACCCAGGCCTGAACATGCTCATTAAAATAGGTGCTATTGATCTCTTTGAGGACTACCGTATTACTGGTGGCTTCAGGTTCTCCGGCAACTTCGACAGTAATGAATACCTTGTCAGCCTTGAAGCCCTCAGGGGCAAATTCGACAAACAGGTTCTCTTCCACAAGCAGTCATTTGACAGTTACAATGCCGACAGTTACTACAAGATAAAGAGCTATACAACGTACATGTCGCTCAGACGGCCTCTCAGCGCCGTCCTGGCCGTGAAAGGGACTCTCACATACAGGTATGACAACTATATCATCCAGTCTACTGACCAGGCCAGCCTTGTAGCACCCTCTTTTGACCGGCACTGGGTGGGACTGAAGGGTGAACTGATTTATGACAATACCCGCAAACGCACCATCAACATATACAATGGCACCAGGTTCAAATTCTTCGGCGAATACTACCGTGAACTGTCAGAGAAAAAAAGCGATATGTTCGTTTTTGGTGCGGATGTAAGACACTACCAGAAGATCCACCGTGACCTCATCTGGGCCAACAGGTTTGCCGGAAGTACATCATTCGGACCCTCAAGACTGATCTACTATATGGGCGGTGTTGACAACTGGATGGGACTCTTCAACAAGGTCCCCATGTTTGACCAGACAGTGCCTGTAAATCCCAATGTCAACTACGGATTCCAGGCCCTTGCAACGAATTTGAGGGGCTTCACTCAAAACATACGCAACGGAAGCAATTTCGCCCTTATCAACAGTGAGTTGCGCTGGCCCTTTGTAAGATATTTTGCAGGTCATCCGCTTAGGTCTAACTTCCTTAACAGCCTCCAGGTTGTGGGATTCTACGATATCGGAATGGCCTGGTCCGGATGGAATCCATGGGGTAACGAAAACTACTGGAATGACAAAGTATATGAGAATGGACCTGTAGTGGTAACCCTCGATGCCATGCGTGAACCTCTCGTTATGGGGTTCGGAACCGGGGCGAGGGCACAGCTGTTCGGCTATTTCGTGAGGGCTGACATCGCCTGGGGGATTGATAACGGTTATCTCCTCCCGAAGATCTTCTACCTTTCCTTCAGCCTCGATTTCTGACAGTATCACTGCATCAGCATGCTATCAGCAAGACAAATTCTTAGCGAAGCAGAAGCACTGCTGCCGGAAATAATCAGGATCAGGAGGATTATCCATCAGTATCCTGAACTATCATATGAAGAGCATGCCACTGCCTCCATGATAAGCGATGAGCTCACAACCTCAGGCATAGAGCACATCATACAGGTGGCCGGCACCGGTATCATTGGCATCATCAGGGGCGAAGCGCCCGGCAGGGGCCTGACCGCCGGACTGCGTGCCGATATGGACGCACTGCCTGTCAGGGAGGATGAGGGCCCTGAATACATCAGCAGGAACGATGGGGTGATGCATGCCTGCGGACATGACGCACATGTGGCAATGCTCCTTGGCGCCGCAAAAATTATCCGGAACCTGCGCAGGGAGTTTGCAGGCACAGTTCTGCTTGTCTTCCAGCCAGGTGAGGAGAAAGCCCCGGGTGGAGCAAAACTTATTACACAATCCGGCATTCTTGACAGATACGCACCCGACATATTCATAGCCCAGCATGTGGCTCCGGAACTGGAGTCAGGTTTGCTTGGCTACTGCCCGGGACCCGCCATGGCTTCATGCGATGAGATATATATAACCGTTACCGGAAGAGGTGGCCATGCAGCACGGCCCTCAGAATATACTGATCAGATACGCATTGCATCAGAACTGGTGATAGCCCTGAAGGATACAATCACTGCTGCCGCCGCCAGCGCAAACGCACCATCGGTGCTGGGAATAGGAAGGATAACAGGATTTGGAGCCACCAATGTGATACCGGAGAAGGTGGAGATCTCGGGTACCTTCAGGACCTTCAGCGAAGTGTGGAGAAAGGAGGCAAAGAATACGATCCATGACATCGCTGAAACCCTGGCCTCAGAAAAAGGGGTGACCATTGACGTGAATATCGTTGAAGGATATCCAGTCCTGGTCAATAACGAATCACTCACAGCCAGGGCTGCCGCACTGTCAGAAACCCTGCTTGGCAAGGATAAGATAACCGGTATACCGGCCAGGATGGGCTCGGAAGATTTTTCATTCTTCGCAGAGCGATACCCTTCTCTCCTTTATCGCCTGGGCGTTACCCGCAAAGGCAACTCTATCAAGCAGTTACACACAGCCTCCTTCGATCTTGACGAGTCGGCTATGACCACCGGAACCGCAAATCTGGCATGGCTGGCACTAAATTTGATCAGCGAATCGCGAGGGTGAATATTATTTAATGATTGTTTAGGAACTTAAAAAAATAAAGGATAATTTTACGCCCGTAATCTTTAAAAACAAAATAATAATGGCTTACAAAATTTCAGATGATTGCACAGCTTGCGGAACTTGTATAGATGAATGTCCGGTTGAGGCTATATCTGAGGGTGATATCTACAAGATTGACCCGGATATATGTACCGATTGTGGTGCCTGCGCCGACGTTTGCCCTGTAGAGGCAATTCATCCGGCATAACCCGCATTCCCAATTATCATTACAGGAGGCTGTCTCGAAAAGGGCGGCCTCTTTATTTTAATCCGGACTGTACCTGGCCCCTGTCATGATGGCCTGAAGGTCGTTCATACCCATAAGTTCATCCAGAGTGACACCGGGATTGTTATTCATATACCGCTCAATTATCCGGAAGCCGGTCCAGACAACTGCCCTGCCAGGCGACTCCTCTGTAAAATAACTGGTGAAGGGAGCCTCCCCGGTAAACTTCCGTATCAGAAAACCGTCTGTCGAAAAAAGCAGATCGTTACTGACAAGATACTCCCAAATTTCCCCCTCGCCCTTAATGCAAAATTCCATCTGACGACCGGTAAAACCGTGAAGCACCGTGTCAGTAACCGAGGGCATCATCCTCCTGGTGAAGTATACCAGCTTGGCCTCGTGCAGCATGGTATTAAGCAGATTCTTGGTACCATAACCTGCCGAATTGTAATCCCACTCTGTGGAAGCCCACGCATACATGCAATCAGAGGCCGTATAGGCAGGTGTCATCTTACGAGCCTGGTAACTGAAAATACCAAGGGGGGGATAATACTCCGAGTCTGCACCCAGGTAACGGTCAAGGCTGATCATTAACAGGGAATCATCAACTATTATGCTGTTATTGAATACCGAGATGCAGGTTATAACCTCCGGAATGATCCTTTTTGGAAAATAATAGCTGTAATGCCTGAAGGCACTCTCAAGCTCCTGTTCCAGATGATCAGTGTCCGGGAAAACGCGTTTAACCTCATCCCACAAATCCAGGTTGCGTAGGTCTGTGGCAAAGAGGATGAATGCCTGATTCCATCTCTCTTCGGCCGGGTCACCCAATCCGATAACAGTGCTGTAGGTTGTCAGCGCACTTCCATACTCCAGCCTGAGCTCCTCAGCCTTCCCGGCCATCTCATTCGGCGGCGTCTCAAAAATATCCCTGCCAAGGTCCCTCAGCTCCAGGTCACAGGCAACCCCGGAGAGGTTAACCTTATAGGGGTCACGGTGGCAGGAGGTAACAGCAAGAAGCAGCATCAGCAACACTGCAAGCCTGTAGAAGGAAGGGCCATGCATCATATCAGCGGTAATATCATTTAGATTTTACAAAATAAGGACATTTATTTATAATTTTACCCGGCAAACAATGAGAAGATGAAAAGAGTATTCAACCGTCCTTTCCTAAGGGCGCTTACCATCATATTACTTGCTGCCTTCTCAGTGAAGGGGATCTCACAGGAACTGGAATTTACAGTTCACGTTGACCCGGTAACATCATGGATGCGCTCCAACTCCCCGGATTATATCAATGAAGGTTCGAGGCCGGGCCTTAACATAGGGTTGAATCTGCTTCGCTATTTTGACGATAATTATGCCGTTTCAACCGGCTTAAGCCTGCTGTCAGCAGGCGGCAGGCAGAGTGTTACTGAACCTCATATAATGATCTTCAATAATTTGCAACCCCAGGTGCTAACCGGTGATGAGATAAGATATAACCTGCTTTATGTGAACATCCCCCTGGGACTCCGGCTCAAAACTGACCAATCAGGCGATCTAAGCTACTTCGCTGATATCGGTTTTGACATCCGGATGCTCATCAAATCAACTGTAGACCTGCCGGCAAACCAGCCTCCTGTTGATAATGAGAATGCCAGAAATGAAGTATACGCACTGAACGCCGGATGGCATATTCATGCAGGAATTGAGTATGATCTTAACTTAGACCTTACACTGGTTGCCGGGATTGGTTATAACCAGGACTTTTTTGATATTACAAAGGATCTTAATGATGTTGATCAGCCTGAAGACAGGTCGGGATTGAGAATGTTACGTATCATGATGGGGATCAAGTTCTGACGAAACTGCTATGAAGATTGCTCTTGCTCAGCTGAATTATATCCCTGGAGATATCTCTTACAACAAAACCAAGATCATTTCTTACATTGATCTTGCACGTTCAGAAGGTGCTGACCTTATCATCTTCTCTGAACTGGCAGTCACAGGATATCCCCCGCTTGACCTGCTGCTCAGAAATGACATCATATCTGCTTCAATGGCAGCAATGTTTGAGATAGCATCACACTGCACAGGCATCGCAGCTATTGTCGGCGGGCCATCTCCCAATACCGGCGTCTTTGGTAAAAACCTTCACAATTCGGCATTCTTCCTTATCAATGGCAAGATCGGGTCTGTGATTAATAAAACTCTTCTTCCTACATATGATGTCTTCGATGAAGACAGGTATTTTCAACCCGGAACAGTATTCCAAACCATCAGTCTTAACGGGGAGAAAATAGCAGTCACCATATGCGAAGATATATGGGATGAGCAGCCTTTTGGAGACAGGGTATCGTGGCGGTTGTACGGCGTTACTCCCCTCGATGAGATAATGAAAGAAAACCCGTCACTGATAATCAATATTGCTGCTAATCCATTCTCACACAATAGAATAAAAGTCAGAAACGAAGTCTTTGCCAGGAATGCAAAAGAGTATGGTAAACCATTAATATCTGTCAATCAGACTGGCGGGTACACCGAACTCATTTTCGACGGATCATCAGTTCTGATTGATGCAGACGGTACACTCCTGGAGAAACTT
Organism: Bacteroidales bacterium; assembly: GCA_041303295.1. Classification (GTDB taxonomy): domain Bacteria; phylum Bacteroidota; class Bacteroidia; order Bacteroidales; family VadinHA17; genus SR-FBR-E99. The sequence continues at coordinate 24,118 of JBFYPM010000135.1, forward strand.
GCATTCTGCTCTGAAGAGATGAGAGTTTTTGAGATCCCTGCTGCCGGCACTGACAGGAGCATCTACACCCGTCCCTCCGCTTTCCCTGATGACATGACACCATTTGTCCACAAGGCACTCGTTACTGGCATACGTGACTTCTTCACGAAGGGCGGACTGAAAAAAGCCGTTATCGGGCTCTCCGGAGGGATAGACTCAGCGGTGGTTCTGGCCCTGGCAGCTGAAGCACTTGGACCGGAAAACACCCTGGCAGTGATGATGCCTTCTTTCTATTCATCAGAACACTCGGTGACCGATTCGGTGAAGATGACCCATAACCTGGGCGTGCCATGGCATGTTGTAAGTATAGAGGAGTCACGGCAGGTGCTCGAAAAGACTGTCACCCCGTTTTTCGAAGGCAAAGCCCCGGATATTACGGAGGAGAATTTACAGGCCAGGCTGCGTGCCCTGATCCTTATGGCCTTCGCAAACAAGTTCGGGTACATGGTGCTGAACACCTCCAATAAAAGCGAAGCTGCAACGGGCTACGGAACCCTCTATGGTGACATGATAGGAGGCCTCTCGGTCCTTGGTGATATTTACAAGACAGAAGTCTACCGTTTGGCAAACGAGATCAATGCACAGAAAGAGATAATACCGGCAGCCATCATCAGCAAAGCACCATCGGCTGAACTGAAACCTGACCAGCTTGACACCGACTCCCTTCCTCCCTATGACAGGCTTGACCCGGTCCTGTTCAGATATATTGACCTGGAGCGGTCAGCGGTGCAAATCATCGCGGAAGGATTTGATGCGGAACTGGTGGAAGAAGTAGTACGACTGGTACGTTCCAGCGAATTTAAAAGGAAACAGTCACCTCCTGTTCTCCGTGTCTCCTCCAAAGCCTTCGGAAGCGGAAGAAGAATACCCATTATTGGCAGATACAGTTGACCCTTTCCATTATGATACAACTACCTGTTTTATAGTGTGTTAAAAAAAGTTAATTTTCTCGCTGACCGACTTTTTTAATATCTTTGTACATGTTGTTTAACATAAGGGGAAATGTTTTATAATAATCCATACCTGGAGCAGTGTCTTGAGGGACCTTTCTCACTTTTCAGGGATCTGCCTGACAGGGAGAAGGAGCTGCTTCTTCAGGATCATGTCTGCACCTCGCTGAAAAAGGGGGAGATGATCTTTCTTGAAGGCAGCAGGCCCGCAGGCGTCTATTGCCTGGCTTGCGGAAAGGTCAAGGTTTATAAACAGGGGGTCTGTGGCCGCGAGCAGATAATAAGAATGGTGAGGCCCCAGGGACTTATTGGTTATGCAGCCTTCTTTGCCGGCTCAACATATACTGCGTCTGCAGTGGTACTGGAAGATTCAGGCATCTGCAGGTTTGACAGGGATCCTTTCATGAAGCTTATAAGGCGAAACCCGGATCTCTCAGTGAAGCTTATGCGGATGATGGCACTTGAGCTCTCCTTCTCCAATAAAAGAACCGTTTCTCTGACTCAAAAACATATCAGGGGCCGACTTGCCGAATCTCTACTCGTCCTCCGTGATACCTACGGCGTGGAGAACGACGGCCGCACCATCAGGGCATATGTTTCACGCGAGGACCTGGCATGTTTTTCAAATATGACAACCTCCAATGCTATAAGGACACTCTCAATGTTTGCCACCGAAGCGGTAATAGCTCTTGAAGGCAAAAAAATCAGTATTGTAGATCAGCCCAGGCTTGAGAAGATCAGCCAGATGGGCTGATTACTCATTGACATAAATCCTTTTTACCCGTGGAGGGATCGAGGTAAGAATCTCATAAGGTATGGTGTTGCAAAGTGTTGCTATCTCTTCAATGGAGGTATCTGCACCAAACACCTCTGCCTCATCCCCTGCCTTAACATTCATTCCTGTAACATCTGCCATACACATATCCATGCATATGCTGCCGGTGATGGGCACCCTCCGGCCCCTGATAGAAAGGCTGCCTCTTCCTTCTCCCAATTCCCTGCGCAGTCCGTCGGCATAGCCTACCGGCATGACTGCTATCTCCCTGTCATGATCTGCTGCACCGCGGCAGCCGTAGCTGACCGGATCACCAGCAGGCACACTCCTCACCTGTGACACTGCCGTCACGAACCTGCCTGTGTGCCTGAGAGTCACCCCTTCGTACCGGCCTATCCCGTAGAGGCCGATTCCCAGCCTTACCATGTCAAACTGGTACTCAGGAAAACGGTTGATACCTGCTGAGTTAAGCATGTGCAGCTTAAACCCGTAGCCGAGTGCTCTCTTCAGCCTCTCAGCGGCAGATATAAGAAGCGAGGCCTGCATGTGCGTAAAAGCATCATGCACCGGGTCATCACTGGCTGCAAGATGTGAGAACAGTGAAACAACCCTAACATTCTGCTGCCCGGAGAGAAGCCCCTGCAGGGCTTCAATATCACTCATGTTAAATCCAAGCCTGTGCATCCCGGTATCGAGCTTCAGGTGCACCGGGTAATCCAGCAGTCCGTATCTCCTGGCAACGGCCGTAAAAGCCATGAAAGACTCCAGACTGTATATCTCTGGCTCCAGGTTATGCCTGATTATCAGCTCCATCACGCTCTCATCGGGGTTCATGACCATCACCGGAGAGGTTATTCCCTCCTCCCTGAGTGCGACTCCCTCATCTGCATATGCAACCGCAAACGAGCTGACGCCGTTGTACTCAAGCAGCGATGCTATCTCAGCTGAGCCTGAGCCGTAGGCAAATGCTTTGACCATGGCCATAATGCCTGTACCTGGCCTTAACAGGTGCCTGAACTCATTGAGGTTATGAACTACTGCGTTCATATTTATCTCAAGGCGTGTCTGGTGAAGTTGCCTGACCAGGAGGGCGCTGATGCGCTCAAGGCCGAAGACGCGGGCACCCTTGATGAGAATCGTCTCATCACGGAAGACCAGTCCGCGAATGGAGTCCGAACATTCGGAAGTTGAGCTGAAGAAAAGCGATCCCTCAGGAAAAGCAACCTTCTGCCGCGACAACGCCTCCCCTATCCCGATGAAGAGGTTAATCCCGGCATTTTTTACAGCCACGGCCACCCCTTCGTAAAGCCTCTTCTCATCACCTCCTATCTGCCTGAAGTCGGAGAGAATGAGGGTAGTTCTGCCCCTTGCATGGGTCCTGAGAAAATCCAGGGCCATGCCGAGAGATGCCGGGTCAGAGTTATAGTAATCTTCTATCAGAGTGCATCCGTTTATCCCTTGCTTCACCTCCATGCGCATTGCCACCACCGGCAGTTCCGCAACCCCTTTCATAATGACCTGTTCCGGCATATTCTCAGTAAGGCAGCAGGCTATGACTGACACCGCATTCTCTGCTGAGGCACGATCTGCAAATGGAATTACCGCTTCAAAGGTTCCGGTCGCCGTGGTGCACCGGAGTATCTGTCCGGTATCAGGTATCTCTGATGCTTCAACAGCAAGAGTGGCAGGTGATGCTGACAGTGACCATGTAAAAAGAGGTACCGACGGATATCTTGCAGCCATCTCATTCCTGATAATCTCATCATCAGCACTGCAGATGACCAGTCCTGCTCCTGACGCCAGCCTGAGTTTCTCCGAGGCGATGGCATTCCTGCCGTTGAAGTTCTCACCGTGTGCGTCTCCGATATTTGTAACTATGACAGTGTCAGGCCTGATGATGCGAGCCAGCCTCTCCATCTCCCCGGGCCTGGAGATCCCCGCCTCAATAACGGCTACTTCATAACGCTCGTCGATATTCATCAGTGACAGGGCCACGCCAACCTGGGAGTTATAGCTTTTCGGACTGCGTATGATGCTTTTTGTGGTGCTCATGATTCCGGCCAGCCACTCCTTGACTATTGTCTTGCCTGTGCTTCCGGTCACGGCTATGACTTTGCCTCCGAAGTTATCCCTGCGCCATTGTGCCATGTTGTGGAGAGCCTTCAGGGTATCATCGACCCTGATGAACCCGGCACCTGCCATCTCCTCATAGTTGTGCGGAAGAGTTTCGACAAGAAAAAGCCTCACTCCTCTGCCAAACAACGGTTCTATGAACCGGTGCCCGTCATGGTTGGGCCCCCGCAGAGCGATGAAGAGCACGTCCGGGCCGGCACCAGGAGCCCTGCTGTCAGTCATGATACCGGTGACATCCAGAGAACCATCACCTGACAGCGTTCCGTCTGTAATGCGCACCAACTCCTGAGCGCTTAGTGTCACCTGTTAACTGATTTGATATAACACGACCGGCAGAGTGGCTCATAGATGTTCTTCTCTCCGAGTACCACAACCTTATCGTCCTTGATCTTGCGGTGTGAATAGTTGGCCAGGTTACCGCACCTGACACATATTGCATGGACTTTGCTGACATACTCCGCCACCGCCATCAGCGCCGGCATGGGGCCAAAGGGCCTGCCTGAGAAATCCATATCAAGACCCGCAACAATCACCCTCGAGCCGGAATCAGCAAGAGCAGTACAGACCTCCACAAGACTGTTGTCAAAAAACTGAGCCTCATCTATGCCCACAACCTCAACACCGTTGGCAAGGAGAAGTATGGAGGAAGCATTCTCAACCGGGGTTGATAATATCGACTTCTCATCATGAGAGACAACCCTGTCTTCTGAATACCTCGTGTCAACCGAGGGTTTGAAGATCTCCACCTTAAGACCGGCAAACATAGCCCTGCGAAGCCTCCTGATGAGCTCTTCGGTCTTGCCTGAGAACATCGAGCCCGCAATTATCTCAACAGAACCGCGCTTGCCGGCATGGTCGACCGAATTTTCAAGAAACTCCATACTTCAGTTTACGATTTCGCCGTTCAATAGTGTAAAGAGATTATTTCAGGCTGAAAAGATTATTATTAATTACTTTTGCAAAATAAAGAAAACGATCATTATAAAAAACAAAGGGAGATGGATTTAATCAAAGCAGTGAGCATAATTGGCAGGGATTTGGAAGAGGCGTTGGGATTGCTTGACCAGCTTTCAACATTTAAGTCGACACATACCGCAGAGATAGAGCTGACGCGCTCAAGAATACGCAGCGCCTCAGAGTTGCTCAGACTTTTACCCGGTCTTGATAAGCAGGAGGAGCCCGCGATGATCAATACACAGGAGGAACAGAAGGTACAGGAACCGGTTCATCCTCCCGAGGTAGTGGTGAAGATGAAAACTGAAGAGGCCGCAGTGAGTGCTACCGGGGACTTTTCCAGTCAGGAACCGCATCAGATCCGGAAACCGGTACAACAACCCCTGACCGAGCAGGCGAATGAGCCTCCCAGAGTGCAGGAAACGATGAAGGCATCAGAGTCACAGAAGTCAATCCTGGCAGACAGGTTCGCCAGCACAGGCACCTTCGGTGAAAAGATGCAGTCAGCCAAACATGAGGAGGTGGTCTCATCCGTCATGCACAGTAAACCTATAGCCGACATAGCTGCCGCAATAGGAATGAATGACAAATTCTACTTTATCCGTGAGTTGTTCAACGGTGACAGCATGGCATACCATGACACTATCAGGCGGCTCAATGCAGCAGCATCACTGGGCGAGGCAATGAGAATACTGGATGAGAGTACAGTCATGGGTTCTGACCCCGCAGCACAGTCTTCATTCGTTGACGTGGTTCGCAGAAAATTCAACGTGCATGTCTAAGCTTATCCTGGTGCCTACTCCCATCGGCAACCTCGGTGATATAACCGTGCGTGCACTGGAGGTGCTGAAGTCCTCAGATCTCATTCTTGCGGAAGACACCCGGACAACAAAGTTTCTGCTTGACCATTACGGTATCAGCGTGCCTCTGCGATCACACCATAAGTTTAACGAACACCGCAGTCTCGAAGCTGTATGCGATACCATAGAGCATGGCACAGTGACAGCCCTCGTGTCCGATGCCGGCACTCCGGGCGTATCTGACCCGGGCTTCCTCCTGGTAAGACGGTGTCTCGAAAGAGAGATACCTGTAGAGACCCTGCCGGGTGCAACGGCATTAGTCCCTGCTCTGGTAAGCTCGGGACTGCCATCTGATCGTTTCTGCTTCGAAGGATTCCTTCCACAGAAAAAAGGGAGGCAGAAGAGGCTGGCCTCACTGGCAACGGAAGAACGGACAATGATCTTTTATGAGTCCCCATTCAGGGTGCTTAAGACCCTTGAACAACTTGCTGCAGTCCTTGGCAGCGAACGGAGAGCATCCGTTTCAAGGGAGCTGACGAAAAAATTTGAGGAGACACTTCGCGGAACACTCTCATCACTTGCAGAACATTTCAGAAACAAAGCCCCCAGGGGCGAGTTCGTGATAGTGGTGGCAGGCTCCTCCCTGAAAGAGTATTCAGAAGAAGAATCGTGACCATGCACAGCCGGATCCAGCTCCTGCTTTTTTCGATCCTCTTTTCCACCGTACACTGCAATGCACAGGTGATACGCGGAAGGATAACCGATGACACCGGTATACCAATGGCTGCGGCAACAATTTACATCACCGAACTCCGGCAGGGTACAACTACAAATAATGACGGAGAATATGAAATTTCCCTGCCTCCCGGGACCTATACAATTAGTTTCCAGTTCCTCGGTTATAAGCCTGTCACCCGGGTGTTCAAGCTCGGTAATGACTATATAACAGCAGACATCACGCTCACCGGTCAGCTCTTTGAAATTCCTCCGGTAAGAGTCTCTGCCACCGGGAAGGACCCGGCGTACTACATAATGCGTAAGACAATCGGGATGGCTCCCTTCCACCTCCGGCAGGTAAAGAGGTATCGGGCCGAGGTTTACATCCGGGGAGGCGGCAGTCTGGACAAGATACCTGAGATGATCAGGCGAAGGATGAAGATCGAAGCCAATGCCGGTGACATTGAGGAAGGAAAGTACTATTTCTCGGAGTCACTGAACCATATAACATTTACAGCGCCGGACAAGTACGTTCACCGTGTTATCTCATCAAACTCATCTCTTCCGGTAAGTGAGGGACAGGCATCCCCTATGGATTACCTTGAAGCCAGCTTTTACCAGCCTGTTCTTGTAGACGTTGCAATCTCACCCCTGGCGCCAAATGCATTCTCACACTACAGGTTTACCTTCCTCGGGTCATCAGCGCAGGGCGATTATGTCATAGACAAGATCAGGGTTACTCCCCGCCGCAAAAGCCAGCAGCTCTTTACCGGCGAAATCTATATTGTCGAAGACCTCTGGGCGATTCACTCACTTGACCTGACCAATGAAAATATGGCCGGAACAGTAAGGATAAAACAGCTCTACACCCCCGTTGAGGAAGAGATATGGATGCCTGTAAGCCACGAGTTTGATGTTGACATTTCAATTATGGGAGTAAAGGCCAGGGCTGCATATACAAGCGCGGTGAAATATCTGGAGGTGGAGCCTGACAGGTCGCTGGCCAGGACTTCTGTATCCGTTACGGACACAGACGAAAAAGCCCGGGAGGAGATAAAGACTAAGGAACAGAAGAAGATTGAAGAGTTGCTGGCCAGGGATGAACTGTCTGCAACTGACATGTCAAGACTGGCACGCCTGAACCGGAAAAATTCTGAACGCACTGAAGAAAAACCTTCACTGGAGATAGAAGAGAAGACAACATTCATAATTGAGGAAGACGCCACAATGAAGGATTCAGCATACTGGAAAGAGGTGAGACCCATTCCGCTGACAAAAGAGGAATCAGCGAGCCTGGCTACTGTCACTCTCTCCGGTACAGCCCTGGCAAAGCGCGATTCGTCAACTTTATCCATCACAATAGGCTCCGGATCCCAGGATAAGAAGAAGAGCCCGGCACAAACCTTCCTGAGAGACATGGCAGTCGGAAAACGGTGGCAGACTACAAAGAGCACCAGCGTGGATTTTGACGGACTGATTGATCTTAAGAGCTTCTCATTCAATACTGTTGATGGTTTTACAGCAGGCACCGGCATGAGCCTGTCGGTAAAATCCGGTGAGGCAGGACGGTTCACACTGGCACCCACGGTGAAGTATGCCTTCAGCCGTCAGAGGCTGATGTGGAATGTCACCGCCAATCTCCTCTATGATCCGATGCGTTCAGGTAATCTCTACCTCAGGTCTGGCAGCCAGTCTGACGAGTTCTCATCTTCAGGGGTGAATCCGCTGGTGAATACTGTCTCTTCACTCTTCTTCAGGAAGAACTGGATGAAACTATATGACAGCTTCTACTTCATCGCCGGCCACAGTAGAGACCTCGCCAACGGACTTAACCTTTCGCTCTCGGGCATGTATGAACAGCGCCGGCAACTGGAGAACAGCACCTCATTCTCATTTTTCAGGCGTGATGTACCATATAGTGACAACCTGCCAGGAAATCCCTTTGTGACCGGAGAGGAGGAGGGTTACGAACTGCTGCCGGCAACCAGTACCAGTCACCTCTCTTTTACTGCCGGCCTGACATGGACTCCGCGTCAACGCTACAGGATCTCCGGCGGGGCCAAGATAAATGCCGGATCAGATTATCCTACATTCAAACTGACATGGAAACACGGATACAATTATGATGAAATCCGTTCAGGTCACTATGACATGTTAATGGCTGACATCTTCAGGACTGCCAGGTACGGGAGCATGAATGAGTTCCATTGGCGAATCCGCGGTGGCGGGTTCATCAACAGTCAGAATTTAAGGCTCCAGGATATTTATTTCTTCAACGCCCAGGCCAGCCCGGTACTTCTGAACAACTATGAAGACGCCTTTTACCTGAAGCCCTATTATTCTCTTTCTACCCCGCGCTCCTTTGCCGAAGGACACATACGTTACACCTCTTCCACCCTGCTGCTGAAGAGATTGCCCGGACTGAGCCGGACACTCATGAGGGAGAACATAGGGCTCTCGGCACTCTTCACACCGGAGATGGGGTATTACTATGAGGTGGGATACACCATAAGTGAAATATTCCTGCTGGCAGAGCTGGGTGTTTATACCGGTTTCCGTGACACCTCTTTCGAGTCAGTGTCGCTCAGGCTTACTCTGAGACTCAGGTGACAGTCTCAGAATGATGGCTTGCGTCCGTTGTCATCCGGAGAAAAGTCACTGTAATCTGACGAAATATCATCATTCATCTTAGACCCGAGCGTGTAGATGCCTCCGGGGGAAGTCGCCGGGAAGGAGACCTCTGAACCAAACTCATCAGGCTCAACGAAGGTGGCACGGTCTTCCTTGAAGTAGAGAAGGACTTCATCGGTAGGACCGTTACGGTTCTTTGCAAGTATAATATCGGCATGACCCTTGGTCGACTGACCGTCCTCAAACTGTGACACCCCCATCTTCTCCGGCCGGTGGATAAACACCACCATGTCAGCATCCTGTTCAATAGCTCCGGATTCACGAAGGTCTGAAAGCATCGGCTTCTTGTTGCCGCCGCGCGTCTCCACCGACCTGTTCAGCTGGGAGAGAGCCAGAACAGGTACTGCCAGTTCCTTGGCTATACTCTTCAGCGCTCTTGAGATGGAACTCACCTCCTGCTCGCGACTGCCTGAATCAGGCGGCCCGGTCATCAGCTGAAGGTAGTCGACGACCACCAGGTCAAGCTTGCCCTGGGCCTTAAGCCTGCGGCATTTGGCCCTGAGCTCAAAGACGGATATTGCCGGAGTGTCATCGATGAAAATTGTAGCCTCGGTAAGTGATTTTATGCGTGACTCAAGCAATGACCACTCCTCGGCTGAAAGCTTGCCGTTCCTGATCTTGTCACCCGGAATCTCCGTCTCTGAAACGATAAGCCTGTTGACCAGCTGTATGGCTGACATCTCCAGTGAGAAGATGGCTACTTTCCTGCCATGGTCGATTGCCATATTACGGGCCATTGTCAGGGCAAATGCCGTCTTGCCCATTGATGGCCTGGCGGCTATGATGACAAGCTCTGATTTCTGCCATCCTGAGGTGAGCCTGTCAAGCTTCGTGAACCCTGACGGAACCCCCACAAGTGCATCTTCTTTCTTGCCCAGCTCCTCAATTTCTGAAAGAGCCTGCTTTATGACCTCGTGTATGGGCGCAACCTCATGCTTGATGTTTCCCTCAGCTATCCTGAACAGCTCATCCTCACTCCTGTCGAGTAGCTCGGTCACATCCAGGGCGTCCTCATAGACCATGTTCTGAATAAGCGTTGCCGCCCGGATGAGCTCACGCTGAATATACTTCTGAAGGACAATGCGGGCATGATATTCAATATTGGCCGCCGAGACGATTTTGGAGGTCAGCTCCGTAAGATAAACAGGGCCCCCGGCCTCCTCAAGCTCGTTGACACGCTTTAGCTCCTGGGTGACGGTGAGAAGATCAATGGGCTGGTCACGCTTGTTCAGCTCGATAATGGCAGAAAAAATCTTCTGATGGGCCGCAGAGTAAAAAACCTCCGGCCTGAGAATGTCAACAACCATCCTGGCAGCCTCTATCTCAAGCATGGCAGCTCCGAGAACCGCCTCCTCCATCTCCGGTGTCTGCGGGGGTATCCTGCCACCCTCAGGGATGACAACAACTGAAGACTTCTTATCCTGTCTTCCTCTTGAAGCAACTTGCGCCATTGAATATATTATTGTTAATCAGTGATATGTGTCCGGCAAACAGATATTCCTGCCGTGATCAAATTTAACAATAGAAACAGTCAAAGGGGCTGTTACCCTCCAATTGTTTCAAACAGAATATTGTTTAAAAGATGTTGAAAACAGATATAATCGGTAAAAATGAAGGAATTTAAAAAGGTTCGTATATTTTTGATCTCTTAAGAGAGTATCGGGATATGGTAGTTTTTCCCAGGGCTAAGATAAATATCGGGTTAAGGATCGTTGAAAAGAGGCCTGACGGCTTTCATAACATCGAGACCTTCTTCTACCCTGTTGACCTGTGTGATGCCCTGGAATTTGTCGTGAGAAAGGATAACCGCAGGCATGATATCCTGAGGGTTACTGGACTAATGGAAGATGATGACCCGGAGAACAACCTTGTGATGAAGGCAGTTAGGCTCATGCGACATTCATTTGACTTTCCGGGGATACGAATCCATCTTCACAAGAATATCCCTGTCGGAGCAGGTCTTGGGGGTGGGTCATCCGACGCTGCATGGATGCTCAGGGCTCTGAACCGCTACTTCGGCTTCGGTCTCAACTCCGAGGAGCTACGGTCGTTTGCCGGCAGGCTGGGCAGTGACGCCCCATTTTTTATAGACAACACTCCTTCATTTGCTGAAGGTGTGGGAAACATCCTGTCGGAGTTCCCGCTTGACCTGAACCAGTACCACATAGTAATTCTGTATCCGAACCTTAAGAGCAGCACCGCCGAGGCTTATGCCGGATGCGTGCCCTGCCCGACAGGACTCTCGCTGAGGCAACTGCTTAACCTGCCGGTGACAGAATGGCGTGACAGGGTGGCAAACGATTTCGAACTGAATATTTTCCGTCTCTATCCGCTGGTGGGCAGGCTAAAGGAGGCTCTTTACGAAGCAGGAGCCATCTACGCTTCTATGTCAGGAAGCGGATCTGCTGTTTATGGAATTTTCCGTGAGGAGCCTGAGCTTCCCGGCGAGATCTCACCTTTTCTTCTGAATACCGGCGAACTTATCTGACCGGTGCCAACCGTCAGACTATCTCAACCATTACAGCTCCTTTGGTAACCCTGTCACCTGGCTTCACGTTGATGGAGGCAACCATCCCGGCAATATGGCTCTTCAGCCTGTTCTTCATCTTCATCGCATCGAGGATAACAATATCATCACCTTCGTTCACCGTGTCACCCTCACTTACAAGCACTTCAACAACAGTGCCCGGGATGAAACTGCAAATCCTTCCCGGCACAGGTGGCGCATAAGGCTGCCTTCCGGCGAAGCGGCTGCTAAGCCTGGTAGTGTATTGAGTCTGGTCAATAGTCAGCCTCTCTGTCTCTTTCTTTTCCATAGTACTAATTTTTCCGGCACCAATCAGAAGGGTGGAATCCCGTGTTTCTTCCAGGGCATCTGAATATCCTTGTTCTCAGAAACCTCCAGCCCGTGCAGTAACAGCCTCCTCGTCTCCGAGGGTTCAATAACAGCATCAACATAACCGCGTGATGCAGCCACATATGGATTGGCAAACTTCTCCTTGTATTCTTCCACCTTCTGTCGGCGCACCTCATCAGGATTGGCGGCAGTGGTTATCTCCTTGCGGAATATGATGTTTGCAGCGCCCTCGGGGCCCATGACCGCAATCTCAGCCGTCGGCCAAGCAAACACAAAATCGGCACGCAGGTGACGGGAACTCATGGCTATGTAACCTCCGCCGTAGGCCTTACGCAGTATCACAGTCAGCTTGGGTACGGTGGCTTCACTGTAGGCGTAGAGAACCTTCGCCCCATGACGTATTACTCCGGCATGCTCCTGGTCAACACCCGGAAGATATCCCGGAAGGTCAACGAAGGTGATGAGCGGTATGCTGAAGGCATCACAGTAACGGATAAACCGGGCAGCCTTGTCTGACGAATCAACGTCAAGCACGCCGGCCATCTCCATAGGCTGGTTGGCAACAAATCCAGCAGTCCTGCCTCCCATGCGACCGAAGCCTATAACCATGTTGCGAGCATACATCTCCTGTATCTCGAAGAAATCCGAGTCGTCAACTACCGCCATTATAACCTCCCTGACATCATAGGGAAGGGTCGGGTCACCCGGAACAATCTTATTAATATCATATGTGCTTTTAGGTGGCAGGGTCTCACTGACCGCAGCCCGCACCTGGTTGTTCCTGGGCAGGAAGGAGATCAGCCGCTTGATCTGGCTGAAGCACTCATCCTCTGACATGGCAAAGAAATGAGCATTGCCTGAGACCTCGCAGTGCACCCGCGCGCCTCCAAGAGCCTCCATCGAGATCTCCTCGCCCAGCACAGTCTTGATAACCTCCGGCCCGGTAATGAACATCTTGGAGATATTCTCAACAACAAAAACAAAATCGGTCAGCGCCGGTGAATAGACTGCCCCGCCTGCACAGGGGCCCAGTATAACTGATATCTGCGGAATCACACCGCTTGAGATTGTATTTCTGAAGAAAATCTCACCATAGCCTGCCAGGGAATTAACCCCCTCCTGTATACGAGCCCCGCCTGAGTCATTTATTCCAATGAGTGGAATCCTCATCTGAAGCGCGTGATCCATTATCTTGGTGATCTTGCGTGAGTGCATCAGTCCCAGCGAACCTCCTGCTACAGTAAAATCCTGCGCAAAGATAGCAACCGGATTGCCGTGCACTGTTCCTGTGCCTATCACCACACCGTCACTCGGCAGATGCTTCTTGTCCATGCCAAAGTCGCGGGCATCATGCTCGACAAACATATCATACTCATTGAATGTATCGTCATCAAGGATTGCCATGATACGCTCACGGGCAGTATTCTTGCCCATTGCCTTCTGTTTTCCGATGGCTTCCTCGCCACCACCGAGAAGCATCTTCTCACGCTTCTCCTTAAGTTCCCTAATCTTCCTTTCCAGTGCCATATTTTAGCCTGATTAAAACAAAATGATCATTACTCTTAAAAAGCACGCCAAGATAAATAAAATTTCATTTATGCACAGGATGAAACAAAATGTGCTATTTCGGTGCAGTGTAGTATACGCCCATTGCTATGAATGAGTAAATAATATTCGGGATCCACATGGCAAGGGCTGGTTCAAGGTCACCCTTCAGCGAGAACTGCGAGGCAAACTGCATGAATAGGATGTAGGAAAAAGTGAGTACCAGTCCGAGGCCGATCTGCATCCCTATCCCTCCCTTGATCTTACGTGATGAGAGTGAGACGCCGATAAGCGTAAGGATAAAGAAGGCGAACGGAGAGGCATAACGCCTGTGCTTCTCATTCAGGTAAAGCTTGATCTCATCGGAGCCCTGCGACTCCAGAACTTCTATGTAATCAAGAAGTTCCCCGTGCGTCATGGTGTAGACAAACTCCGGAGACCGAGTGAAATCGTCAGGCCCCACGTTAAGAACAGTATCAATCCTCCTGCCCGAGGAGAGCCGTTCACCGATGCTGTCGTTCTCTCTTATATAGTACCACCATGCCCCCCATTTGTTAGTGGTGCTGTCCCATCGGATCATGTTCGCAGTCATCTTTGACTCAAGCCTTCCAAGGTCGTCAAACTTCTCCATGCTAAAGTTGCGCCCGCTCTGCGAGACCTTGTTATACTGCTCCATGTAGATATAGACGTTGGGGTAGACCTGGCGGTGAACAGATGAGACATTCATCCTCCTGAAGTCAGAGCTGCGGTAATACT
>JBFYPM010000136.1:0-17711 GCA_041303295.1 Bacteroidales bacterium
ATCTTCAGGAACTCAAGCAGTTTTTCAAGCTCCGGCATAGATGCCTCCAAAAGATCCCATGAGTCAGTGTCATAGAAAACATTGTACATCCGCATGAACTCTCCTTTCCTGACCCTGTTCATGGCGATGGTTTTCCGGTAGGGTTCAGATGATGTATATCCCTCCTCAAAGTCGAAGTTCTCAGAGAATATCATATAGCCGTCGGCCGTCACATTCAATCCGTAACTGTATCCCCTTGGCAGAGAGACAAAAAATCCGCCCCTGTTGTCTGTTACTGAGGCAACAACCCCTGTGCGGTTGGTAAGGTCAGTCAGTTCATACCTGGCAGTTATCGCTGCCCCTGTTGCCTTGTCAATGACGGTGCCCCTGAAATAGGAGACCGGCTCAGGCTGAACATTGGCAGGCAGATCAATGTAATATATGTCCTTCCCCCTGCTCTTGTCACGCGAGGAGGAGAAGAATGCTCTTTTTCCGGATGATTCTATCACCAGTCCCGTTTCGTCAGCGGGCGTGTTGACTGAAGGGCCCATGTTTAGAGGTGCTGTCCAGGTCGAGTCACGGTTCATGGTTGTGGTGTAGATGTCATGGCCGCCAAACGACTCTCTTCCGTTTGATGAGAAATAGAGTGTTCTGCTGTTAAAGTAGATAAAAGGTGAGAATTCATCTCCGGCGGTGTTGACTGTCTTGCCCGGGTTAACAGGCTTGCCCCATTTGCCATCAGTTCCGCGGACAGAATACCAGATATCCATCCCTCCCATTCCGCCCGGTCTGTTGCTGACAAAAAAGAGCATTTTACCGTTTGGACTGATTGATGGCTGTGATTCCCAGTAGGTGGTATTAACCGGTGCACCGGCATTTACTCCGGGTGACCATCTAATGCCATCATGGACAGAGTAGTAGATATCACATCGACCGTAGCCGTCATTGCGGTCACATGCAGTGAAGTACATTGACCGTCCGTCGGAAGCGATAGACTGTGCACCCTCGTTACCGGCTGTATTCAGAGGTGCTCCTGCATTGCGGGCTGTTCCCCAATAACCCTCACTCACCCAGCGACTGATGTAGAAGTCCTCCTGTCTGTCCCTTCCATAACCTGCGGCTCTCTTCACCTCACGGGTAAAGATGAGTTGCTGCCCGTCACCTGTCACAGAAGGCCAGTATTCATCAAGCCCGGTGTTGACGGAGTCGCCGGCACTGACCGGCTCGGCGGCGAAGAGATTGCCCGGGAAGGAGAGTGCGAACCGGCAGCTGGCCAACATATTCTCGGCTTCTGTCTG
Source organism: Bacteroidales bacterium (assembly GCA_041303295.1). Lineage (GTDB taxonomy): Bacteria > Bacteroidota > Bacteroidia > Bacteroidales > VadinHA17 > SR-FBR-E99. The sequence goes on from JBFYPM010000136.1 coordinate 1,278, forward strand.
CAACCTGGCATTTATCTTTGGCTGGCTGAGAAAGGATTCAAGGTGCGATTTTGCTTCAGGATACCTGCCGGTGCGGAACTCTGCCCTGCCAAGGCCATAAAGTGCCGGCACAAAAAAAAGTGAATCAAGTGATACTGCCTTACTGTAATGCGTCACCGCCTTCTCCCAGTCACCCGTGTCAGAATAGAGTTGACCCAGCAGCAGATGTGCCTCATAGAATCCTTCATCCTCTTTCACCGCCATTAGCAGGCCGGTCTCTGCACGGTCATAATACAATAGATCGTAATCTCTCTTCCCCTGATCATAATACTTAACCGCCCTGTTTGACCTGGTATGGTAACCCTGGCCGGAAAGGGTGCACTGGCTCATCATCACCAGCAGCAGAATAGTTATCAGGAGTCTGAGGCTCATTCAGGGTATATGCATAAATTTATGAGCCTGAAGGGAGACCATCCATCTTGTGTTCCGTTTGACATATTCAGTTATTTCTGCTATCATCTCACCATAACGACTCCATTCCGGCTGCAGGAGAAGCCTGCAGTCAGGTCTAACCTTGGTACTGTATCTCTCTGCTGCATCAAAATCAGTGCCATCATGTACCACCACCTTCAGTTCATCCGCCATGGCCCATATTGCCGGAACAGGTGGTGATCCCTTCTTGGGCGATAATGTTATCCAGTCCCATCTCCCACTGAGCGGGTAAGCACCTGAGGTTTCGAGATATGTTTTTATTTCTTTTCCTCGAAGCAGTTCACTAAGTAGATCAAGATCCCACATCAGGGGTTCACCACCTGTTACCACAACTGAGTCTGCCCCGGCAGCGGTGACACGGTCAGCCATTTCACTAATGTCAACCAGTGGATGTAAATCAGCATTCCAGGAATATTTTGTATCACACCAGCTGCAGCAGATGTCGCACCCTCCAATCCTGATGAAATAGGCTGCTTTTCCGGTATTGCATCCCTCTCCCTGGATCGAGTAAAACTCCTCAACTATAGGGAGCATTTGACCAACATCATTCCCGGGGATGTTCTTCATGCTATTTTCTACTGAGAGAGAGGAGTGTGTAAAAATCATGGAACAGTTCCGTATTATCCTGCACCCCGGTAAAGGAGAGTGCTCCCGGACCGTATGCAAAGACAGGCACCATCACGCCTGAGTGGCCTTTGATGCTGAAGGCACCGGTGACCTCATGTTTTGCCTGGTCGCCCCCGGTGATGGTCATCCCGCCAGTCTCATGATCTGCCGTAACGACGATCAGGGTGTTTCCGTTGCTCCTTGCAAATTCATAGGCAACGGCTACCGCCCTGTCCATATCTAAAACCTCATCATAAACCATTTTTGTGTCGTTGGCATGGCCTGCGTCATCGATCTCTGACCCTTCAACCATAAGAACGAATCCCTTGCGGTTTTTTGAAAGCACCTCAATAGCCTTACTGGTTGCACGCGCCAGGTACTGGGGATCCCTCCCTTCAAACAACCTGGGCATGTCATCCTCCGATATCAGTCCCGCAATCCGGGATGCCTTCGACGCTGTAAACGATTCAAGGTCATATGTGACATCATAACCTGCAAATGAGAGCTGCGAAACGACATCCTCCGACCGTTTTAAACTGCCCAGAGAATCAACTTCAGCCTCGAAGTATTTCCTTCCGCCCCCGATAAAGATATCTGCGGCTCCACTGACATACCAGGCTGCAATGGCACGGTAATCATAGCGCAGGGGAACGTGTGCAGCGAAGGCAGCAGGAGTGGCATCAGTGAGAGAACTGGTGCAGACAATGCCGGTCGATTTTCCTGATACACGGGCATGTTCCAGGAGGGTTATCAGGACTGAGCTGTCAGGTCTCACAGATATCATCCTGTTGTTCGTCTTTTCACCTGTTGCAATTGCTGTGCCTCCTGCGGCTGAATCAGTTGAGTAGCTGTTGAGGGAATGTGTAATACTGAATCCTGTCACCGGGAAAGCCGGGAATGTCATCTCATTGCCTCCAACTGTCATTGCAGCATAAACATGTGAAAGACCCATACCATCGCCGATAAAGATAATCAGGTTGCGAGGTTTCTGTCTTGCACTTCCGGCTGAGATCAGGGTTAATATTAATACTGAGATTACTGTCAGTCTGAAATAGATCTTCATATGGTTTTTATTATCAGTTGTCGCCAAAAAGTAGTATCCTCTCCCGCTTCTCTGCAGTTGCTGCCCATTCAGCAGGTATTATGCTCCATTCAGCCAGCGGCCGGGGGCTGATGGTGCCTTTATCACGGATCCACTCTGTCATATAGTGTCTCAGATCTCTTTCAGTGGCATTTATGATCCTGCGGTCGAGTTCTTTTCCTATTATTCCGGCAGCCGGGAAATGTCCGCCACCACCGTTGGCCCGGTATGAGTTTACGGCTACTGTATATGTTTCACTATGGCTGAAAGGCATTCCGTCACTCAGTGCCGTGATGTTAACCCTGGCTCCCTGGGGTTTACTGACGTCAACGGTATAGCGGATACCCATTGCTGACTCGAAGTTGTATGATGGATTGCGCAGCCTCGCGGTTCCGTTGATAATCACCGGTTTCCCGTTCTCGTCAAGCCGGTATCGAAGCATATAATCCTTACTGTCATCCATTGTTTCAAACCATAGTCCGGCTGAATGCTCCAGATGTCTGTCTATCTCACCTCCCGTCATGGTAACAGTGTATAGAAAATTTTCAAACCTGTAGAGCCGGTACATATCCCTGATTCTTAAATCCCCTTCAGTGATGCTCTGGTCAAACGACAACGGTGCCGCAAGGGAAACCTGGGCTCCGCTTATGTCAAGCTGCATACGGTGGATCAGGTCAACGAACGCCGAGGGTCCGAAAAATGCATCACGGGTCGTGGCGTTTGCATCAGAGCGCCCTATTAGTTCAGACGTGTAGGCCTTGAGTGTGTCAGAGACGCCTTTATATCTTTTAATGAATGCCGACGATTCCGGGATACTATTCATTGGTATCAGCCTGCCTGCAAGAACAGGTTTTCCTCTCCTGCCCTTCTCTATCGATGGCGTGACTGAGACATGCATCAGAGTCTCGGCCCTGCTGCCGCCATCAAGCAACAACACACTGTCTCCTTCGCTGTTGCTTACCTCCCTCATGTCCTGTCGATGGTCATGACCACAGAATATCACATCAAACCCTGGAACATTGATCGCCACGGCCAAGGTACTATTCTCATCATCGCCCGTCTCATTCTCGTCGCCCATTCCGGAATGGAAAAGTCCAATGATCAGGTCAGGCTCCTCATCAAGCATTACCGGCATCCATTTCCTGGCTGTCTCCACCATGTTTTCAAACCTTATTCCACGATAGAGTGATTCCGGCAGCCAACGTGGGACAGAAGGAGTAATCAGTCCGAAGACAATTAGTTTCATTCCCTGTTTTCTTATTACAGTGTATGGTTCAAAATAGGGCTCCCCTGTACTGATATCCACTGCATTTGCAGCCAGCAATGGGAAATTGTATTCTCGTCTGACCCTGTCATAGACTGAATGTCCTGCTTCAATGTCATGGTTGCCTGCGGTTGCGGCATCATATCCAAGGTGGTTGAGTATATCGGCTACAGCGTGAGTCCGGGTAGTGTCAACAAAATTGTAATAATAGGCCAGCGGGTCACCCTGAAGGATATCGCCGTTATCAAGAAGAAGTATATTGTCATTCCCTTCAGCCCCTGTTATGGAGGCCAGGTTGGCCAGCGAACCATCAGTGACGGTGCCCTCCGTATTGTCAAAAGGCAGCAGCATCCCGTGAATGTCTGTTGTCACATAAATATCAAGCCCCTTCTGATCCGAACATGATATTACGATCAGGACAAGGAGGGTAAATAATATTGAATTGAGTAGATATTTCATGCAAGTCACTATTTTAAACGATCTGTAATTGCAGGTGTCAGCATCCGCTTACGATTATTTTTGTCTTTCTTAAGGATAAACTGATCAGCAAGGTCCCCTGATGCGTCAAACGCTTTATAAGTCAATTCATTTTCGGTAACAGATATGACCTGCCAGGTCTGGGTGTTTGTCATTCCAACCTCCCACCATGGCTCGGCATCCTGCTTATACTGTTTGGCCCCGCTGACGGAGACGACATAGACTGTACCTGCATCCCTGTAGTTTTTCTCTTCACCGTCAGGCATTATCATTCCCCTTGCATATGTGTGGTCATGTCCAGTCAGAACCAGGTCAACACCATAATTGTCTATGAGCGGCTTAAGGGACTCCCTGACAACCTTATTATCCCTTCGTGCGGAAGTCGAAAAAACCGGATGATGAAAAACCATGACAGTCCAGTTGCAGGGATTATTCTTAAGTAGCCCCTCCACCCACACTTTCTGTCTGAGGGCAACTTCCGCATCTCTTAACATGGCATCTGAATTCACAACAATAAATCTTACTCCTTGATAATCAGTTGTATAAGATGTCTCCCAAAGTCCCTCCGGACCATTCTCAGGCAGTGTAAAACCAGCCCTCCAGTATTTATTAAGTTCGCGCTTGCTTCTTTCTGAGGGATCATAGTATTCATGGTTACCGGGTGTCGGAAGAACAGGTATCTCTGAAATGATAAAAGATCCGGCTTCATGCCACTGACCCCATTCATCATCATGCAAGGTAGAACCAGACCCCCCATCCACAAGGTCTCCGGAAAAAATCATCAGTCTTGCATCAGATGTGGACCTGTAGGCCTGCCTGATCACTCTTGAATACAACGATTTACTTCCAATCTGAGAATCGCCGAAATAGATAAATGAGAAGGGTTTGGGGTCAACAGATGCCGTGGTAAAGGTGAACCACTCACTGGCAACGGCATTTGACCCTACCCGGTAGGCATAGGTGGTTTCGGGTGTAAGACCTGTGAAATTGACCGAATGAAATCTCGCAACAACACCGTCGCCTTTTACATCGGTGTAAGAACCTGTTATGGCTACTGATGAGTCTGAGAGAAAAATTGTAGGGAAATTCTGAGACAGTTGTGCAACCGATTCTTTAACCGTGGTATCGGTTCTCCAGGTTACTGCCATTGATGTGGCCGGAAAATCCTTGACAGTGAGGATGATTCTATCAGGATCAGGAGTTGGTACAAAACCTGTCATTTTTTCCTGGGACTTCAGCTGACCTGCATAAATTACCTGGAATAAAAGGAGTGCAGCAAGTATTTTCATAATATTGATTTTTCCATCTATAACAACGGCTATAGACTGGTGGTTGCAAATATATTGAATTATTCCATGGCATTGTATGACCTGCCCGCTTGTCTCCCCGGCACTTTTCCTTATTTTTGCTTTACTATGAAAGTACTTACGGGTCTTGATGTCGTATCATTGCGAATGCCGTCAGAGCTTCGCGGGAAGAGCATTGGCATTCTGTGCCATTCCTCAAGCATTACTTCGGATTTCAGGTTCATAACCGAAGTCTTTGGCAGTGACAGCAGTTGCAGGCTGGCTGCTCTTTTCGGACCGCAGCATGGCATTTCCGGCCAGACGCAGGATAACATGATTGAGTGGGAAAGCACCACAGACCCGATCCTGGGTATTCCTGTGCACAGCCTTTACGGCGAACACCGGAGGCCTACACAGCAGATGCTTGCCGGGCTGGAGGCCCTGGTGGTTGATCTGCAGGATGTAGGGGCACGACTCTATACATATATATGGACCATAAAACTCTGCATGGAGGCCTGTTCCGAGGCAGGGATACCGGTCTGGATACTTGACAGACCTAATCCCATTGGCAGGGTGCAGGCTGACGGGCCAGTGCTGAGCGAGGAGTATTTTACATTTGTCGGTGGTGCGTGTATACCTCTGTGCCACCGCATGACAATCGGTGAGATGGCTCTCTGGGTCAGGGAGAAATACGTCAATGCATGCGAACTTCATATAGTGAAAGCTGAGGGATGGAGACGCAACTCGCTCTACCAGGAGACAGGACTGCCCTGGGTTCTACCCTCCCCCAACATGCCAACACCCCAGACTGCTCTTGTATACCCTGGCACCGTTCTTGCCGAGGCGCTTAACCTTTCCGAGGGAAGAGGAACAGTAATCCCATTTGAGCTAATAGGGGCCCCTTTCATCAACGGCCATAACCTGCTCAGGGAACTGAGGGAAAGAAAGCTGCGAGGCTGCAGCTTCCGTATACACGATTTCATACCCACATTCCACAAATTTGCCGGTCAGTATTGCAGGGGCATCCAGATACACGTCACAGATGCCTCATCCTTCAGGCCTGTGGCCACAGCCATGCATCTGCTTGATGCTATAATCAAAACTTCACCTGAAGGGTCGTTGACATTCAATCCGCCACCCTATGAGTATGAATACCGGCTCATGCCTTTCGATATTCTCTCAGGTGACAACCACATGCGGGAGGTGCTCGTGAAGGGTCTTTCACTCGGCGATGAGATAGTGCGCTGGGACGAATCTATTACACTGTTCTGGTCCGAGTTCCGGCAGTTGGCATTATACGACGAGTAGAATGGTGACTGCAGGCAATATCATCGCTCTGTCACTTATAATCTTTGTGGCCTCCGTGATCAGAGGTTTCACAGGTTTCGGTCTGGCGCTTGTGGCGGTGCCGCTGATCCAGTTTATTATGCCGGTCACTGATACCGCTGTCTTTATTGCAATGATCAACATGATCTTTTCAATAATCTACTACCGCCAATCTAAAGCGATAATCAAAGACCAGCCCCTTGGAGCGATGGCTCTCTGGACGGGTATCGGGGTGGCTGCAGGCACACTTATCCTGAGGTTCATTAATCCGGCTTACATACAGCTTGGATGGGGCATCCTGATAATACTGATTGTCACTGCGCTGATCCGCGGACTGAATCTGCACATAAGTTCAGACAGGAGCGCCATGACCCTGAGCGGACTGCTCGGAGGGGTGCTTGCAGGTGCCACGGGGATAACCGGACCACCGGTGGCGATAATTCTGTCGTCCCTTAAAACCCCGAGGCATAAATTCAATGCAATCATCTCAATCTTCATTCTCTTCGCAGTTACTTATGCACTGATATTTTACCTGATATCCGGACTCATCAGGAAAGAGATCCTGCTCCTGGCCCTCTGCTCTGTCCCGGCCCTGCTTGCCGGACTATACGCGGGTGACAGGCTTGTTTCGCGGATCAGCCAGAAAACCTTTACAGCAGTCGTTTACGTCGTCCTGATCATAATGGGTGTAATCACTATTTTTAAAGGTGCGAATGGCCTTTTAAATTTTTAAATCAATATGGCTTCGGTTGACGAATGATGTTTTCAGACACATATAAAACCATTGACAGTGAAGCTAAAGGGCTGTTCAAGGACCGTGGCAGCAGGTTCATAGCCATAGCTGTGCCGGTAACCTCACAGGAGGAGATAAAAAGAAGGCTTGAAGAGCTCCGGAAGGAGTATCATGATGCCAGGCACCACTGCTTTGCCTGGGTGCTGACCCCCGACAGACAGGCATGGAGAGTTAATGATGACGGTGAACCGTCAGGCACTGCCGGAAGACCCATTCTGGGTCAGATTAATTCACGTGAGCTGACCAACATACTTGTGGTTGTCATAAGGTACTTCGGCGGAACACTGCTCGGAGTAAGCGGACTTATAAATGCTTACCGCACTGCTGCTGCTGATGCCCTTGACAACAGTTCCGTCGTTGAACGGCACCTGACTGACAGCTGGATGATCACATTCCCCTATACCTCAATGAATGATGTCATGAAAGTATTGAAGGAAGAGGGATGCGGCCAGATGACACACATCTACAGCGGTGACGATGTAAGCCTCGAGATCTCCTTCAGAGCATCACGATCAGAACATCTTACGGGGCGCCTGGGCAAGATAGCAGGTCTTACGATGAAATGGATCGCCACAGCCTGACAAAGTTATTTTTCAAATACTTTTGAACATCTTCAATAATGCATGGACAGTTGTAATAACTTTGGAAAGTATAAGCGATCAAAAACACAACTTAATGAAGACCAGAAGCTTAGTTTCAATTGATGATCTCTCCACCGAGGAGATCATGAAGATACTCAGGCTTGCCGCAGAATTTGAGAAGGATCCAATCAGCGATATCCTTCACGGCAAGGTTGTGGCAACACTCTTTTTTGAGCCATCCACGCGTACACGCCTCAGTTTTGAGAGCGCTGTCAACAAACTTGGCGGAAAGGTAATTGGTTTCACCGATTCTTCTAGTTCCAGCGTCACCAAGGGTGAGACACTGAATGACACCATCAGAACCGTGAACAACTATGTTGATCTGATTGTCATGCGACACCCCATTGAAGGAAGCGCCAGGTACGCAAGCGAGATATCAACTGTGCCCGTTATTAATGCAGGCGACGGTGCCAACCAGCACCCCACACAGACGCTCCTTGATATGTATTCAATCCTTAAGACCCAGGGAACTCTTGACAAATTGAATATCTGCATGGTGGGTGACCTCAAGTACGGACGGACAGTGCATTCGCTTCTGATGGCCATGTCAAGATGGAAAACATCCTTCAACTTCGTGGCACCTGAGGAGCTGATGATGCCTGATGAGTACAAGATGTACCTGAATAACCTGGGCCTGGAGTATTATGAGACAGCCGATCTGAATGAGGTCATTAATATGGCTGATATCATATATATGACACGGGTTCAGCGTGAACGGTTCTCTGACCCCATGGAGTACGAAAAGGTTAAGAACGCTTACGTATTGCATGATCACATGCTATCAGAGACCAAACCCGGAATGAAGATACTTCATCCACTTCCACGGGTGAATGAGATAAATACCGATGTTGACGCCAATGATAAGGCCTATTATTTCGAACAGGCACTCAACGGTGTATTCACCAGACAGGCTATCATATGCACTTTACTGGGATTAAAATAAGAGGCAATGAAAAATATGAGTGACCCGAAACAACTGCTTGTTAGTGCCATTGAATCAGGGACAGTAATTGACCACATCCCCGCCAGCACACTTTTTAAAGTTATCAAGATACTCGGACTTGACAGGATCAGGAACCAGATCACCTTTGGAACCAACCTCGAAAGCAAGACCGACGGCAAGAAAGCCATTATCAAGATTGCCGGCAAGTTTTTCGAGGATGATGATATCAACAGGATTGCCCTTGTGGCGCCAAATGCAAAGCTTAATATCATCAAAGACTACGAGGTGGTTGAGAAGCGGGTTGTATCAGTTCCCGACACCATCACTGCCATAGCCAAGTGCATGAACCCTAAATGCATCACTAACTTCGAAAAGGTGACAACCCGTTTCAGGGTTGTCTCAAAGAAACCGGTAGCCCTGAAATGCCACTACTGCGAGAAAATCACTGACCAGGAACGCCTGGAGATCATCTGAGACGGTCATAGGACCTGACCCTGAGGTCGTCCTTCATGATGGAACGGTAAGCCAGCCAAGCCAGTATAGCGGATACCAATGGAAAGACTGCTCTAACCTTCCATATTAAAGTTACGTCAATCTTCCGGTCGAAAGTCATGACGTAAAAGGCTCCCAAAATCAGGGTGCCAAGCGAAAGCAACAGCACAAACATTGTGATCCGCATTTGCAAAGGCCTCTTTTTATAAAGAAAAATCGCGGCTATTGCCAGCAATGGTACCAATGCCATTATGACCTTCAGGGGCCAGAGCCTCTGGATCACGCCTGCTCCATTCTCACCGAGACCCATGAAACTGATATTGAATACTGTCCCGTTCCCGTTATCCATCAATAAGATATTTCCTGTGAGCATGAGTCCGGACAGAACTGTAACAGCCAGTAAAAACAAAGTCTGAATCCTTTGTATCATTTTATATAACAGTTATTTAGGTAAAAATAACTTTCTGAAATTCTGGTAGTCAAGGTAGTATAAAATTTTTAATGAAATACTGTTTGTCTGAGGCTGTGACAGGAGATCATTAAAATTATCGAGTCCGTTTCTGATTATCGTCTCTCCCTCTGAGAAAATAGCATTCTTCCATACCAGTGAGAGTTCACTGCCAGGTGCAAAGCGCCAGGTGTAAACCAGATCAATATTCAGGAAATTTGTGTTCACATCGCTGTTGCTCAGCGGGGTGGAATAAACACTGGGAATAAGATCGCCGTCGGACTGCAGCGTAAAATAGTCACCATCATAATCAGCCCTTGACCAATAGTGCCTTCCCCTCAGGGTCAGGTATGAACTGGCAGAAAAAATAAATTCACCTGAGATGGTATTTGTCATTGTAGCCACATTGCGCTTACCAAATGTGATGCCTTCCCCAGGATTACCCGGAACGAAGCCGATGTCATTGAACATCTTCTCAACGCTGAGGGAGTAGTCAAGAAGGAATCTTCTGCTCACCTTGATTTCAGGCTCAAATGACCAGGCATAACCATGCTGGTCATAGTCAGACCATGTTCTGAAATACTCGGCCTGCATCTTCGCGTAGAGTTTCTTGCTCTTGTCTGTGTCTGCCCTGAATCCTGCCTCAAAGGCAGAAGGCCTGTGATAATACATTGACATATCCGGTGTGCGTGGTTCAAAATAGTCATTCTCGCCCCAAGGTGACAGCTCCACGTCAAGGGACAATGACCAGTAGTTCATCAGTATAATCATACCGGCAAGGTCGACACTGGCGGAGGTATAGGCCCTTGGTCTGTAAAGCTGCTCGTAGTTTAGGTCAATCGAAGAGCGGGTTGACATTATATTCCCGAACGGCTCGTAGGTGTTCCAGGCAAAATCGAGTGAATGGCTTATTTCGTTGTTGTTACGAAGGTAACCCATGTCGTTTGGATCAAAGGTGTCACTGAGAACCGAGATATTGTAATCGGACCTGAACTTTCCTCCGGTTTTACCGGCATTGAAGTTCAGTGAATGGCCTAGTCCGGAGTCACCGCCGGTGTAGTACTTCTGGCTCAGCCATGCTCCCGCCGAGGCTGACCAGAGCCTGTTACCGGTCTTCATAAGCGCTTCGAAACCCGTTACATTTGCCGTATAAAAATTCTCGTCCTTTTTTGCAGCCCTGATGACGTTTGTATTCATCATGCTTACATAGGAATCGTTTTTCAGGGTCTGGTCCAGCACCAGCATATTGTAATTTGTAAGGGGTTCGGTCATTATATGCCTGACCGCTCCTGTCATTGTATCGCTTACCTCTGCCCACATGCTGTTGGTGATTGCGTTAAAAAAACCGATACCCAGCCCGCCCCTCGTCCTTCCGGATATCTTGGTAGCATTCAGCAGGCTTACTTCGGAAGGGTTATTTGTAATGATCTCATCTTCTCCTGTCATGTCATGGACCTCTCTTACCAGGCGGGGTGTGCCACCAATCCTCCGGGAATAGAATATGTCTCCCTTATTGAACAGTTCAGTTCCCTCCATGAAGAAGGGCCTCTTCTCATTGTATTTAACTTCATAGGGACTAAGATTGAGTACATGGTCATCTGACTGCACCTGTCCGAAATCGGGAATTAGGGTTGCATCAAGGGTGAAACTCTCCGAGAGGCCGAGCTTAAGATCCAGACCTCCATTATATGATGTACCCACACCCTTACGGTCAGACATATGCTCCAGGTAACCGGAGACATAAGGCACCAGCGAAAGGCGCAGCGGCGGCTCCACGTTGCGGATGCCCGTCAGCTCCCCCATGTGAGCTATGGTTGAACCGAATTCCTTGGTGACGAAGTTCCATGATGAGGTCTCCCTGATACGCCTTACCTCCCTCCAAAAGTTGATGCCCCATACCTGGGTTGATGCCTTAGCAAACCGGAGAGCAGAATAGGGGATTCTTAACTCGGCCACCCATCCATCGTCGGTCATACGTGTACGGCTCTCCCAAACAGCGTCCCATGTGTCGTTGTGATCCCAGCTGTCAGATGTGGTCAGTTTATTATCAATCTGCACATTGGATGCGGATACCTTGAAGACTTCCCCGTTAAGGCCGTCATTGAACGGAGACAACTCCACGTAAAAGTGATCGGCGTTTATGTCGCCTGCATCCCTCTGTCCGAGTCCCGTGAAGATGCTGTCAGGCCTGGTGTCGAACATCATGGCGCCAATATATAGGGCATCGTCATCATACAGAACCCTTACCTCCGTCCGGAACGATGAGGAGACACCGTTGTGAGGATTATAGATGATAAAATCTGTGGCGGGCTCCTGACCCTGCCACTGGGATTCATCCAATACGCCATCAATTTCGATCTGCTCTGCTGTTCTTACAGCCTCGATCCTTCTCTTCTCCCGTGCTCCGTTGACCCCTCCTGCATAAACAGGACCGGCTTGAAATACCTCGGTAAAGATTAAAAAAATGATCATGGCTGTTACTTTTGTCTTGATCTTACCTCGGCGCTGCATTCTTGTCATTTTCAGGTCAGATGGCAAATATATCCCACTCTTTCAAATAGAATACCTCCAAAAAGCAAATTAACAATAATTAACTGCCTTCGGAGTGATAAATACGGATGCCGTACGGATGACATTTTTTGTATTTTTGCAGCTTATCTTCAGAATCATGAAACAAACAGAGCTTATAACCAATCAAGACGGATCCGTATTCCATCTGCATCTTCTACCTGGTGATATTGCTGACCATATTATAATTGTAGGAGATCCGGGAAGGGTTGAAATGATAGCCGGGATGCTGGAAACAGTACGCGTAAGAAAGAGCAACAGGGAGTTCAGTACAGTCACCGGAAGCTATCATGATATGGAGATAACTATAATCTCGTCAGGCATAGGGACTGACAACATAGACATAGTCATCAACGAGCTGGATGCGCTTGCAAACATTGATCTGGCGACTGGCATTGTGGCTGAGGAACCGCGGTCACTCTCGTTCATCAGGTTGGGTACTGCAGGCGGACTTCAGGAAGATCTCCCGGTGGGGTCATTTATTGCCACGGCAAAGGCGGTAGGTTTTGATGGGGTGCTGCACTTTTATGAGGGTTATGAATGGTGTCTTGACCATATGCTGGCAGATGCCCTGGCCAGTCATCTCGAGTGGCCTGACACCCTGGCCTATCCCTACGTTGTGGATGCCGATACCTCTCTTATCGAGAAAGTTGCTGCCGGGATGAGGAGGGGAATAACCATCTCTTCTCCGGGATTCTATGGCCCGCAGGGTCGCACCCTGAGGCTGCAGCCCTTTGACAGTGATCTTAATGAGAACATCACCTCATTCCGGTTCAGGGGTGAGAGGATCACCAACTATGAGATGGAAAGCTCGGCAATATACGGTCTTGCAAAACTTATGGACCATAAGGCCCTCACAATATGTGTTGTGATCGGGAACAGGGTTACTGGGGAGTTTCTGTCTGACTACAAGCCTGCTATCATGTCACTGGCAAAGCAGGTGCTTGATACTCTCAGCTCCTGAATACTGCAAGCACTTCCTTCAGTATTGCACCGGCAGCTTTTCCGTCACCGTAAAAGCCCGGATAGGTTAGTGCCTCCCTGTTATCCATGAAGTACTCCCATGCGGCAGATATCTTTTCCGGATCAGCGTCAGCAAGCTTCACTGTACCATTTTTTACCAACTCCACCCATTCCGTCTCTTTCCTGAGTACAATACAGGGGCGTGAGAAGAAATGACTCTCTTTCTGCACCCCGCCTGAGTCAGTGATGATCATGCAGGCTTTTTTCTCAAGAAGGATCATCTCAAGGAAGGATACCGGGGGCACGATACTGATCAGGGGGTTGTCTGAGAGGTTTGCATATAGCTCTGGTGCACGGTTGCGCAGAGCGATCATTGTCCTGGGATGAAGCGGCATGACCATTGGCATGCTGTTTTTTTCCGCCAGCTCCTTCAGCGTGCTGAAGATTGAGGTAAGCCTTACAGGATCGTCGGTGTTGGAGTCACGGTGAATGGTGACAAGCACGTAGTTGTTCTCCGTCAGCCCCAGACCCGACAGGAAATCCTGTTTCTTCCTTTCAGCGAGGTCAGCATAAAAGAGGCTGTTGTCGTACATTATGTCCCCTGTCAGGAAGACCCGCGGATTATTGATATCATAAGGTGCGATGTTCTCCGGCCGGAAACCCTCTGCCATAAGGTTCTTGAAAGCGGCGTTGGTAGGTGCTACAAGCAACGTTGAAGCGTGGTCTGCCATGATACGGTTCAGCTCTTCAGGCATTGACTTATTGAATGATCTCATTCCGGCCTCAATGTGCACCACCGGGAAGTGCTGTTTGGAAGCTGCCAGGGCTGCAGCGAGGGTGGAGTTTGTGTCGCCGTAGATTATTACACAATCAGGCTTCTCACTGATGATCACGTCTTCAAGACGTTCGAGGATCATGCCCGTCTGTCGCCCGTGCCTGCCTGACCCAACCTGAAGGTTATGGTCCGGCATTCGTATCTCGAGCTCATCGAAGAAGACAGCAGAGAGCTCACGGTCATAATGCTGACCGGTATGCACAACCACTTCATCAAAATCGCCTGCAAACTCCCCGGCTATAGCACGACTGATAGCGGAGGCTTTTATTATCTGGGGTCTGGCACCGACAATGTTCAGTATCTTCAGCTTTTTCATTTAGCGTAATTGACAGCTCTGGTCTCCCTGATGACAGTGATCTTTATCTGTCCGGGGTATGTCATTTCGTTCTGTATCTTACGTGCTATTTCAAAAGAGAGGCTTTCAGTATCCTTGTCACTCACCTTGTCTGCTCCCACAATCACCCTCAGCTCTCTTCCGGCCTGGATGGCATAGGTCTTTGTCACTCCCGGGTAAGAGAGAGCAACGGACTCAAGCTCATTAAGTCTCTTGATGTATGATTCGATGACCTCGCGGCGTGCGCCGGGGCGTGCGCCCGAGATGGCATCACACACCTGCACTATGGGTGCAATGAGGGTCGACATCTCAGTCTCGTCATGATGTGAGCCGATTGCATTTATAACCTCCGGTTTTTCCTTGTACTTCTCTGCCAGCTTCATTCCAAGAACGGCATGCGGCAGCTCGGGCTCATCATCAGGTACCTTGCCAATGTCATGCAACAGTCCTGCTCTTTTCGCCAGCTTAGGGTTTAGACCGAGCTCAGCTGCCATGATTGAGCAGAGATTGGCTACCTCGCGTGAGTGCTGGAGTAGGTTCTGTCCGTATGACGAACGGTATTTCATCTTGCCCACCAGCCTGATCAGCTCGGGGTGCAGGCCGTGAATGCCAAGGTCAATAGTTGTGCGTTTGCCTATCTCAACTATTTCCTCTTCAACCTGTTTGCGGGTCTTCTCCACTATTTCCTCTATACGGGCAGGATGGATACGACCGTCAGTCACAAGCTGGTGAAGGGCAAGCCGCGCTATCTCGCGTCTGACCGGATCAAAACCTGAAAGCACAATGGCCTCAGGAGTGTCATCAACGATGATCTCAACGCCTGTAGCCGCCTCCAGTGCTCTTATGTTCCGTCCTTCACGACCGATAATACGGCCCTTGATCTCATCGGATTCGATGTGGAAGACAGTCACGGCATTCTCTATTGCCGTCTCTGCTGCAACACGCTGGATGGCCATCACAACTACGCGTTTGGCCTCTTTGGTGGCGGTCATCTTGGCGTCATCCATGATCTCATTGATGTATGACATGGCGTCAGTACGGGCCTCCTCCTTGAGTGAATCCATCAGCTGGTTCTTGGCATCATCAGCCGACAGGCCGGAGATGGTTTCCAGCTGTTCAACCTGCTGGCGGTGCAGCCTTGAGAGCTCTTCCGATCTCTTTTCAAGCACCTCCATCTGCTGTGTAAGGCTCTCTTTTATGGCGTCGGCCTCATTCTTCCTTCTTTGTGTCTCTTCCAGCTTCTGTGAGAGGGCCTGCTCTTTCTGCTTAATCCTGTTCTCAGACTGGTTAATGCGGTTGTTACGCTCATTGATGACCTGCTCATGCTCAGCCTTAAGCTGGAGGAAACGCTCCTTTGCCTGGAGAATCTTTTCCTTCTTGATCACCTCAGCCTCAGCCTCAGCCTCGCTGATAATCTTCTTCCTTCTGTTGCGGAGCACTACCTGCCAGAGGTAAAATGAGACTACCGCTCCTGCTATAAGGGCTGCTCCGCCAATGGCGAGACACAGCCCTATTGGTATATTTCCTGTTGTCATATAAGTTTAAGTATATATTAAAAAACCCGCAGAGTTCCTCCAACTTTTAAAAAACCCCATATCTACATGGTTAGAGCGGCCGTCTTACTTTGAACTTCCAATGTCACGCGTGAGCGTAATCCCGGCGAACCGGGTTAAGGCCTGTCCTAGGCAATCCAAGACCAACTCCAAAGTACAAATTGTTGAGTTTCCAAAACGAATAGAGAAACAATGCGGGCAGTATCCTGCTTATTTTAAAGAACGCGTATCTGCTTCTTTGACAGACAGAGGTCAATGATTCCTGTCAACTCCTTCAACCCTTCCTCCAGTGATGAATCCTCCTCCTTATCTTCTATTTCGATGAGCCTGATAACGTATTGCAGGGCAGCCAT
>JBFYPM010000137.1:0-8324 GCA_041303295.1 Bacteroidales bacterium
GTAAGCCTCTCCTGCACCTGCAGCCTGGCGGCATAGGTCTCAACAACACGAGCTATCTTGCTCAGCCCCGTTATGCGCCCGTCAGGAATGTAGGCCACTTGCGCCTTCCCGTGGAAGGGCAGCATGTGATGCTCACACATCGAGTAGATATCTATGTCCTTTACAAGCACCATCTGCCTGTACTCCTCCGTGAAGATGGCGCTCCGAAGAATCTCTTCAGGATCTGACTGGTAGCCCCTCGTCAGGAAACTGAGAGCCTTGGCAACCCGCTCGGGCGTCTTGAGCAACCCCTCCCTGTCGGGATCCTCTCCCAGGAGCTTCAGAATATTGTAGTAATATCCGGAGATCTCTGCAATCACTTCCGGGTTCCATTTCTCGATCTTGTTGTATCCGTCTGACAGTCTGCCGCTGCCATCATTCAGCTTTTCCATATTATCCGTAGTATTCAACATAATTGTTTTCCGTCTCCTCAATCCTGACACAGTGCAGTATGGCCCCCTCTGAAGCCAGTGGTGACTCCAGCTCATGCCAGATGGCTATCGCCAGGTTCTCTGTTGTGGCTACCTTGCCCGACATGAAGTCAGTCTCCAGGTTCATGTTCTTATGGTCAAGCTTGATTACCACCCTTTCGTTCATGATCTCCTTCAGCCGTGTGGCATTCATGAAGAATCCCGTCAGCGGATCAATTTCGCCCTTCACCGTCACCTTGAGCTCATAGTTATGCCCGTGCCACATCGGGTTCGAGCACTTACCGTAGATCTTCATGTTCTCCTCATCACTGAGACCGGGGCGAAACATTCTGTGTGCGGAACTGAACCGCTCTCTTCTTGTCAGGTAGATCATAGTGCTAAATTAATTGGTTGACAGGAATGAGGACTATTTTGTTCAAAAATAATATATTTATCACTCTAATCACTGACTAAACTGATGGCTACCAATTCCGGAGATATTCTTATTGCTGTTGCACATCCCGCAGAGGAGGAGGCTGTACGGCGCGCTGTTGCCTCCTCGCAGTGCAGATGTGAGATCATTGTCACCGGAGTTGGAGGTGCCGCCATGTCATGGGCTCTTCAGAAGAGGTTCTCATCAGGGTCTATACCGGCGATGGTGATAGGGGCCGGTATTGCCGGCAGCTATGTCTCCTCTGTTGTCCCGGGTGATGTGGTATTGACACGGTCTGACTGCTTTGCCGATATGGGTGTTGATGACAATGGCGATTACCTGTCACTCTTCGGGGCTAACCTGGCCGACCCAGACAGCCCGCCTTTCAGCGGGGGGCGTATACACTGCAGCGGGAGATGGTTTGACCTGCTGGCCGCGATCCTGCCCGCTGTCACCGGTGCCACAGTAAACATGTCTTCCGGATCACAGGCGGTCATTGATCGTATACGGAAGGCATGGGATCCTGATATTGAAACCATGGAGGGAGCCTGGCTGGCCTATGCCTGCGAAATCTCCCGGATCCCGTGGCTCTCTGTGAGGGCAGTCTCAAACATTGTTGAACCGCGTAACCTGAAGAACTGGGACATACCCCTGGCACTCCGCCGGCTGCAGGAGGAGATGACACGGATAACCGGATTATTTACGGCATTATGACCCTCCTTGCAGACTTATGCGCGATGATATCACATTGTTGACCAACTTAATAATGAAGCCATGAAACTTACGCTTGGATTTTCGCCCTGCCCCAATGACACCTTTATTTTCGAGGCGATGGTGCATGGCAGGATAGATACCGAGGGACTGGAGTTTGACTGGTTCCTTGCCGATGTTGAGGAGCTTAACCGCAGGGCCATTGAGGGTAGTGTTGATATCACCAAGATGAGTTATCATGCCTATGCCCGTGCTGCGGCCGGCTATCTCATCCTTGATGCCGGCAGCGCCCTCGGCCGCAGTAACGGCCCCCTGGTGATAAGCAAACACAAGATGTACCCTGATGAGCTGGATAACGCATTGATAGCCATCCCCGGGAAATATACCACCGCCAACCTGCTCTTCAGTATCTTCTGGCCGGCAGCAACAAACAAGCGCGAATACCTCTTCTCCGACATACCTGAGGTTGTTCTCTCAGGGGAAGTTGACGCAGGCCTAATCATCCATGAGACCCGGTTTACTTACAAGGCAATGAATCTGAGAAAGGTTGCCGACACCGGTGAGAGGTGGGAGGAGCTCACAGGAATGCCTGTACCACTCGGTGGAATAGTTATCAGCCGCAGTGTTGATGAGGTCACAGCCGCCAAAGTGAACAGGGCAATCAGACGAAGCATCGAATATGCCCGCGCTAACCCAGCCGGGTCGGTAAGCTTCATAAAAAAACACGCAAGGGAGACAGACACTGTTGTAACGAGAGAACATATAAAACTTTTCGTCAACAGCTTCAGCCTCTCACTGGGAGAGGAGGGAAGGGCGGCTATTGAACGGCTCTATGCTGTAGCTGTGGAGAAGGGAGTGATTCAACCCCTTCCCGAAAGGATATTTCTGCTCTGATTGTTTCAGCGGTTGACTCATTTTAGTATCTTTACTGATAATCTAAATACTCTGATCAGATCATGAAATTCGAATTACCCCCTCTGAAGTACGGCGCAGATGACCTCTCACCCATGCTGAGCGCCGAGACCCTGGCGATTCATCACGGCAAGCATCATCTCGCCTATGTCAACAACCTCAACAACCTCATCCCGGGATCACCCTTTGAGGATGCCTCACTTGAGACCATGATCAGGAAAGCTGAAGGCGGTATCTTCAATAACGCGGCCCAGGTATGGAACCACACATTTTATTTTGAAGCCTTCTCTCCGGCGGGCAAAAGGACACCATCTGGCACCGTGGCAAAAGCAATTGATGCCGCGTACGGCTCGTTTGATGCCTTCAAGGAGGCCTTCACCAAGGCTGCCTCCACACTCTTCGGGTCAGGATGGGCGTGGCTTTGCATGAAACCCGACGGGAGGCTCACAATCACCCAGGAGCAGAACGCAGGCAATCCTGTAAGGTCAGGACTGGTCCCGATCATGACCTGCGATGTATGGGAACACGCATATTACATTGATTACAGGAACAGGCGCCCTGACTACATAAAGAACTTCTGGGAGCTGCTCGACTGGAAAATCATCGGCGAAAGATACGATGAGGCACTGAAAAAATAGATATCTGTTTTTTCTCTATCTTTGGCCAAACTTTTTAAGATGAACATCCGACAGCTAATAGAGAAAAACAGAACATACCGCCGGTTTGATGAGAAGCATGAGATAACGACAGAGACGCTTATCTCACTTGTTGACCTGGCGCGTCTCTCAGCCTCAGGCGCCAACCGTCAGCCCCTGAAATATATACTGGTGACTGAGCCCGACATGCGTGCGGCTGTCTATCCCTGTCTCGCATGGGCAGGATACCTTACAACATGGGAGGGTCCTGACCCCGGCGAGAGGCCCACGGCATATATTGTTATCCTGGGAGATAAGGAGATATCGGATTCATTTGGCGTTGATCATGGCATTGCAGCCCAGAGCATTATGCTTGGTGCTACCGAAGCCGGTCTCGGAGGATGTATCATAGCATCAGTCAAAAAGGAGAAGCTCAGGGTGTTGCTTGACATCCCGAAGGACCTGGAGGTGCTCCTTGTACTTGCACTCGGAAAGCCGGTTGAGAAGGTGGTCCTCGAGACCCTTGTCAATAATAATGTTAAATACTGGAGAGATGAAGAGCGTGTACACCACGTTCCGAAGAGGACACTTGACGAGATCATCCTTCGCAGGTAAGGCTGCTGCCCTTCCTGTCCTGTTTTTTATTCTTCTTGCATTTCGTCCGCAGCCTGCAGCAGCTCAGCAGGCCGGGCCGATACTGTTTCATGGTGTGATACTCGATGCCGAAACACGCCAGCCGCTGACAGGGGCTCATTACCAGGTCAGGGGCGTCAGCAGAGGCTCCACAGAGGCAACAGGCAGGCGCAGCGGCGCCGCCGACAGCAGGGGCATGGTCTCATTCTATGCCCGCTACCCTGACACCGTCACATTTACATGTGTTGGCTACAAAGAGTATAACATGCCGGTGCACGATAGCCTCCACTCAAGTGAATACGTTGCTGGTATTTATCTCACAACCGACACCCTGATGATGGCGGCAGTAGTGGTCATTCCCAGGATTGGTAACATGAGGGCCGCCATTATGTCTGAACCGCCTGCAACGAACCAGGAGCTGATCAATGCAACAAATAATCTCCGACTGTCTGCGTACCAGGGACTGACCAGCGCCAGCAGGCTCGGAGATCCGGCCTCCAATTATGAGCTGCTGAGACAGAAGCAGCGCTATGAGGCCTATGAGAAGGGACAGATACCATCAGATCAGATGCTGGCTGTCAGCCCGCTTACCCTTATTCCTCTGATCTATCTGCTTGCTGTCGGCCCGCCTGAAGTACCCGAGCCCCCTGTGCCATACATCTCCGCCCGCGAGATGGAGAACCTGCGGGCCGTGCATGATTCACTCATTTACCGAGTGCCGCGGAAATAGAGGCAGTAGGGGGCAGGCAGTAGGCAGTAGTGAGAAATTAGGAATTAAGAATTAGTCTCTTACACTTTACGACAATTTCTATTGCCTATTGCCTATGGCCTCTTGCCTTCAACCTATCCTTTGTAAAATATTGCCTTAATAATATGCTCAGCCATCTTCGGGTTCTCCTTCAGCCTGCGGGTTGAGTAACCAAACCACTTCTCGCCGAAGGGAACGTAAACTCTCATGACGTGACCGGCATCAACGATGCTCTGCCGAAGCTTCGGAGTGACGCCGTAGAGCATCTGGAACTCGTACATACTCTTAGGTACATTGTATTTCCTGATGAGCTCATAGGCCCCGTCAATCAACGGCTTGTCGTGCGTGGCGATGCCAACATATATTTTGTTCCTGAACATGAAATCCAAATCCTCGAGATAATGTTTATTGATCTCCTCATACTTCTTGTAGGCAATCTCGGCGGGCTCCACATAGATCCCCTTGCAAAGCCTGTAGTTGGTCGGTATCTCCGGAGTGTTCATGTCAAGCATGTTCTCCAGGTCGCTGTAGGTCCTCTTCATGTATGCCTGCAGCACCAATCCCACGTTCTTCGGGAACTCGGCATGCAGGCGCCTGTAGAGCTCAATCTCGAGGTCGGTGCATGGCGAATCCTCCATGTCTATCCTGCAGAAGTTATTGTGCGAGGCGGCTTCGGCCACTATCTCCCTCATCAGCCTGTAGCATACCTCCTTGTCTATCAGAAGGCCGAAGCTGGTGGGCTTGAGCGAGTAGTTACCGTTGATGCCCTGCTTCTCAGTCTCGGCTATCAGGTCGAGGTACTCCTGCTTGTTCGCCTCGGCTTCATCCAGAGACTTGATAAACTCACCCAGTACATCGAGGGTCACCCTCATGCCCTGCAAGTTTAGATCCCTTGATACCCGCATGGCATCTGCCATCGTTACACCTGAGATATAGGCGCGCGAGAAGATCCATACGAATCTCTTCGGAAAATAAGGAAGAATTGAGGCAATGAACTTGTTGAACATGATCTGTCTTATTTGACTTTTACAGTTTTCAAAGGTATTATCGAATAATTTTGAAACTAATGACGTTTATCATTAGTTAAGGATGATAGAATTTATTTTCAGCTATTTTAAGAAAATCCTCATACGATGCAACCATTTGACAATGTCTCAGGTCTTGTTTCTGTGCTCAGCTGATGATGAGTGAACAACATATCATTGAGGGCTGCATCAGGCACAACTGGAAATCACAGCAGATGCTCTGGAAACAGCATTCAGGTTTCCTGCTGGGCGTGTGCATGAGATATGCCACTGACAGGCCTGAAGCCGAAGATATGTTGCAGGAGGCTTTCATGAGGATATTTTTTAACCTCGGGGAGTATTCGGGCACGGGTTCTTTCAGGGGCTGGCTGAGGAGGGTGACGGTGAATACGGCCATCACTTATTATCATAAGAATCTGCGCCACAAGCATCACACTGACATAGATGATTACGTCAGTGCCGAGACGGGGACAGCGGGATTCGAGGAGGATTTTTATACTGCCGAGGATCTGTACAGGGTGCTTGCCGAGCTCTCTCCAGGTTACCGGATGGTCTTTAACCTCTACACAATTGAGGGCTACAAGCACCAGGAGATAGCTGAGATGCTCGGGATAGATGTAAACACTTCAAAGTCACAGTACAGCAGGGCAAGAGCCATTCTGAGAAAAAAACTTGAGGAGCTGGCGCGCATGAAAGGGAAATATACCTGAAAAGGGAATGAGAGACGAAGAGAGAGATAACGGTCTTGAGAGTCTCTTCCGCAATAAGCTGGAGGAGAACGAGCTGGTTGCAGGTAGCGACCTTACCGGCCGTCTCATGCAACGTCTCGGACGGAGGGAGTTCTTCAGATTCAACCCCACCCGCTTTAATATTTGGTATATAACAGCAGCCGCTGCGGGTCTCATGGTGGCAGGGCTCCTCCTTTTCAGCCCCTCACGGGGCGAAACTGAGCCGGTGACGCCCCCGCAGGATACGTCACAGATAATCGTTTCCGGGAAGCAGATCGTCACTGATGCTCCGCCATCACAGGATCTTGAAACAGAACCTGTTATTCTGCACAACTACCAGACCGCATCTGAGGCAGATGGGGCGGTGAAAGAGAAGGGACAAGCCATTATAAGGCAAGAACCGATAGCCACGAATGATAAACAAGGAGAGACCATAGCCCTGAACAAGCGCGGAGCCCAGGGGTTGTCAGTGTCTGCACCCCTGATTATTGCTTCAATTGAGCCATCGGTCACCTCCGGATGCGTTCCCCTTCATGTGAAGTTTAGCTGCAATGCTGGTGACGGCTGCACCGCCTCGTGGAGCCTGGGTGACGGAGGCACATCGTCAGAGATAAGTCATGACTATATCTATGACATCCCCGGAACATACCATGTCACACTGACCCTCACCGATGGCAGACGGCGGGTCAGCACGGCAACAGAAATAATAGAAGTATGGGATAACCCCAGGGCTGCCTTCGAGGTACGGCAGAATGACCACTCGGGTGAAAACGACAGGGTCATCTTCGTAAACCTTTCAACAGGGGCGGTGAATTACCTTTGGGACTTCGGCGACGGGACCTACTCAGCGCTGGCAGACCCGTCGTACAGGTACGAACGGATGGGCAGGTATGACGTCAGCCTGGCGGCATACTCCGTCAACGGATGTGTAGACTCAGTCACCGTCAATGACCTGTTCACCGACAGGGGAATGTACCTCAGGTTTCCCAACGCCTTTGTTCCCAATGTGGGAGGGCCGACAGGAGGCTATTACAACCAGCAGACAGACGAAGAGAACCAGGTTTTTCACCCGGTGGCTTCAGGGGTAGATTCGTATAATCTAAAAATATATAGTAAGTCCGGACTTCTTGTCTTCGAAAGTGATGAAATAGCCATGGGCTGGGATGGTTACAACAAAGGCAGGCTCTGCAGTCCGGGCGTCTATGTATGGAAGGTCAGAGGCACCTATCGCAACGGTCAATCAATAATTATGGCAGGTGATGTAACTCTTATAAACTACTGAAACTGATCATATTGATCTTCACCTGTTAATATCTTCCCGACCTGCCGGGATCAATGTTGATATTAATTGATGCAACCTTCCTTGAGTTTAGCCGTATAATTAGCTACTTTCGTGTAACTAAAAGGATCCGGATTGCCCTCAAGTACTAAATATCTGATCGGCCTGCTTCTCACAATCTCGGTTTTAACTAAGGGTCAGGACCCCCAGTTTTCTCAGTTTTATGCTAACCAACTCTACCTGGCCCCCTCCTTTGCAGGTGCCACGGAAGACTACCGCCTGGCACTCAACTGGCGTAACCAGTGGCCATCGATCCCCGGAGTCTTCCATACCTACAGCTTCTCATTTGACAAGGCAGTCCCCAACTTCAACTCCGGCATCGGAATCCTGGCTACACATGACGTGGCAGGCTCAGGCGATCTCAGCACCACGAACATAGGTCTGCTCTACTCATATGACATCCAGTTGAACGATGAATGGCATTTAAGACCGGGAGTGAACTTCAAGTTTGTTTACCTCGGACTCGACCTCATGAAATTGACATGGAACAGCCAGATAAGCACAGGAGGGACCCTGCCGCCGATCACACCTCCACCGTTCGATAATGTTGCAGACATAGACTTTGCTGTATCCGGACTTGCATATAACGACAAGATATGGGGAGGCTTCACAGTTGACCACCTGCTGAGGCCACGCACCTCCTTCTGGGGTAACAGCAGCTACATCCCCATCAAGGTTGATCTCTACGGAGGATTCCAGATCATCAGCCGC
>JBFYPM010000138.1:0-19245 GCA_041303295.1 Bacteroidales bacterium
CAATAGGCAATAGTCAGTAGGCAATAGTGAAAACTCAAGATTATTAATTGATAATCAAATACTTATATCACAAGACCTTCAGACCTCAGACCTTCCGACCTCAGACCTCCGACCTTCATCCGCCAGCTGGCGGATCAGACCTTCAGACGGAGCGCAGCGACAGGCCGCAAGACAATTAATAGTCATTCCTGTATAAATTCATATTCCAGGCTGGCCATGATGAAGGGTCCAACGCCTTTGGGGTCATTTTCGCGGATAACTTCGCCAATGTAATACTCAAAGGTGCCGTCGCGGTAAGGGTCACCGCCGAGTCCTGCCACACCGCAAATATTGGTCATTGTAATGAGCCCGGCACTGTCGGTTTTGATGAAGTTTTCAATCAGCCCGAGGTATGCTTTTTCAGCTGTGGCAAGATATTTTCCGTCAAGATATCCCATCCTGACACCCTTGAATATTGAATAGGCGAACATGGCGGTGCATGATGTTTCGATATAATTGCCAGGGTCTCCTGAACGGTCCAGAACCTGGTACCATCCACCCGTCTGAGTGTCCTGTATCTCCGACAGTTTCTGCACCATTCCCTGAAGGATGAATATCAGCTCGGTTCGTCCCGGCTGCTCCTCCGGGAGGAAGTCAAGCACGTCAACAATAGCCATCGAGAACCATCCCATTGCGCGCCCCCATGCATGAGGCGCCTGACCCGTAATGCTGTCTGCCCACGCCATCTTGCGGGAGGCATCAAAAGCGTGCCTGTATAAGCCTGTTCCGGGATCCCAGGTATTCCGGGCAACAATGAGAAACTGGTTCACCACATCCTGAAAATCTTCCGGATGCTCATACCTGAGAGCAAATTCTGCATAGAAGGGAGCCCCCATGTATATACCGTCAAGCCACATCTGGTCAGGGTAGATCTGCTTATGCCAGAATCCGCCTTCGGCAATCCTTGGCTGTGATTCCAGCTGATCTCTCAGGGTGTGGATCACCTTCTCGTACCTCGGATCCTTTGTGCGGTCATATAGCAGGAACATCATCTTGCCGGGGTTGACCTGGTCAATGTTATAGTTCTCTTTCTTATACTTATAGATTAAGCCGTTTTCGTCTATTAGAGAATCTGCATATCCTTGTGCATATTCATAGTAGGCTTTTTCACCTGTCGCCTCATTCAGGCGCATGAAGGCCAGGCCCATAAGACCCTGGGTGTAATTCCATTTTTTTTCAGTCACGAAATCAGCCATCCAGAGTGACGGGTTCCGGATCATTTCCGATTCGGCCATGCGTACTGACCACAGGGGTGAGTTGAGTCTATCACGTCTGTTGGTCCCGCATGAACTGAGAATTATGACTGCCAGCAGACAGGTGCTAGCGATTGTAACAGATGTTTTCATTGATAGGTCTGTTTTCAAGGTTTTCAGGATGACTTCTGTTTTGCATGCTTGTCACGGTATTCCGAGGGGGTCACTCCGAATCGTTGTTTGAAGATGCGGGAGAAGTACCGGGGGTCATTGCAACCCACCATGTATGTCACCTGTGATATTGTATATTCACCTGCCTCAATAAGCTGTGCAGCCCTCTTCACCCTTACCTCCCTGATGAATTCGATAGGAGCGAGCCCGGTGAGGCTCTTGAGCTTCTTAAAGAAGACCGACCGGCCAATACCGATCTTCGAAACGAGTTCATCAACGGTAAGATCAGAGTTGTCAATATTGTGTTCCATTACTTCCATGAGGTTCTTCATGAGCTTGTCATCATATGATTCCACGAGGGGTTCGGAGGGGGTGACCTCATATGACCTGCCTGCCCTGGATGGTGGATAGTCTGCTATTGTTGAGAGGAAAAGCTCCTGCAGCTTTTTGCGCTGCTGCAGTATATTCTCCACTCTTGCCCTGAGGTATGTTGAGCTGAATGGTTTGGTGATAAAGTCGTCAGCCCCCCTCTTCAGTGCCTCCACCTGGGTGTCGAGGTCAGTCTTGGCAGTCAGCACAACTACAGGTATATGTGATGTGGTTACCTCCTGTTTTATGCGGCGAGCCAGCTCGAGGCCGTCCATCTCAGGCATCATCAGGTCAGTGATGATTATATCGGGCAACTGGCTGCGTGCTATCTCGAATCCCTCGATGCCATTCCCTGCCTCGATCACATGAAATCCGTCGGAGAGGATTATCCGGATGAAGCTTCGCAGCTCCTCGTTGTCTTCCACAAACAGCAGGACCGGCTCATCATCTTCCTGGCTGACCTCATCACTGTTCTCTTCATCGTCATGCATGACAGGGAGTGAGTGCCGTGACGATGGGGTGCTCTGCCCGTCAGACAGGACGAACTCAGTGTCATTGTCAAAGTGGGCGAATCCAAGTTTAAAGAGAACGCGGAATGTTGCCCCCTTACCCTCCACGCTTTCAGCTGTAAGCTCTGCCCGGTGAAGTTCCGCCAACTCCCTGCTGAGAGAGAGGCCAATGCCCGTACCGGGCTGAAGCGAGATGGCCTCCTTGTCATCACTGCCGAACCTCATGAAGAGATTCTTCATCTTCTCCCTTGAGAGGCCCATGCCCTGGTCAGCAACTATAAGTTCAAGTGAGTCACTGTTTTTCTTTACGGTAATATCGACACGCTTGCCCCTCGGGGTGAATTTCAGTGCATTTGTAATCAGGTTATAGGCGATCTTTTCAACCTTGTCCTTATCAGCCCATACAGTTACGCCCTGCGACTGATCTTCCACAATGAAGTGGATACCTTTGTCTTCTGCCACCTTCCGGAAGTCAGTACAGATCCCGGAAATAAATGAACCCAGCGGGAACTCCTCTATCCTGAGACGCATCTTTTTGCTCTGCACCTTCCTGAAGTCGAGTATCTGGTTTACCAGCCTCAGCATCCGCTGGGTGTTACTCTGCACAAGAGTGAGCTGGTCCCTTACCTCCGGATCGAGCGAATTGTTTTGCAGGATGTTTGTCACGGGTGACGATATCAGGGTAAGCGGGGTTCTGAGCTCATGTGATATGTCAGTGAAGAACTTGAGCTTGAGGTTTGTGATAATCTGCTCTATCTCCACCTTATGGCGAAGCTTATAGAAGGTGAATATGACATAGATCGTCACAGCAATAATAATCAGTGTGACAAGGATCAGCAACACCCTTGCCAGCACGGTCTGCCAGAAAGAGGGTTCTACAGTAATCCTGACGGTGCGGTTGTTGTCAACCCAGATGCCGTCCGAATTGGTTGACCTGACGCTGAAAATATACTGACCGGGATCGAGGTTGGTATAGGCTGCACTGCGCTGGCCCCTGCCTATTATCCAGTCAGGGTCAACCCCTTCGAGTCTGTGAGCGTACTGTATGTTTTTCGGGTTACGGTAATCGAGTGCTGCATATTCTATGTTCAGGCTCTTCTGTTCAGGGCTAAGTATGAGGGTCGGACTGACGGTCTCTGCACCGTCAGGGTGGAGGCCTGCCGCGTCAGTATGAATATCCGTACCTCCGATAGTCATACGGGTGAAAACTAGTGGAGGCACATAGTCGACCTTACGGACCTGCGAAGGATTAAAGCAGTAGATACCATTGTCAAAGCCGAACATAATCTCATTTTCGGCTGTTCTGAGGCCTGTTGCCTCCGAAAAATATCTTTTCTCCACCCCGCTCTGCTCGCTGTATATTTCAAACGATTCGCTATGCGTGTTGAACTTAAGTATGCCTCTCTCGCTGCTGAGCCATAGATTGCCGTTCAGGTCGTCAACAATACTGAGGATCACATCGTCAGGAGCACCTGTCTTTACGGTATACGACCTGAAGGCGGGCTTTTCGCTTCCTGATCCCTTGCTTATAAGCTGGTTGAGGCCACCGCCGAATGTTGCCACATATATTTCATCAGACGGAGAGCAGTATACGTAATGTACGTCGTTGTTCGCCAGGCTGGTTTCAACCGCCGGGTCAAAGAAGCATGTTTCGAACTCCGCCTTCTCAGGATCGGTAAAATTAAGGTCGAAAATCACCAGGCCGCTTGTAGTGCCCACCCACATGCGGTTGTTGTTGTCTGACGTGATATACCTTACTCTTTTATGATTTGAATAGGGGTAGTTCTTAAGTCTGTTGAAGGAGTTGACGAACCGGAGCGCACCGTTTTCCTCCCGTATGTAGTTCAGTCCTCCGTTGAAAGTGCCAACCCATATTCTTCCTGCCGGGTCTTCATAGACTGAATAGACATTGTCATGGCTCAGGCTCCATGGGTCAGCGTCGTCATGCCTGTACCCGGTTATATTATAGCAGCACGGGGAACTCCTGCCGGTGGGCTCGAGTCTGAACAGGCCCATGCCCTTTGACCCCATCCATATACTGCCTTTCCGGTCCTGGGTAATGACATAGACAAGTGCGCTGAAGGCCTCACCTGATGAGAATGTGCCGTTTTCCCGCAGGTATCCCACCATATTATGCTGTGGGTCGAAGAGGTATACGCGGCCATCGCGGGTTGCTGCCCAGAGATACCGGTTATTGTCCTGGAAAACAGCCCTCACTTCATTCTCCGAGTGAGAAGCGGGGACCTGCTTCGGGCTGATAACCCTGAACTGGTTAGGGAAGAAGGAGACCTTTTCTATACCCCTTGTAATGGTGCACATCCAAAGGTTGCCCTGGTTGTCGGAGAGGGCTGAGTGGATCAGGTTTGGGAACCGCCTGTCATCACTGCCGGGCTCATTGAAGAAATACTCAAGCCTGCGGTCAATGCGGTTATACCTTGAGAATCCGCCTCCCCTGGGGTAAATCCACAGGATGTCATTAATGTCCTCAAATATGACAAAGCTGGGAAGGAGTACATTCTGGTTAGTCTTGTCGACATTCATCCTGTAGTGCTTCACAGACCCGTTGAAAGGGTCGAAGTGGGTGACACCGTCAGCCATGGTCTCAATCCAGGCCTCACCATACCTGTCTACATATACTGACACCATGCTGTTTGTGGGAAGGACCGGGTACCTGCCCCGGTCATAAGGCTTTTTCTCTCCGGTGACCGGCGTGTATACAAAAAAGCCGTCACCTGATGTAAGAATAATCAGTTCACGCTGGTTCAGGGGCTTGATGCTAATGATATCAGAAGTGACACCAAATTTTATCTCTTCATAAATGTCAGCACCACTGTCTGTCACCACAATTGTGCCGTCGCCAGTGCCGAACCACATCCTTTCTCCCTGTTCGTGGAGACAGAAGAATATCCTGTTTCCGGTAGCAGGGTAGCTGCCGTGCAAGACCTGCTCGGGTGTCTCCATCTCCCCGGTGATTCTGAAGAGGCCGTTATCGGACAGAATCCATACGGTGCCATGGCTGTCTTTACTGATGAGGTTTACTGCCGGGGTTGAGGATGATCCATTCCTGCATACAAATCTGTCGAGTTTATATTCCGAAGAAACTGCCGATGAGATTACCCTGATGCAGGTTCCGGCTTCAGTAGAGAGCCAGGTCTCACCACCGTTGAAGCAGTAAATCTGGGTTACCGGTGAATAGTTTTCAGGGCCATTGGTGCTTATCTCATTGAAGTTGATGAACTCCTCGGTCCGGGGATTCATCCGGTAGACCTCACCGTCGTTATTCATTATCCAGAGGTGCCCAAGGTCATCCTCGGTGATCCGGTCAACCCTGTTGTTCGTCAGGCCATAACCGGAGTTGAAGCCCGACTTGTATACTTTGAAACTGTAGCCGTCGAACCTGTTGAGCCCGTCGAAGGTGCCGAACCACATCAGTCCTTCACGGTCCTGGTGCATGGTTAGGGCTACACCCTCCGACAGGCCATCTTCAACCGAATAATGAGTGAAGGCACACTTGGGTTGGGTGTTCCCTGTGCGGGGGGTCGCTGCAAATATTACAAAAACAAGGGCCGCTATACCGGCTGAGTGGCGCATATGGTCTATTCGATTGTCATCATGAGAGGTGCGCTTATTCTTTGGGAGAACCTGCTGATATATTCAGTCCAGGCGTTATCGGACTCAAAGCCCCATTTGCTCCATCCGCCACCGGTATAGTACACCAGTGGAGTGCCAGGTGTATACCTGGTTATGATCAGCAAATGGTCCTTGTTCTCCGTCACCGCAATGGCGGGTGCTGTCAGTACGCCAGCGACATAGGTTATGCCTCCCTCACCGCCGTCAAGGCGATAGGCTATGGCATTTGCCTCAGGCGGGAACAGGAGCGATGAGCCTTCTTCACGCCTGACGATGCCGGCTGCTACCGTAAACTCCGTGTCTATTCCTGTGTATTCCTCCGTAACCATTGTGAGCTGGCTGCCAGCATCAAGCGAAATTGTACGTGTCTCCGTGACCAACACGTCACGTACCATGAAGGGCGGGTAGGTGAGCCTGAAGGAGGTACGCAACGGGCCGTTATCAAGGGTCTGCCATGTTTCAAAATTGACTGCCAGCCATAGGGAATCATCAATGAACGGAGCCATGGCACCGGCACCGAGGGTGCGTCCCACCTTGTAGCAGTCGCATCCCTCACCGTTGTCATCATGGTAGGTATTTTTCCCTGCCAGGTAATCGGCATACCATCTGTCAATTACCATCTTGTCAGTTCGTTTGATCCAGAGGTCAATACCGTTGCTGGGGCCGTCCTTGGCTATCAGGGCAGGTCCGTAAATGCGAAAGGCAATACGGTCATTCTCCCATGCATAATCGTCCATTCTCTCCGGGACAAACCGGCCGTAGGCTTTTTCCTCATAATCTGCCGGAGTCCCTTTGCTGATAAAATATTCGGAGCTTTCATTGCCCTTTACGTCTACCATAAAGAGCAGCGACTGCGGGTCGGGCTGCCCGTCATATATCAGTTGAGAAGCCACCTCCATACCCTTGCTGTCAGTTACGACCAGTTGGGAGAGGATGCAGTCAGTTATATTTCCCGTCAGCACAGGTACAGGTATCTCAACCGGCTCTGACGACCGGTCAAAGGGCAGTGTGTTGTCAAGGGTGATCCTGATGCGGTCGTTGGTGCAGCCTGCAAACAGCAGAAGTGATGTCAGAAGGAGGAGTATTTGTTTCATGATACAGGGAGTTTTTCATTTTGGTTGTTTGCCTATATAGGCAAGGATACCGCCGTCTACGTAGAGTATGTGGCCATTGACAAAATCAGAGGCTCCTGATGCGAGGAACACCACGGGCCCCCGGAGGTCTTCGGGTGTGCCCCATCTGGCTGCCGGTGTCCGGCCTATAATGAATGAATTGAAGGGATGTCCTTCGGCACGCAGAGGAGCTGTCTGAGGGGTGGCTATATATCCGGGTCCGATGCCGTTGACCTGGATGTTGAACTCAGCCCATTCGCAAGCCAGGTTGCGGGTCAGCATCTTAAGTCCGCCCTTGGCTGAGGCATAGGCTGAGACGGTCTCGCGGCCAAGTTCGCTCATCAAGGAGCAGATATTAATGATCTTCCCGCCTCCTTTCTTTATCATGCCGGGGGCGACGGCCTTTGACATGATGAATGGGCCGGTCAGGTCTATGTCTATCACTTCACGGAACTCAGCCACCTCCATCTCAAGGGCGGGGACCCTTATGATAATGCCGGCATTGTTAACGAGGATATCAATCACTCCGACTTCTGAGGTTATCCGGGCAATATGTTCATTCACGGCCGCTTCGTCAGTTACATCGAATATGTATCCTCCGGCATCAATGCCGTCGCGTTTGTACTCCTCAATTGCAGCCGTTACTCTTTCGGGATTACGGTCATTGAAGACGATGGTGGCCCCGGCGGCGGCAAGAGCCCTTGCCATCGCCATGCCAATCCCGTATGATGCTCCGGTGACCAGCGCCACCTTTCCGTCGAGTCTGAATGTATCACTGCCCATAATATTATATTAAGTCCTTGATTATTAATTATTATCTCAGATCAGTCTGTTTCAGGAAGTCCTGGTCGCCATAATCGAGATTTTCCCCACCCATACCCCAGATGAATGTATAGCTGGAGGTAGCAGTTGCAGCATGGATCGACCACTGGGGTGATATGACCGCCTCATTGTTCTTCATCCAGATATGTCTTGTCTCGGCGGGCTCGCCCATAAAGTGGCAGATGACGCTTTCACCGGGCACCTCAAAATAGAAATAGACCTCCATCCGACGGCCGTGGGTATGAGGCGGCATTGTGTTCCATACACTTCCCGGCTTCAACTCGGTCATACCCATCTGAAGCTGGCAGCTTTCGAGCACCTGGCTCACGAGCATCTTGTTTATAACCCTGTGGTTGGCTGCTTCCGCTGAACCCATCTCCACGGTTATCCCATCATTGATTGTGACTTTGCGGTCAGGGTAGTTCCGGTGGGCAGGGGTGGAGTTGAAGTAGAAGAGTGCAGGATGCTCTTTATCGATGCTTTCAAAGAAAATTTCCCTGTCGCCGCTGCCAAGATACAACGCATCTTTGTAGTCAAGGTCGAAGATGCTTTCGCCCGCCTTCACCCTTCCTTTTCCTCCGACGTTGAAGATGCCCAACTCACGCCTGTGAAGGAAGTAGGAGGCTTTAACCTCGTCAACCGGTTCCAGTTCAAGTGCTTCCCCGACAGGTTTGGCTCCACCGGCAATCATACGATCATAAAGGGTATATACCATTGTTACGGCGTTATCCCGGAAAAGTGATCCGACAAGGTGTTCCCGCCGCAGGCGTTCAGTATCCCAGTGTTTTACATCATCAGGATGCGCTGCATACCTGACTTCAATATTCGTTTTCATATACTCCCGGTTAATTACTACAAAGTTGGCTTAAAAAATCCAAGAATTGTGGAAGAATCGGTCAGATATGTGCAATAATTAGGCAGTAAGCCAGTCGGCAGTCAGCAGTCCGCAATCAGCAGTTGAAACCAGTCAGCAGTCCACAATCCACAATCGGCAGTCGGTAATGTGACTGAGGACTGAGGACTAAGGACTGAGGACTGAGGACTGCCTGCTAAAGATATTTGCGGTCTTCGTGGGGGATGTCAAAGTATTTATCGTACAGTTTTGCGTCAGGACCTGTCTTTTCAACCCCAGTCTCACTGATCTTATAGGTACAATTCTCTCCGACAATGCCTGAGAAATAGATGTCAAACTCCTTGCCGTTCTCATCTATCATGATAATCCTTACAAGGTGAGGATACTTCATGCTGTTCAGCTGTGAGTGACATATTGGGCAGTTGATAAGGTACTCTGAACCTTTCTCCATCTCGAACGACGGGTGGGTCGTTTTTGTATATTTTCCGAGCTCTGGGTCGAGAAAGACCAGACCCCACTTCGTGCTGTTTATCTTTGTGGCAGAGAGCACTATAGAGGTCTTGACGTTAAGGCGTCCCCTGCATGCCTTGCATAAATATTCAACGGCCATTTTTTACCTCCTTTTTATTTATGAGTTCAACTATTTTTTTACAGGCTTCAAGTACAATATACGATAAATTTTCTCCGAATGCAATAGTCTCGGGTTGAATTGCGAGTATCAGTACTTCATTTCTGAAGAATTCTGATAGTTTTTTCAGGGAGATGTTGTGGGTATTGAAAGTCAGGTCACTGATCTGATCCACCGGTATCAGGGCAAAGCTTCCCGGTGGCTTTTTCATGTCAACGCAATCAATTACGACAAGAGTATCGTGATCTGTGGAGTTGATCTTTCCGATATAGTTTTCGATGCTTACCTCGGGGGTGATGACCTTGATATTGTCTGTTTCCCTGATCCTTGTGCTGATATATACTCCCGCTCCGTCATCCTGTCTCAGAAGGTTACCGATACCGACAAATAGTATTTTGCGGTCAGTCTGTGAAAGGATGGCTGTAAGTTTATCAGGCACCTCTGAAAAGATACTTGACGGTTACCTGTCTGAGGCAATTAGGGCAGATAATGTTGAACATATCCTTCCTCTGGAGTTTCTCTCCTATCTCTGCAGAGAGATCCTGCTCCTCGGCGAGCTTCAGCTTGCGGTTGAGCACGTTTAGGTTCAGGACAGACGAGAAGGCTTTCGGGCCAAGTTTGCGATGCATGAAGCCGAGGTGTTCAACCGTTGTAATGACTGCACCGCAGCTCTCGCACACCAGCAGTTCCTTCTCCTGGTATTCGACATTGTTGGCTCTGTCAAAGACAGCCAGGTCATAGATCGTGTCAGAAAGCTTTACACCCTTACCGGTGATGCAGTGTTCCTGGCACTGGCCGCAGAAGATGCACTTGCCATAATCTCTCTTTATAGTCCTGATCTTCCTTTCCGTGTCATCGGTGAAGGTTATGGCCAGTGGAGGACATACATTAGCGCATGTTTCGCATCCAACGCAGTTGGTGTTGTCAACCACGGGCTTTCCCCTGAAGTCTTTGAAAGGTACATGCTCCCCGGCCGGGAATTTTGATGTGTATGCCGGTGTGACCAGTGATATCACTGCCTCCTTAAGCTCTCTGAGTTTGGGATACTTCATTTCACTGCCTCCCTGTAATCATCTTTCACACTCCTTTTATCCATTTTTGTTCCAAAATGGTATGCACCTCTTACGAGGGCGTGTGCAGCCACCGTCGCGGTGAAGAAGAGGATCGGAATTGCCACCAGGGCTCTGAAGCCTGCACTTCCAATGCCAAAGTGAACAAGGACACCCAGGAGGATACTGCAACATCCCAGTGTCACACACTTTGTGGCTGCCTGCAGCCTGTTGTACATATCAGGAAGCCGGATCAGACCTATACACCCGAAGATGTTGAAGAGAACTCCTACCGATATTAAGATTATGGCCGCCATATCATTCATTCAATTTTTTCCCGCTGAGATATTTTGCCAGCGTAAGGGTTCCAATAAAACTCAGTATGACCCAGGCGATGCCGATATCAAGGATAAAGGCCTTGTCGGTCTGCACTGAGATAATGCCGCAGATACCAACTACTAGTATCCCGAAGATGTCAATACCCACCATCCTGTCAGGAATAGTCGGTCCCCTGATGATACGGAAGAGACAGGCTGCGCATAAGGCAATCTGTATGTAGAGCAGTATAGTAAGGAAACTGGTCATTCCGCAAATTTTTTAATGTATTCTTCAAATCTTCCGGTTACCATTCTTGTATATAGTGCCGGGTCTTCAGACCGGATATAGATCCAGTGTATAAATATCTCATCTCCGATGATGTCTACTGTAATAGTACCCGGGGTCATGGTGATCGAATTGGCAAGTAATGTCCTGGCAAACTCAGATCTGAGAGTGGTCTTCACTTTCACTATTCCTGGTCTTATTGGCATAGCCGGATGGAGCACGCGGTATGCCACATCAAAGTTAGCCCTGATGCAGGCCCAGATGAAGGTAACCAGATAGACACCGAACCACAGCCAGCGCCGCGGCTGGAGGAATTTATAGACATTATGGAAATAGTATCTGCCGAAGATGGCTGCCGTGATGGCTGAAGCAACGGCTCCGGCAGCAATGTTCGCCACACTGAATTTAAAGGTTATCAGGAGCCAGAAGACCATGGATAATATAAATAGTGCAACGTATCTCATATCACATGCCTGTTATCTGTGAGGAATATTTCATCTGATCCATCAGTATGTCAGTTGCCGGTGAGAGTACCGTTTCACGTATACCCGGCAACACCAGCAGACTGAGCAGCAGGCATACTACAGCCAGTATGACCATGCTAAGCAGCATTGGCAGCGGGACCTCCCTGATCTCTTTCTTTATCTTCCCGGGTTCCAGATTGTAAAAGGCATAACGCTGGAACTTCATGAACGATGCGAGGGTTATTATGCTAACGATGGCAGCAAGGGCAGCGAGCAAATAAAAGCGGCCCATAACAGCAGCTACTATGATGATCAGTTTGCTGAAGAAACCGTTGAAGGGAGGTATTCCCGATATTGAGAGGGAGGCAGCGAATGAAGTCGCTGAGGTAACAGGCATGGTCCGGGCAAGTCCGCCCATCTCTCTCAGATCACGGGTGCCAGCAGAGTATTCGATGGCACCTGCGTTGAGGAAGAGAAGTCCCTTGAATGCCGCATGGTTCAGCATATGAAAGATGCCCCCGGTGATTGCAAGGGCGGCGACCTCACTGCGGATACCCCTGGCCATGAGTATCATGCCTATGCCTACCGACATGATGACATAACCCATCTGGCTGATGCTATGGTATGCCAGCAGCCGTTTAATATCCCACTGGCCGATAGCCAGTAACACACCCCCAGCCATAGAGAGGGCGCCCAGAGTGGTTATCAATATGGCCATCCCCTCAGTTATTTCGAACATATTGAAGAAGAGACGTATAATGACGTAGATGCCTACGGCTTTGATAAGCACGCCGGAGAGCATTGCCGAGATGGGTGAGGGAGCTGACGAGTGGGCATCTGGCAGCCATGCATGAAACGGTATTATTGCAGCCTTCAGTCCAAAACCTGACAAGAGCAGAATCTGGATAAGAAGATAATACCGGGTTTCATGACCTTCGCTGAAGGCAGATCTTATATCGGCGATATTAAGCGTTTTAGCGCTCCAGTATATGAAGCCTATTGCAAATAGAATCATGAATGAGGCTACTGCACCAAGGACCTGGTATTTCAAAGTCGCCTCAAGTTCATTCTTCTCCACCCCAAAGGCCACAAGGGCGTAGGATGATATCGCAGAGATTTCGAGGAAGACAAAAATATTGAAGATGTCTCCGCTCAGTACAACCCCGTTCATGCCTGCGATCATAAGACAGAAGAGTGAATAAAAGTAGTTTTCGGAGGTGTACCTCGCCATATATGAGATGGAGTAGGTTACAGAGAGGAGGCCGATCAGACTAATAATGCACAGCACCAGTGCTGAGAATCCGTCATGAATGAGGTACAGGCCGATGGGTACACCATTTACCGGTTCCCATCCGCCGAGTGTATAAACTGAAGAGGCAGAACCTCCTGTAGTCAATAACCAGAAGCTGATGAAGGAGAGAAGGAGCAGGGTTGCCAGGGCCATAATCCTGGGAACCCCATTGATGAATCTGCCCAGAATCATAATCAGGAATGCACCGGCCAGTGGAACGGCAACGAGTAGCGGTATGAGCGGATTCATCATTTACCCTCTTAAGTTCTTTATCTCTCTTATGTCAAAGGTTCCGTATTTCCTGTAGATCCTGATAATCACCGCCATCAGCATGGCCGTTGTAGCCAGGCCTATAACTATGGCTGTAAGTACCATTGCCTGGGGCAGAGGATCAACATATGTTTTGACAGGGTCAGCCATGTCAACGATAGGGGCTACCCCTCCCTCCCTGTATCCTATCAGAGCCAGGAAGAGAAAGCAGCTGAACTCCATTACAGACAGAGATATGGCTATCTTGATCAGGTTTCTCCTTGTTATCACGCCGTACAAGCCGGTTAGGAACAGTATGAAGCAGAGCCAGTAGACCGTCATTTCAGTATCTCCTCTTTAAAAATTACCAGGGCCAGGAAAATTGTAAGGATGGAAGCGGCGACCTCAATCCCGACAAATATGTTGTAGAGTGGCAGGAAGCCTGCGCTTATAAGTTCCCCCGGTGTTCCGTGGGGCAGCCAGTTGGCAAAGAATATCTTCGCGCCGGCAATAAGACCTGTAAGTGCCAGGAAAAGAAAGATCAGGATAGCCAGATTCTCGTACATTGTGGAACCTCTCTCCTCCCTTATCAGGTGCAGGAAATCACTCCCGAAAGCCAGGATCAGAAGGATGAAGGACCCTGCGAGAATCACACCTCCCGCAAATCCTCCTCCCGGTGTAAGATGCCCGTGCAGTATTATATATATGCCGTACAGGAATATTATCCCGGCAATCAGCTGCGTCGTCTTCTTTACTATTACTGTCATCCCTTTCATAAGGTCTGAATTGATTTAGGAACAAGGATTAACGAATTAGGATTTATGAAG
The DNA here is from genome assembly GCA_041303295.1 of Bacteroidales bacterium. Classification (GTDB taxonomy): domain Bacteria; phylum Bacteroidota; class Bacteroidia; order Bacteroidales; family VadinHA17; genus SR-FBR-E99. The sequence continues at coordinate 13,810 of JBFYPM010000138.1, forward strand.
TTTAAGTACTGAATTATTATTCATATTTTTTTTCCTCTTATCCTCAGAATCGTGAGCACCCCGAGCACTGCGGTGACGAGTACCGTCGCCTCGCCGAGGGTATCGTAACCCCTGAAGTCGAAGATTACGCCGGTCACAAGGTTAATGCTGCCTGTTTTTTCCACTGCACCGTTGACGTATGCGTCAGCCATCCTCATGCTGTTCTCCCCGAACGGTGCGAGAGGTGCTGCAGCTACCCCGAGGTACCAGAAAAGGATAAGCAGTACAACTACTGCCGTCGCGGCGGTGACCCATGCCCGGCTGTCAAACTTGCCGTAAGCCTCAACGCGGGAGCTGTCAAGTACCACAGCCACCATGATAATGAGGGTGATTGTCTCCACTACAATCTGCACAATAGCCAGGTCTGGGGCCTTCAGCAGCAGGAAGCAGATGACAAGGCTGTAACCTACAATGCCTCCTGCTATCACTGCTGAGAGAATATCCCTGGCATGGATGGCGTAGATCGCACCCAGTATCATAAATCCTACTATAACCGATATTGCCAGTTCCATAGTTTTATTTTGTCAGATCATTATCAGCAACATGATTACAAGTCCGGCGCAAACCCAGATGACATATCCCGGAAGTACACCGGTATGAGCGTTGCTCAATCCTCCGCTTAGCCAGAATACAGCTTTTTTGGAGAGATCGTAGATGTCAAAGGTCTTTGCCTCGGCTCTCTCATAAATACGTGAGAAAAGCTTAAACTCGGTGAAGGTCTTGTAAAACTCCGGAGCAGGAAATGAAGCTCCCAGCTTTTCCGGTTTCTCTCCACCGATGAAGTTCTCCTCTCTCCTGAATTTTTTTCTTCCGGTGGCGAGGTAAATGAGGAAGCCGAGTATGATTGAGATCAGGACGAGCAGTGAAACGAACGATGAGCTCCAGAGCCCGTTGAATGTGAAGGAGCCCACAACCGGGGTAAAGAGTTTCGGGATAATAATACCCGTGGCAAAGACACCGAAGATGACGCATAACAGCGCCAGAACCGCCATGGGGAACCACATCAAAAGGGGCACCTCCCTGATTTTGGACAAGCCGGGATCTCTTCTTCCAAGGAAGATCCCCCCGATGAACTTGACAAAGCTGGCGAGTGTAAGGGCTGAGCCAAATACTGCCAGGCCAAGCCACACCATCCACAGGTGTGAGGCTATGCCTTCCCCTGCCCCGAAGTCGATAATCCCCTGGTATATCATCCATTTTGACGCAAAACCATTAAGGGGCGGTACACCAGAGATGGACATGGCAAAAATAATGGCAGCTGCGAATGTGACGGGCATGGCTTTGGAAAGGCCTCCCAAATCAGCGATATCGCTTTGGCCTGTCTGGCGCTCTATCGCTCCGGCGGCCAGAAACAGGCCGCTCTTATAAATGGCATGATTAATCATGTGAAACAGACCTGCTACAAATCCAATAACCGATCCAATTCCAAACCCGAGTACCATATAACCAACCTGTGAAACAGCGTGATAACCAAGAAGACGTTTATAATCGTGTTGCATCAATGCCATCATTACGGCAGTTATGATTGTCAATACTCCTGTAATAAGCAAGAAAAGTTTAATTCCTTCGCTCATTACAAACAGATCACCTGTTATCCTCGCCAGGAAATAGATGCCCAGCAACTTGTCGAGTGATGCCGGCAAAAGTGCGGATGATGATACCGGGGAGTTCTCTGCGAAGTCGGGCACCCATGAGTGGAAGGGGAAAGCACCGGCCTTGGTGAAGCTGCCGATCATCAGTGCAATAAAAGCGGTGACGGTAAGAATGTTATTGGTCTCCAGTGATATTCTGTTGATACTCAGGGTGTCAGTAAGGCGCCATAGGAGAGCGATTCCGATGAGCATTATTGTGTCTGAAGCTCCGATTAGAATCATGGTCTTCTTCGCGGCAGCAGAGCTCTTTTCATCCCTCCCGGGTATAAGCTTGTAAAGGGTGATACCCAGGATACCCCAGAACATTACAAAGAGGATCAGGTTATCAGAGAGCACTGCTCCATATGAACATCCCAGCGTTATCAGGAACCAGGGATAGTAGTTGTTTACCCTGGCAGTCCTGTTATAAACCAGGGTATAGATAAGTATAAGCAGCGCAAGGATGCTTACAAAGAGGATGATCAGCTTGCTCAGGCCATCTAGGGTGAATGTGAGGAACTCTCCGGCGCTCTGAAGGAGGTCGGTATTCAGGAGAGCCATGCAGCTCCTGCTGAGCATCTCGCCCTGTGCTGTCATCTGGGGATCAGCGGAGTAGAGGGCTACTGCAAGATACCCCGTAACCAATGTTATTGCAAGAGCCAGTATTCCTTTGACCGTCTGAAACCTTTCAGGAATTGCTAAGAAGAGAACCCCGGCTGCCAGGGGAACGATTATAAGCATCTGGAGGTACATACATGTGTACATGTCAGCGAATAATTTCAGAGGTTCATTCATGACCGGTACCTGATTTCCTTATTTCTGATGTTCTCTTCATGGAAAGCTCTATAAGCTCATTGGCGTTAAAGATCTTCTTCCCGGATGAGTTGTCATAGGCAGCTGCCATTCTCTCTGTGCAGCAGTAGCAGGGGTCAACGGCTGCAAGAGATATAGTAGCATCGGCAATTGTCTGCCCGATGCATGATTTCTTGAATGTTGCTATGTTCGTATAGCTTGGAGCCCTTATCTTATGTCTTGCCGGTGAGTTGGAACCGTCAGAGACAACAAAATGGAATACCTCGCCCCTGGGGGCTTCGGCTCGTCCCGTTCCAATTCCTTGCGGTATCTCATTTATTTTCAGTGCTATATCTCCCTCTTTCATCTTTTCGAGGGCATCAACGCACTGTTCAATGATAGAGGCGGACTCATACATTTCAAGGAGTCTTACTTCTGCTTTGGCGAAGACGTCTCCTGCCTGGGCTGTGATCACTTTCCAGTTGACGAGCGGGTAGGCGGCATAGGGATCGTCTCTCCTGACGTCAATATCAACACCTGAGGCTCTTGCGGTGGGGCCTACGGCGCCATAGTCAACGATATCCTGCCTGGTAAGTATCCCGACACCTTTTGTCCTGGCGTGTATCACCGGGTCATCCATCACTGCACCGGTAAGCAGGTCGAGCTTTTTGCGCATTACAGCCATCTCTTTTCTGATCGCAGGGATCTTGCTGTTTTCAATGTCACGCCTCACTCCACCCACTTTGAACATCGCATAGCTGTTCCTGTTGCCCGTTATCATCTCGAAGAGGTCAAGGACAGGCTCACGGTATTTCAAGGCCCTCATGAAAACGGTATTGTAGCCCAGGAAATGGCCTGCGAGACCTACCCAGAGCAGGTGACTGTGGATGCGTTCAAGTTCTCCGATTATTGATCTTATGTATTTTGTCCTGTCAGTTATCTCAGCGCCGACAATCTCCTCAACAGCGTTTGCAAAGGCGAAGGGATGTGATGTTGAGCAGATTCCGCAGATTCGTTCAACGAGGAAGAATACCTGGTCGTAACTCTTTGACTCACTCAGCTTCTCGATGCCTCTGTGGTTATATCCGGTCTCCCATTTTATATCCGTGACTATCTCCCCATCGCAATAGAGCTTGAAGAGTTCAGGTTCTTCCTGCAGAGGGTGATAGGGTCCTATCGGTATGAGGGTCTTTCTGCTCATTGTGGTAAGAGTATTATTTGAACTCTTTTCTGTATGGGTAGACATCATCAGCCCAGTTGCCTTCTGAGAGCAGCTTTTCCTGGTTAGGGTGATTCAGGAAGTCAATGCCGAAGAGCTCATGCATCTCTCTCTCTATCCAGTTTGATGCGCTGAACATATTTGAGAGCGATTCAATATGCGGTTTCTCCTTGTCAAGAATGACATGCAGGCTGAGTATTGATCCGTCAGCGTCAAAACTGAAGTGGTAGTAGATCTCAAACCCTCGCCTGGTGTGAAGTGCGGAGGCTATTATGAAACGGTAACCCTCACTTTTATACAGGTATTCAGAAATTGCAGGTATGGCTGTAGGCCTGATTGTTACAATCGCACGATTACCCTTCTGCAGTACTACCTTGATTGTGTCACCGCTGAATTTTTCCGTCAGTTTGTTTATGGCTGCCTCTGTATCCATTCCTGTGTTGCTATTTTTTACCTGCCAGTTTAACTATTCCCGCAATTATTGCTTCCGGTTTAGGGGGGCAACCCGGAATATATGCATCAACCGGGATGATCTTGTCAACTGGTCCGGCGAAGGGGATGCCTTCCGCAAAGATCCCTCCTGTGCAGCCGCAGGCACCGATGGCCACTACAAGGAGCGGTTTGGGTGCCTGGTGATAAAGCTCCAGCAGCCGGTCTTTGTCGCGTCTGTTTATTGATCCGTTTACAAGCAGCACGTCGGCATGCCTGATGCTGCCCACCAGCAATATTCCGAACCGTTCAAGGTCATACCTCGGAGTAAGGCAGTCAAGGATCTCAATATCACAGTTGTTGCATGATGCTCCTCCGAAGTGGAAGACCCAGAGTGATTTCCTGAAACAATAATCCTTGAAACCCACGATCTGTGTTTTTATAGTCCTAATGCAATCAGCACAATGGCAACCACAACCAGCAGGTTCATCCAGACGAGGAAGAACCTTGAGGCCTGTTTAATCTTCACTCTCGGGTTTGTATTTCTGATGAGGGTGAGGAGAAGCACAACGCCGAGAATCTTCAGGATGAGCCAGACAATGTTGATGCCGGGATTCATTCCGTTCATGAGGAGAGCGACAAGGAAAGCAGGCAGGATGAAAAGCATAATGTATTTCGCCAGTTTGATCATCGCATATGGAGGACCTGAATATTCAATATAGATGCCGGAAGCGAGTTCGGCTTCGGCTTCGGGCATGTCAAACGGCACAAGCGCAAGTTTGGCCTGAAGACAGAAGACTCCTGCAATAAACAGCAGTACCCCGGAGATGCTGCCGATGAAAGGCGTGCCCGACTGCTGGGCGGCTATTACGCTGTCAAGATCGAATTTCTGCCCGCTCTTCATTATAACCGCGGCTACCAGGAGCAGGAAGGTGAGCTCATAGCTTATGATCAGCTTCATCTCGCGCGAGGCACCCACGGCACCCAGGGGGTTGCCTGAGGCCAGTGCACCGATTATATATGAGAACGACGGCAGGGTAAGGAGATAGAATATGACTATGATATCGCCCCTGAAGCCTGTTTCTATATTGAAGAGGGGAAGCAGGATAAACAGGCCGGCCATAGTGGCACCGAAGACCGCAAGCAGAGGGGCAAGGAGAAAGACAAAGGCAGAGCCCTGCTTCGGAAGGATAGTCTCCTTGACGAGCAGCAGCTTGAAGAAGTCATAGAAAGGCTGGAGCAGGGGAGGCCCCTTGCGGAACTGAACCCTGGCGGTTATCTTCCTGTCGAACCAGGAGAGCAAACCCCCGGCCACTGCCATGAATA
>JBFYPM010000139.1:0-12221 GCA_041303295.1 Bacteroidales bacterium
ATGGCCCTCGAGGGTATGCGCCTTATATACGGCGAAATGACCGGTGAAGAGGAGACCCGCTTCCTGGCTGACTGGAAACCTCTGTTTGATTATCCCTGCAAGGAAGTAGTTGACTACCTCAATCAGCTTAACCCATTGATATCAGAGTTCCTGGCTGTGCGCGAAGCCATGGGCGCGGAGATCGAATCGTACAACGCTGCAGTACTGGTGGTTACACTGGCTGCATCGGAAGACGACGAGGCAACACTGGCTGAAACAATGGCCGAGCTGGAGATCACCATTGCCATCATGAACACTCTTCAGAAACAGTTGCAGGAGGTGGCTGATGAGATCGCCAGGCTTGGCAACCCACCTGATGCAGCACTGCTGGCAGAAGGAAAAAGAAAACTGCACCGCAAGGCGCTCGGCCTCATCTCCTCCGATATATTCCCCTTCGAGGGTGAATGGGAGATAGAAGACGGATCAAGAATGCTCATGAAAGTGCTGAAAGTGTTTGATGACGGTAAGGTTCTTGTCTATAGATTCCCCGTCTCCGCTCTTGAGAAATGGGAGGCGGAAGGCATAGACATCAGCAAACCGGGGTTGGAATTCAACGAGAAAACAAAAGGAATGACAATGATACCCGGGGTGTACGACCTGCTGATCATGTTTGAACCTCTTGAAGATGGCTCATGGGGTACACTCGACTGGAGCTTCTTCAGGTTTGTCAATATCTACCGGGGCGACAAAGAGAATATTGACGTACTTCAATACAGGACTCCCAACGAACTTAACAACAGTTCCGGCGTATCGGAATACTCTCTTACCAGAACTGACGAAACATACCCTGTCCCGCCGGTACTCCCAATCGATGGTAATCCTGCGGTATGGGAACAACTGCTTAAAGTCGTTCCGGAGCGTAAATGGGACCAGGGTAAATACGATGCCTACATGAAATGGAGAGAGGAGTTTCCCGATGAGCTGGCCCTGGCTGCACGGGGCGGACCCACACCGTTGGAAGAGCGTACAAGGCTTTATCTTTACGAAAAACAAAAAGTCGAAGATCAATACAAAGCCGAACTAAGTTCAGACATTGAAGCTCGCGTCGAACAGGCAGTTAGCTTAAGGTTTTCATTCGCCCAGTGGAATAATGAGGTTCTGAATGAAAATGACAGACCCAGGATTATTAAAGAGGAACGGGAATCGCTACTGCTGGGTTTCATACAAAGCCGTGATATGATGATTGAGGGGCTGAACCAGAAATATGCCGATATTTTTAAACCTGTCCCGGAAGACCAGCAGCCAAAACCGGAAGTCTCACAGGATCTTATCGATTACCTCAAAGCCCTGAAAGAGTGGGAGACAGATGAGGCTGTAAAGAAGCAAAAGGAGGAACAGGTCAAATTTCATGAGAACAACATCCTCTATTTCGACCGTAACATCGAATCGTTGAAGGGAAGGCTGGGTGCAGCCGGCGTGGATCCTGAAACCCGGAACAGCCTCACACGCGACCTCCTTTACCAGATGGACTCCAGGCAAAAAGAGCAGGATGCCATCATGACCGTCAGGACGGGCGAGTACGTGCATACGCGTACCGATCTTGATGCGCTGAACATGCATATGATGGCCGAGAGAGGCCGCCAGATGGCGGAGGAGATTCACCAGATGAAAAGAACCATGGAGCGTATGCCCAAACTGATAGGGATGGCGGAGCCGTCAGAACAGATAAGGCTAAGGCAGTTCTTTGAAAGGAACATGACCTCACCGGAAAATGGCGCCTTTGATCGTGACAGGATGCTGAAAGCTGCCGGAGCAATAGGAGATCAGGTGACAGGAACACTGGAGAAGAAGGCTGCTGAGAAGGAGGAGTGGGCCGCCGCGGTAAGCGGTATGGTCGAGGGACTTGAGTATGTCAAGACTGGCGCCGACGTTTCAATGACACTGCTCTCAATAGCCGCACCCGTCTATTTTGCCCATACTGCTCCTAACGCCATAGCTGCATCAATGAGGGCCGCCAGCGCAGCCAGGGTCTTCTTTGGCTACCAGGCAGCAACGGGATATATCAGCGGAGGAGTGACAGGAGCCTTTACCAACGTTGCATCCTCCTACAATACTGTCACAATGATGGCCAACGCTGCCATGAACGGGTACCAGCAGGGTGTCCTGGACCATCTTGAGGAACATGCCCGTGATGCAGGTAACATCACTGTCAATGAAACATCGGCCGGTCTCTGGGGTATGGGCTGGGACCTGGGAAAAGAGGCCCTGAAGACCGTCGTCTTCCGCACAGCCCTCGGCGCACTCATGCCTGCCAACCCCAAAGGCCCTGCCGTGAAATGGTCTGACGTGGTCGATTCCCGGGGTAACCCGGTTAATCCCTCCTCCGGGAAGTGGCCCACTGTTCAGCAGCAGCTTCAGGCAGCGCATTTCATCTCACGTCAGGCCGAAGGCCGGGCAAAGGTGAACCTCTTCCGCGAACGGATGCAGAAGCTTTCTGATGCAGGTAAATCCGGTGCCCCGAAGGAGGAGATTGAGAGATTAAGGAGCTCATCGGAGGAAGCCTATAAGACAATCAAGACCGACCTCTTCGCCAAGGGCTATGTCAATGCCCTGGCACGGCAGGGAGATGCAGTAACCACTGCTCACTACAATTCATTCGACAGGAGTTATACTGCGAGGCTTCGGACAGAGGTTGAGCAGAACCTGGTTAACGCGGGCTTCAGCAAGCAGAAATGCATGACATTTTCCAATTTTTCATCGAATGGCAAGGTAGGATCCGACCTCGATATGGGTGTGGCCGAACCGCCGAGGTATAGCTTTGATGCTGCAGGGAAGAGGATCCCCAACCCTGATCACGCCGCCTGGCGACGCAGCCTGACTGTCAGGGAGCCGGATGGCACCGTCCGCAGAAGCTCACCGCAGGAACTGCAGAAGGTGGGACAGGAGATACTTGAAAGGAGTTTCGCCAGGCTCTATGGCAGGCCCCCGGGAGAGGCGATGGTGGAGTTTACCACCTCATATCATCCCGAAGCATACCGTGATCTTGCCTGGCTGGGAAGCAAGGGGACGAAGACGGCACTGGTGTTTGAGACAAACAAGGCATGGGTGCAGCAGGCAGCCGATGTCTCCTCCTTCAAGGTGAATAACCTCCCTGCCAACCACCCGCAGCTGGGATATTACGGGATCATGCAGGAGCAGATGCGAGGCCTGACCAAGGACTTCAATACGAAGATCGAACCGATGCTTCGTCTGAAGGCAAAGAGTAATCCTGAGGCCGCAAAACACCTTTATGAGCTACGCGATGTCATGGACAGGTTTGCCAGGAACGATATAGGGCCCATTGAGGCCGAGCATAAGATCCGGGAGCTCACCGGGGGCAGGGGCATGGCAGAGGTAGCTGAGCAGCTCTCGGTGGCAATGGGCGGACTGAGACGAGCGATGTATTAAATCTTACTGTAATTGTCACTTTTTTTTTAACTTGCAGAAGGATACTTCATAGCGTCCCTAGTATTATTATTATTATTAAACACAATGGAAATTAACGTGTCGAGGACTTTTGACCTGCTTGACAGGTACAGGGAATATTTTGACAAGGAAGATGCCCTCTGCTTCAAGCAGCACGGCGCCTGGAAAAAATTCAGCACCGCGGAATACATAGAATATTCATACAGCTTCTGCTACGGCCTGTACGAATCGGGCTTCCGCAGAGGCGATAAGATAATTACAGTCTCCGCCAACCGGCCGGAGTGGAACTTTGCAGATATGGGGATGTCGATGATCGGCGTGGTCCATGTGCCTGTCTTTACATCCCTCTCAGCCACAGAGTATGAGTATATAATCAGAGACTCGGGAGCCAGGATGATTATAATCTCAGACAAGAAACTCTATAAAACACTTGAACCAGTACTTGCTGAAACCGGGATCTCATGCCCGGCCTTCACCTTCGATGAGATAGAGGGAGCAACCAACTGGATTGAGATAGTCGAAAAAGGCAGGCATTGCACGGCTCAGACAAAAGAGGAGATCAAAGAGGGGAAGAAACTTATCGCTCCCGGCGACTTTGCAACTCTGATCTATACCTCCGGCACAACAGGCGTACCCAAGGGAGTGATGCTCTCACACGGGAACATGGTCAGCAACTTCATCTCGGCAGCCTCGGTATTCAACCTTAAGCCAACTGACAAGTATCTGAGTATATTGCCTTTATGCCACGTGGGCGGACGAATGGGGAACTACCAGACTCAATACAGCGGAGCCAGTATCTACTATGCCGAGAGCATGGGTACAATCGCCCTGAACATGAAGGAGATCTGTCCTGACGGATTCGATGCCGTGCCCCGCGTGCTCGAGAAATTCTATGATGTGATAATCTCAAAAGGCAAGAATCTTACCGGCATAAAAAAGACCCTCTTCTTCTGGGCTGTGAACCTGGGATTGCGGTACCAGCCATTCGGGGAGAACGGCTGGCTCTATGAGAGAAAACTTAAGCTTGCTGACAGGCTCATCTTCAGTAAATGGAGAGAGGCGCTCGGCGGTAATGTCCGCATAGTAGGCTGCGGGGGAGCATCACTGCAACCACGACTTGAAAGAGTGTTCTGGGCGGCAGGAATAAAGATCGTTAACATGTACGGCCTGACAGAGACCTCACCCATAATCACAATCAACAGAACTGAAAAGGGGAAGGTGAAGCTGGGATCAGTTGGTATGACAATCGAAGGCGTTGAGGTAAAAATATCTGACGACGGCGAGATACTCTGCAAAGGCCCTAACGTCATGATCGGATATTATAACGACCCTGAACAGACAAAATCGGTCTTTGACGACGAGGGGTGGTTCCGTACAGGAGACCTGGGAAGAATGGAAGACGGGAAGTTCCTCATGGTCACCGACAGGAAGAAAGAGATATTCAAACTCTCGAACGGGAAGTTCATTGCGCCGCAGATTTTGGAAAATATCTTTAAGGAGTCTCCTATTATTGATCAGATCATGATCATTGGCGAGCATGAGAAGTTCGCCAGCGCCCTGATCTCCCCCAACTTCAGGTACTTTGAAGACTGGAAAGCAGCAAAGAAGGTATCTTATTCGAATAATGATGAGCTGATCACCCTTCCGGAGGTACTCTCATTCTTCTCTTCCGAGGTCAGTAAACTGAATAAGCGCCTCAGTCCGCCGGAGAGAATAAACAGGTTCAGGCTTGTCAAGGAAGAGTGGAGCCCTGCCACAGGCGAGCTGTCGCCTACACTCAAGCTTCGAAGGAAGTTCATCAGTGAAAAATACAGCTCTGTGGTCGAACAGGTTTACAACAGGTAGTCTATCCTGCACTTAAAAGCACTTATATGAAGTTGATCGAGGTCACCGACAGGAAAACGGAGAGGATGTTCCTTAACACTGCCAGGGTCATCTATAAGAATGACGATACATGGGTCTGTCCACTTGACAACCATATCAGCGGGATCTTTGATCCGGAAACCAATCCCTACTTTAAGCACGGGACAGCAGCACGATGGGTGCTCACCGGTGAAGACAGCACCCTCGTAGGCCGCATCGCGGCCTTCGTCGACTTTAACATTGCAAATACTTATGACCAGCCTACCGGTGGCACAGGGTTCTTTGAATGCATTGATGACGACAAGGCAGCTGAGATGCTCTTCAACACAGCCAGGGAGTGGCTCAGAGAAAAAGGTATGGAGGCTATGGACGGACCCATAAACTTCGGTGAGACAGATAAGTACTGGGGATTGCTGGTTGATGGATTCACGCACCCCTCATTCGAGATAGCCTATAACCCTCCGTATTACCAGGGCCTGTTTGAGAGGTACGGTTTCCAGACCTATTATAAGATGGAGGGATTTCATTATGACCTCACCAAACCGCTAGATGAGAGATTCCGTAAGATAGCGGAATGGGTCTCTTCCAAACCCGGGTATGAGTTCAAACATTTCACGTGGAAGGATCAGGACAAATTCGTTGCTGACTTCGCAGAGGTCTTCAACGAAGCCTGGGCATCCTTCAAAGTAAACTTCGAACCCCTCGAAGCTGTTTATATTAAAAGTGTGCTTAAGAAAGCAAAGGTGATCCTTGACGAGGAATTCATCTGGATTGCATATTTCGAAGGCAAACCAATAGCCATATACCTCATGTTCCCCGACCTGAACCAGATACTTAAGCACCTTAACGGTAAGCTCGACCTGTGGTCAATGATCAGGTTCATGTGGCTGAAGAAGCGGAATGCGATGACCCGGGCACGGGGTATGCTTATGGGCGTCATCCCCAAATACCAGGGGCTGGGGATAGAGTCGGGCTTTATCCTTAAGCTGAGGGAAGCGATGAAGCATAAGCCGCATTATGAGGAGGTTGAGTTCTCATGGGTGGGCGACTTCAATCCCAAGATGCGGAAGATATTCGTGTCGGTGGGAAGTGTCTCAGTAAAGCACTATATCACATACCGGTACCTGTTTGATAGGACCAGGGAATTCAAACGTTATCCAATTCCTGACATAAAATGAACTACGATGTCATCATTATAGGCGCCGGCCTGGGCGGACTGACAGCAGGAGCGAAGCTGGCACGTGAAGGCATGAAGGTGCTTGTCATCGAACAGCATATCCGTCCCGGCGGGTGTGCCACAACCTTCAGACGCGGGGCGTTCACCCTTGAGGTGGGATTGCATGAGATGGACGGCCCCGGCGGTCGTGACATGAAAAACAGGATCTTCAGTGAGCTCGACGTAAATGGCAATGTCGAGTTTATTCCTGTACCTGAGTTCTACAGGTTCATCAAGGGCGACCTCACGGTTACTATTCCCCATGACCCGCAGGTGGCAGCAGAACGACTCTCAGAGATGTTCCCTGACGAGAAGGAGGGGATCACCAGGTACTATGAACAGATACTCAATCCCAGAAAGCGGCCGGCAGACAACAGCGACCCGGACATCAGCGTAGGCAGCTTCCTCGACTCAATTATAAGCAATGATGATCTGAAGCTTATCCTGCTTGGCAACCTCGGGTATTTTCATGACGACCCATACTCGCTCTCGCTGGCATACTATTCAATTGCCGAGGGCAGCTATTATTCTAACGGAGCCAGCTTCATCAGGGGAGGCTCGCAGAGGCTCTCTGACCACCTGGCAGCATATATAATCTCACATGGCGGACAGGTGCTCCTGAACCATCTTGTCACCGGGGTGAGGGTTAAGGATGGCAGGGCTACAGGTGTGACCTGCAGGAAGAGGAATGGTTCGGCACAGAACCCGGTTGAGTACACAGCCGGCGAGATAGTGGCAAACAATGCCATCCCTGCCCTCGCTGACCTCCTGCCACCGGAACCGGGAGCACAGCTTAAGGATGAGTGCAGCGGACTCAATACCGGAGCCTCGTTGCTGACGGTATATTTCGGTTTCAACAGGCCGCTGAGAGAGCTGGGACACACTTATTATTCGACATTCATATATGACAGCTCCGTGAGAACTCAGGCTGACATTGCCGCAAACAACAGGGATGACTTTTCAAGGCGAAGCTTCACTTTTGTCGATTACTCGCAGATTGATTCAGGCCTCGCGCCTGCGGGCAAGGGAGTGGGGGCGGTGTGCTGCATTGATTACCTGGCCGACTGGGATAACCTCTCGAAGGACGAGTATGACCAGAAGAAGGAGTATGTTGCAAAGGCCTTCATTGAAAGGCTTGGTGAGGTGATCCCCGGAATAAAGGATGTCATAGGCTATTATGAGGTTGGCACCCCTGTCACGGTGAAGAGGTATACCCTTAACCCGGGCGGTGCGGTCTATGGTTTTGCCCAGAACCCCGGAAGGAAGGTCATCGATTCATTCAAACCGGTAGAGAATCTTCATTTTGCCTCGGCATGGGGCAGGACCGGCGGCGGCTTCTCCGGCGCCATCGCAGGAGGCTACCTCTGTGCATTTAATATTTTGAGGAAGAAAGCCCGTCGGTGACCTGCCGGAGCGTCTCCCTGAATGACATTATTTTTGCCCGGTCATTAATTATTAATAACTTAGACTGGTAAACTTACGTAGCCATGGCAAAGATGATGAGTACATCAGGGATCTTAACATTCATCCTCCAGGCATGCCTGGTCCTAATCACAGGATGTAACAAGGTCGATCTTGAGGACAGGAGCAAGATTACGATCACTGGAAATACGCTTGAAAACATTGATCTCAACAAAACCTATGAAGTGTCCGGAGGGGAGTATGAAGGACCTCATGGCATTGAGTGTGTGGGGATAATTCATGAGACGGGATTACAGTTTTCTCTTGGCCAGGGAGCGATGTTAGAGATCGGCCTGCAGCATGAATCATATGATGAAGCTATACCGGAAGGCACTTATTCAGTTGTTGGAACAGATTGTGAGGAAGGTGTGAAAGCATATTTAACCTCAACCGGACAAAAAAAGGCGTTATACCGTATAGACATCTCTTCAGGCACAATGAAGGTGAAGGATGATCACGGCACATTTGATATCAATTTTGACTTCACCATCAGTTCCGCTACCGGAGGAGGGAGGCTGACAGGCAACTTCACCGGCACCCTCCCCCAGGCTGATATGCGTTAGAGGCTTAATAACCGGGCATTACTTTTTATATTCCGGGGGATTGCTTATCCTTATTTCGCATAACGAGTCCATGGCCAGATGGCATACACTGACTGTTTAAACACTCCCTGTGGACCAGGCTTAAATATACTTGACTTGAGTGTTAAAATACTCTAACTTAGATTTTTTAACTACTTGACAATAATTCAATTCGCTCGCAATGAAAACGCTGTTTTCTGTCTGGAAGCCACCTAAATGGATGTACACCTTACTCATGCCTGGGATCGCAGCTATGGCATTAACCCTGATGTTCAGTTCCTGCAACAAACTGCCCGGACCCTTTGATCCGATTGATGATCCGGAGACCATTGACGGATTCATCGACCTCGGGGCAGGTTATGACGTCTTTGACAACTTCGCCGATGAATCAAAGGTGAGAGAGCATATACTTGACTACTCCAGGCTTAATGATGACGGACTCGTTGAAAAGAGGGATATTGAGAACAGCACTTTTCTCAAGACTTCAGGTACCAGCATAAGCACATACTGCAGCTCGCTCAGCGTATCAGCAGGGCTGCAGGGCAGCTACATGTTCTTCAGCGGATCAATTGAAACGAATTTCAGTAAGGAGAGATATTCTTATGATTCATATTCGTTTGCTACATATCACATCCTGATCAACAAGTATCAACTCAGGCTTCCGACAGACTGGGATGCCTCTGACCTCAAGGCTTATATGACCACACAGGCAAAGAGCAAGCTGAATGATCCCGGCATACCGCCATCCACGATCTTTAACCTTTATGGTACCCATTGCATGACGGGGGTTGTCGTCGGTGCCAGGTCTGATTACAGTGTCTCCGGACGCACGCGTGATGTAAGGGAAAGTGTGAACGTGGCTGTATATGCCGAAGCCAGCTTCTCGAAGGGATACGGCTCCGGCTCTATCAATACCACTGTGATCACACAGCAGGAGTTTGATAAATTCGCATCCAATATGGAGCAGCACCTCGAGGTGTACGGAGGCGACAGTCAACTGGGCCATAACATCATCAGCAAGAATGATTACGATGCCTGGCTCAACAGTGTCCCCAACAAACTTGTATTCTGTAATTACACCCAGAACGGCCTTATTCCTTTATGGGAGTTCTGCGATGACGAGGCGCGAAAGGAAGAGCTGTTGCAGTATTACTCAACAAGCTGGGCAGCGGACAGGGAGATTTCAGTTTTTCCTACACCTCGATTCTGCATACTCGACCTCCTGGTGGTTGACAGTCCTGCCCCCGTGAACCCATACCGCGTTAATGGCAGGGATTATTACAAGCTACCTTGGGATCTAAACGATGATGCCGGCGGTGCCACAATATGGATATATTACCTGCCCGGTCTGGAGAATGACACGATCACTCCTGTTGCAGCCATAGGAACTGTAGATAGATCTGACGGAGAGAATGTGTCTGACCTTGGTGCAGGATTCATAGAGATCCCTGTTGATCTGAACAGGTATGCCGGTGGTGATTTAATCTACCTCGCCTACAGGCGAAGAACCTCAAATAGCGATCAGTTGCTTACAGGTCTTGCAATCTGGGACCGTCATAGCTGGGTGTACAGCATAGGCACATCATCAGCTTATACATGGCACGGGCTGCTACAGCACAACACCGGCACCCTCCAGGACCTCAACGAAGATGCAGGTGGTAAATTTCTACACCTATACTGGACTGAACAGTTAGTTGAGGAGAGCGCTCTGCCGGGTAAATAGCGCTGCTGCGGCTCTGCTCAACTCATGGCTGTCAGTTAAGTATTCCACCACGAGTTATGCAAAGTATTAAAAATATTTCGCCTTGCAGTCAGGGGTAACTTTGACCTTCACCGGTCATATCCTAAACAGGTCACCGTGAACAGGACTGTAATTTCTTTGGTCGTGACCGCCCTCCTCCTGCTGGGATGCGACAGGAAAACCGATCCCGGATCGGTTGGCTTTGACTGGCCGTTATCCACTCCTGCAATACAGGGACTTGATCAGAGCAAGATCGATGCGGCATACAGGAGGGCTGCAGAGCTCGGTTTCGTCGACGGCCTCCTGGTTATCAGAAACGGGCACCTTGTGGGGGAAGCCTATTATAACGGATATGGCCGCAATGTTCCACACCAGCTCTGGTCAGTGACCAAGAGCTTCCTCTCGGCCCTTGTGGGCATTGCACTCGATAAGGGCCTCATTGACGATATTGACGCTAAGGTGATGGACTACTTCCCGGAGTATGTCTTTGCCGGCATGGATTCCCGCTTCTATGACATAACGGTCAGGAACCTCCTGTCAATGCGTATGGGCATAGACCGTGAGCAGAACAACCTGATCCCGGTTCTTACAACAGACAACTGGATCAGGGAGACATTCATGCTGCCGCTGTTGTACGACCCCGGAACGAAGTTCTCATACAACTCACTTCAGTCATTGCTCCTCTCCGCTATCATAACGAAGACAAGCGGTATGACTGCCAGACAGTTCGCTGAACAGTATCTCACCGGCCCAATGGGGATAGAGATACAGAGCTGGGGCAGCGACCCGCAGGGTAACACCATAGGTGGGTACGATCTCTACATGACACCCCGTGACATGGCTGTGCTCGGTTACCTCTACCTGAATGACGGCGTCATCGACGGAAGACAAATCATACCTCAGGATTGGATAGATCTCTCATGGCAGAAAACAAACCTGAATGACGGTTCGTGGGGAGTGTTTACGGAATATAACTACGGCTACCACTGGTGGATAGGGAAGATGAAAGGTTACGATCTGTTCATGGCATGGGGCATGGGAGGCCAGTTTATCATCTGCGCCCCGGCACAGGATCTTATCGTGGTTGTCACTTCCAACCCCGACATCAGCTGGGACAACGACCAGGAATACCCGGTGCTTGAGATGATCTCAGACTACATCCTCTCTGCTATGTGACCCGTTATTAAAAAACTGGGAACAGAGGATAAAAAGGATGCTGACTGCAAAGGCTTAGCTCCTGACGCAGCCTGTTTCCCGGGCGACCATAAAGCACCCTTCCAGACATGTACCTCCTCAACTTCTCTTTTGATGAGACCATTCTCTTTAAGGCAGACAGTGATTAGCTATTTTACATAGTTGACCATCTCCTCCTTTGCCTTGCGGGGGGAGGCGCCAGAGACGGCGTCAGGACTTTTCTCGATGTTACCCACCCTGAGCATTATCACCGGGGTGAATCCTTCGGGTACCTGTAGCGCCTCGCGCCGGCTTCTGGCAGCTGCAATTGGTCCTCCGTATATCCTGCCTCCGAGGCCCATGGCTGTGGCGGCGATGAACATGTTCTGTGTAGTCAGCCCGCAGTCGAAGTCGGGCGTGGTGCCCGTCTGCGATTCTTTGCCTGAGATTATTATGATCACATTACCCGGCGTTATATTGGGTATGATCTCCTTCATTATGGTTTCATTCTTAAGCACCGTGAAGTGCCATGGCTGTCCGTTCCTTGAGCTGGGTGCCTTGATGCCGCACTGCACTATCATGTCTATCTGCTGGTCTGTGACAGGCACTGTGGTGTAGTTACGGGGCGACCAGGCAGATAGGAGGAGGTCAGTGACGGGATTCCGGCAGTCTGCGACAGGGCGTTGCTGCTGGCCAGGACGAGGAGTACAAGCAGGATTGATGCTGATCTGGTTTTCATGAC
>JBFYPM010000140.1:0-4037 GCA_041303295.1 Bacteroidales bacterium
GATTAATGTGTATTTTCTTATCAAATAAATGACCATATTTTTACTGGAAATATATATGTCATGAATATCCCACTCTGGCAGTACCTCGTCTCCATGCCTTTGTACATAGGCATCCTGTTGATCCTGGTAGAACTGATGCGCAAGTACTGGAAGGCTTCGGCCATTTTCTGGATCCTGGCTCTCTTCACCTTCCCATTATGGTTTGAACAGCTTGATGGCTGGTTCCGCTGGGTGAAGACATTCTCCGTTCTCATTCCTACCGCATTGATTCTGGGATTAGGGCGACTGGCCCATGCCGATGTGCGGGCACGGTTCTGGGAATTCTTCCGCAGGAACTGGGTCCTGTGGGCTCTTTATGCGGTGCTGGGACTGAATATCCTTGAGGCTTCCCTTACAGACCTTGCATTGGGCAATTACTTCAACGCCATCTCGGGCTTCATCCTCATTGTCACCATCCCCCTGTTCAAGTCGAAAGGCAGGCGCGACGGCTGGGCCTTCTCAAAGGGAAAGCCATATGACATGCTTGCATATACCGATCCGCTCTGGAACTTCCTGTACACCACATGGAATATCGCCTTTGTCTATGCCGAGAACCCGGGTTATGCCGCGAGCTCGCTCTGTATCCTGCTGGCCGCCGAGATATACCCTCTCATCAAGCGCCGACCGGAGCTGTACGTGCAGGCACGGGCTTACACGCTGGCAGTGCATATCCTTATCCGTGCCACCTATGACATCTTTACACCCATAATGGATTCATCGGCCTTCGCCAGCGATAAGGCGGTCTATTACTGGGGACTTATCAACTTTGTGATGCACGTGCCTTACCTCTTCTACTACTTCATGAAGAGGAGAAAGAGTTTTGATGCCACGTCCGATGTTACTCTTTCGAGGGAAGATCAGACCAGGTTGCCCGGAAACTGACCATAAAAGCCTGACGAGTCGAGAAAGCATTTCAATTTTTCATAAATATCATATACCGGATCAACCGGCCCTGATAACCTTATGCGCTGGTGTGACCGGACCTTTACCCTCCAGCCAGAGCGAAAGAACCAACATGCTTGCCAGTAATATAGCAACGCCCTTGAAGACAGTCGGAAAGACGCCTGTGGTCATCGAGGCCATCAGCATGCCAATGACTGCTGTCCCTGTTATCTGCCCGATGCTTGTGAAGATCGTGAGCATCCCCTGCGAAGTAGCCCTGTCTTCTGCCGATGTGTTGTTGAGGACTATGTAACGCAGTGAACTGCCTGCCAGCACAGAAAGTCCCAATCCGACCAGCACTCCGCTTAGATAGTAGATGCCTTTATCAGTTCCCGTGACGGAGAGCAGATAAAACCCTGCAACCAGCAATAGAAGGCCGGCAATAATGATCTTCTTAACGCCATACCTGTCTATCATCCTGCCAAAGACCGGGGAGCCGACTGCCGTTGCCAGAACGAACGGGAAAAGCATGAAACTTGCTGTTGAGGGATTGACGGCGAACTCCTGAACCACAAATGTCGGGATAAAAACAAAACTGGCCTGTACGGCACCGGTGGCCAGGGCTATTGTGCCTGCGATACTTATCTGGCGGTTGCTGAAGAAGGTCATTCTTATCACCGGATCACTCGCCCTCCTTTCAACTGTCAGCAAAAGGATAAATGCCACCAGGGATGCAGATAAAGGCATAATGACCTTCAGGTCGGTGAACCCCAACACTCCTTTTGTCGTGTCAAAGCTATTCAGACCAATTGTAAACCCTGCAAGAGCAATACCCAACGTAATGATTCCGGCCCAGTCGATCGCTGACACATTTTCGTTGGGTACCGATGGCAGTACCTTCAAGCTGAAATATATCAGTACCAATGATATGGGAATGTTTACTATAAAGAGTATGTGCCACTCGAAATAACGCAGTACCACTCCCGCGATGAACGGTCCCATAAGGAACGCAAGCCCGAAAACTGCGCCAATCATACCCAGAATGCGGCCACGTTTCTCGCGGGGAAAGAGATCACCTACCAGGGCAGAAGCTACAGGGAAGATGCCGCTTGCGCCAAATCCCTGGATAGCCCTCCCGGCAAGCAAAGATCCGAAACTACCCGAGAGAGAGACCCAGAGCGAACCGGCTGCGAAAATCACCAGCGCAAGGATATAGATGTTTCTTCGTCCGTAGATATCTGACATCCTGGCAAACAGTGAGATACCTATCAGGTTAAACAGCACGTATATAGAAAAAACCCATCCGGAGAAGCGCGGGTCAAGGTTCAGAAAAGTCTCTATTGAGGGTAGTGCCGGTCCTACAATGGAGATATCGAGTGCACCCATGAGAACACCCACAAACAAAACACCTATCACCGCATTCTGGTTATTCTTTTCCATCTGTTTGAAAACTTAAATATATGAAGCAAAGAGGATAAGTGGTTATTATTTTGTTTTTGAGAAGATTCAGATCTGTCAGAACAGGAGCGATAAGCATGTAAGGCCGCCGTCCATCTTTCTGAACTCCGACATCTCAAGTTCGATTATATTATAACCGAGCTCTATGATCCTCATCTTCGATTTTGGGAATCCCTTGGGGCTCAGGAGGTAATCATTGACCCGCAGGCCATTGGCCGAATAAAACTCATCCGTGTCCAGTATGATTGTGTTTGCGGGAAGGGCTATTTTTGAAAACACCGGGGTCGATATAAAATTCCCATTGCCGAGGTATGCGATGTCCGATTTCAGATGGAGTCCTGCCTCCACCCGGATAACAGATGACGTTAAGCCATATTTTAAAAGGATTGCCGACAGCTGGCGTGCACCCTCAGTGTTTGTTCTTGCGGAGAGGCCGATGAAGTAATGGTTCTCAGCCCGCATGACGTCTCCTCCCTCAAGGGTACCGGGTGGCACGATTGACTCTGTTGGTCCGAACCCGGCCAGGACCCGTGCAATCTCCTCCTCCTCGCCCCTTCTCGTGTCTGCTCCCGGCCTGGATATGATTTTCACCATGCTGTTGACAACAGCAGTATCCTCTACGAAACAGCCATCAGGGAATCTTTCGTCGGCATCCAGCACTGTCAGTTCCACACCGCAACTTATCAGCGCCTCGCAGTATGCAGCATGCTGTTCCAGGGCTTTACTGAAATCCGGCTGCCCCAGGTTTGATGTTGTTATCCCTTGGGCGAAGTTCCTGCCCGGCCGCCTTACTATTGCTTTTGTATACACTTTGTAGTAGGATTGAATTAGTGTCAGTTTTGATTACCTCAATTATAAGGAATTTTCGGTTAAAATCATATTCGGCAACATCAGGTGAACCTCCCTCTTTTCAGCGCAGCTGACTGCTGACTGAAGACTGCCGACTGAAGACTGTACTATTGCCTGCTGCCTATTGCCTACTGCCTACTGCCTTTTTTTTGATAAATTTACTGACCATACCTCATCACCTTATGCCCCCACCAAGCAAACGCCCCGCATTCAAAATCGGCCCCGGAGCCCTCGTCACCGCCGCCTTCATCGGCCCTGGAACAATCACCACCTGCACCCTGGCAGGTGCTAAATTCGGCTACGCCCTCCTCTGGGGAATGGTCTTCTCAGTAATAGCAACTATCATTCTCCAGGAGATGGCCGCCAGACTCGGCATCATATCCAAAAACGGCCTCGGCGAGGCACTGCGCTCACACTTTAACAAGCCCGCCACAAAAATCCTGACTGCCATACTTGTTATCAGCGCCATAACCCTCGGCAACGCCGCCTTCCAGACCGGTAACCTCCTGGGCGCCTCAATGGGCCTCGAGACTCTCTTTACCTCCCAAACGCTTACAATACGGTTCTGGGTGGCAGTCACCTCTGCCGCTGCCTTCCTCCTGCTCCTCGCCGGCAGCTATAAGCTCATCGAAAGAGTCCTCATAGCCCTGGTGATACTCATGAGCCTCACCTTCGTCACCACGGCAATTATCGTTGCACCTGAGCTGCCGGCACTGCTGAAGGGCATGTTCGTCCCCTCCCTCCCGAAGTGATCAGTCCTGACGCTGGTAGGTCTCATAGGCACCACCGTGGTGCCATATAATCTCTTT
>JBFYPM010000141.1:0-5990 GCA_041303295.1 Bacteroidales bacterium
CAAGGACAAGAATGCACCGTTTGCCGATCATTTTGCAGGTATCACCACGGTGAACGGCATGCGTTTCGGCGGAGGACTTGCTCTTGGTGCCGGTGTCGGGTTCTTCACGTATGGCGACTATCTGAATGACGGTCTCGACTATATTGTGCCATTGTATGCCGATGCACGCTATTTTATCGGCAGGCAGAAGAATAAATTCTTCGTGATGGTTGACGGAGGTGTACTTCTCAACTTCACTGATTTCGACGACAACTCACGGTATTTCACCAACCCCGGCATTGGTATATCAATACCCATAGCAAAAAAATCCGTCCTCTCCTTTACAACAGGATTGTTCACACAATACGATTTTGACTATTTCAATGACAAGGAGGAGGGTTACCGTGACACATTCATCAATATGAAACTCGGTCTCCTCTTCGGTAAGTAGTAAATCATCAGGGCATACCCCCACTATTACTACCCTCAGGCCTTAGATCTTCATCCGCCAGCTTGCGGATCAGACCTTCAGACTTTAGACCTTTAGACCTTCAGACCCTTTTATGCTTATACTTGACCTGATTGTTGGCGCCCGGCCTAACTTCATGAAGATAGCCCCGGTAATAAGGGCTATTGATGCCTGGAACAGCCGGGCCGGGACCGGGAATAAAAACCAGGAGCCCATTCATTACCGTCTTGTCCATACCGGGCAGCACTATGACCCGAAAATGAGCGGAACATTCTTTGCAGAGCTGGGGATACCGGAGCCGGACTTCAATCTGAATGTAGGCAGTGGAACCCAGGCCGAACAGACATCCGGTATTATGGTAGGCTATGAAAAGCTTCTATTTCAGAAAAAACCTGACCTCTGTATTGTTGTAGGCGACGTCACATCCACAATGGCATGTGCCATCACGGCAAAGAAAATGCTTGTCAGGGTGGCGCATATAGAGGGGGGCATCAGGTCAGGCGACATGTCTATGCCAGAGGAGATCAATCGCATTGTTACAGACAGTGTTGCAGATTACTTCTTCACTACTTCTGAAACCGCCAATGAGCATCTGAGAAAGAACGGTGTGGGTGACGGGAGGATATTTTTCGTGGGTAATACAATGATCGACACCCTCCTTGCCAGCCGTTCACGGTTCCATAAGCCGGCACTTTGGACTGAGCACAGCCTTCAGGACAAAGGCTACATTGTGCTTACCCTTCACCGCCCGAATAACGTTGATGACCCAGCAAATCTCAATCGGCTGCTCAATGAAATCATCAGCAGTTCTAATGGGTTGCCTCTTATCTTCCCGGTCCACCCACGAACCCGCAAGGTTATCAACTCATTCACAAATCCCCTTTCAGCGGGTCTCTTTCTGGCTGAACCCCTTGGTTATTTCGAATTCAATTACCTGGTAGATCATTCCCTCGCAGTAATAACCGACTCTGGCGGAATCACAGAAGAGACTACTGTTATGGGAGTGCCCTGTATGACCCTTCGCGACAGCACTGAGCGACCCGAGACCGTTACAATGGGGACCAACGAACTTCTTGGCACAAATCCGGATGCCATTGCTCCTGCCATGAAAAAGTTGCTCTCCGGGCAATGGAAGAAAGGCTCCATTCCCCCCCTCTGGGACGGCCACACCGCCGAACGCATAATCGACATCATTTGTAAGCTCCTTCCCGGACCTTCAGACCTCAGACCTTTAGACCTTTAGACCTCAAACCATTAGATCATGAATATTTCAATAGTTGGCACCGGATATGTTGGATTAGTTAGCGGCGCCTGCTTCGCCGAAATGGGAGCAAACGTCTGCTGTGTTGACACCAACAGCGAGAAGATAGAAAAGCTGAAGAACGGGGTCATCCCGATCTATGAACCCGGTCTTGACGACCTGGTACACCGCAATGTGAAGGCCGGCAGACTTCACTTCTCCACCGACCTGACCCTTAAGCTCGGTGATGTGGAGATACTGTTCATTGCCGTGGGTACTCCTCCCGGTGAAGACGGCTCTGCTGACCTCAGCTATGTATTGGACGTCGCGAAAAAGATCGGCCAGAACATTGAAAAGTACCTTCTCGTTGTTACAAAGAGCACTGTTCCCGTAGGGTCCTCGAAGCTTGTCAGGTCTGCCATTGAGAACGAGCTTGTCAAAAGAAACAGGAGCATAGACTTTGACGTTGCCTCTAACCCTGAGTTCCTTAAAGAGGGGGCTGCCATAGACGACTTCATGAAGCCCGACAGGGTCGTGGTGGGAATAGAAAGTGAAAGGGCAAAGGCATTGATGACCCACCTCTACTCTCCCATGATGCTGAATAATTTCCGCGTCATCTTCATGGATATCCCCTCAGCCGAGATGACCAAGTATGCAGCAAACGCCATGCTGGCAACACGTATCAGCTTCATGAACGAGATTGCCAACCTGTGCGAAAAGGTAGGTGCAGATGTGACAATGGTGCGTAAGGGTATCGGTTCGGATAACAGGATAGGTAACAAGTTCCTTTACCCGGGGGCGGGTTATGGCGGGTCATGCTTTCCAAAGGATGTCAAGGCACTGGTCAGAACAGGCAAGGATCACGGTGCGCCGCTTACTCTGCTTGAGTCGGTTGAGGCCGTAAATGAAAGGCAGAAGAAGTTGTTGTTCACAAAGTTCAGCAATCATTGTAACGGCAATGTAAGGGGCAGGAAGGCAGCCATCTGGGGACTCTCATATAAGCCGGGCACCGATGATATGCGCGAGGCGCCCGCACTGACACTCATCAGCCAGCTGCTTGAGGCAGGTTGCACCGTCAGGGCGTATGACCCGGTGGCCATTGAGGAAGCCCGGAAACGACTGGGCAATAGTATTGATTATGCAATTGATATCTATGATACACTGAAAGATGCCGATGTTCTCTTCCATGTTACCGAATGGCAGGAGTTCCGTATGCCCGACTGGCAGAAGGTGAGATCATTGATGAAAACACCTCTCCTGATCGACGGACGCGGCGTCTTCAATAAATCCGACCTCGAGGGCATCACCTACCTCAAAATAGGATAACCCCCTCCTTTCGACTTGATGACTTTAGACCTTTAGACTAAAAAAACTTGACTTGTATTGCTCAATTTCCTAAATTAGTAATGTCTGATCAACATTACTAATTATGAAAAAGTCAATTGTTTTCGCAGCACTCGTTGTGGCATGCGTTGCCTTTTCAGGCTGTGCCACGGTAAAAGTCTACTCTGACGCGGAGCTGAAGACAGAGACCGGTCTCCGCTTCTACACTCTCAAGCCCTTTCTGCTTGTTGAATACGTGGCAGAACAGAATAACCCTGTCAGGACTACAATCGTTTATCTGCCTGATCTCGCCACCCCTCAGTTTCTTGTCGTCAAGGCCGGGCTGGGGTCAGGTGAGCTGAAGGCGACATTTAAAAACAGCGCCCTTGAGTCTTATGGTGTGGTCACCGACTCACAGCTGCCAGAGAGTATGGCTGCTTTTGCAGACATTCTCTCCAAGAGCGCCTATGCGGCCCAGACCCTGAATCGTCCCGGACCGCAGGAAAAACCGGCTCCGGACCAGCCAACGCCCTTCCGGCTGTTCGAGATACTCGAAACTCCTTCAGGCACTGTTTTGAAGGAGGTTGTGCAATGAAGAACAGGGTTCTCAACCGTAAGATATGGGTCAGCGGAGTGCCGCACAAGGTTGGCACCGGCTGGCTCGCCCCGCAGCCCGACCTGCGTGACTACACCCCTGCCAGCAGGCAGATAACCTCCTTCAACAAGAAGCTGAAATTTCCCTCCCTGACTGCAAGACTGCAAGAACGCAAGACCGCAGTACAGTTTGATTTGAGAGAATGGTGCAGCCCTGTTGAAAACCAGCTTGACCTTGGAAGTTGTACTGCTCATGCCGCAGCAGGCATCGTTGAGTATTTTGAACGAAGAGCTTTCGGCAAACATATTGATGCTTCACGACTTTTCCTTTACAAGACCACCCGGAACCTGATGCAGGTCAAGGGTGACACCGGCGCCTGGCTCCGTGAGACTATGGGAGCGCTTGCACTGTGTGGTGTGCCTGATGAAAAGTACTGGCCCTACAAGGTTAAGGACTTCGACAATGAGCCGTCAGGCTTCGTCTATGCCCTCGCCGAGAATTACTCCACCCTTAAGTACTTCTGTCATGACCCGCAGGGGTCAGAGATACCGGCCACGGAGGTACTCACTTCGGTCAAGGGTTATCTTGCGGCAGGCATTCCTGCCATGTTCGGTTTCTGGGGGTTCCAGTCGTTTGAAGATACCGAGATTGCTGGCGACATCCCATACCCCTGCAAGGGAGAGAGTTCCCAGTGGGGCCATGCAGTAATGGCTGCAGGCTATGATGATGAGCGCATTATCACAAACCTGAAATGCAAAACGACCACTCAGGGTGCATTGCTGATCCGCAACTCATGGGGGAAAAACTGGGGCGATAACGGCTACGGCTGGATCCCATATGACTACGTCCTCAACGGACTGGCTCTCGACTTCTGGTCGATCCTCGACATGAAATGGATCGATACCGGCAACTTCGGGATATAGGATAACAAACATTAACAGGAAGAAAGCCTTATACACGTGAGTCCGGGTTAACCCCGTGGCTTTACACATTATATTCTCTGAACTGCCATAATGAAGAATACCAGGATACTTGTTACCGGCGGTGCCGGTTTTATCGGATCAAACATTGTCGGAGAGCTGGTCCGCAGGGGAAACGATGTTACCGTTCTTGATAACCTGTCGTCAGGCTATCGCACTAACCTCGATCCGTTCCCTTCGGTGAGGCTTCTTGAGGAGGATATCAGGGACCCGGAGGCAGTGGAGGAGGCAGTTGAGGGTAACGATGTCATCTTTCACCTGGCCGCTTCTGTTGGCAATAAGAGGTCAATAGAGGACTCTGTGACAGACGCTTCGGTGAATGTTATCGGCACCCTGAACCTGCTTGAGGCAGCCAGGAAGCATGGTGTCAGGAAGATCATAACCTCGTCATCGGCGGGCATCTTCGGAGAGCTGAAGACGCTGCCCATCAGGGAGGATCATCCCGTTGAGCCCGACTCACCGTATGGCTGTACAAAGCTCTGTGAGGAGAAGCTCAGCCTGGTCTATGCAAAACTCTATTCCATGGAGGTGATCTGCCTGCGGTACTTCAATGTCTACGGTCCCAACCAGCGGTTTGATGCTTATGGCAATGCCATTCCGATTTTTGTCTTCAGGATGCTTAGGGGGGAGCCTGTTTACATCTACGGCGACGGTGAGCAGACGCGTGATTTCGTGCATGTGGCAGATGTTGTCAGGGCCAACCTGCAGGCTGCTGAGAGCACCGGCATCAGCGGAGCCTTCAATATTGCATCCGGCACGCGGATTACTGTCAACAGGCTGGTGCAGCTTATTCTGAAGTATGGTGAAGGTTCATCACGGGTGGAATACATCGGGAAGCGACCCGGGGATGTCATGCACAGTCTTGCTGACATTTCCATGGCCAGGGAGGCATTCGGGTATTCACCGGTGGTGGCCATAGAAGCAGGTCTCAGGGACTACATCGCCTGGGCAAAAAGAGAGATATCGGGCAGCAGCCAGGCACTTTAGCCCTTATGCTGTCTGTGGTTCACGTTTAAACATAACGTCATTTGAATTTGTCATCAG
The DNA here is from genome assembly GCA_041303295.1 of Bacteroidales bacterium. Classification (GTDB taxonomy): domain Bacteria; phylum Bacteroidota; class Bacteroidia; order Bacteroidales; family VadinHA17; genus SR-FBR-E99. The sequence goes on from JBFYPM010000141.1 coordinate 5,631, forward strand.
GCATTTCAGGAGGTAAGACAGTGCGGCAGAGATGCCTGTGATGAGTACCGGTCTGAGTGTCTCCCAGTTGAAGGCGGCTCCGGTATCAAGGAGGTTGATTACTCCTGTTATAACAGCTGCAAGGAATGCGATCAGCAGTCCCCTGGAAAAATCTTTCCAGTCAAGTGTCAGGAATTTTGATTTCATGGCATACATTGTTGAGGTTCAACTTTCACACCCTAAAATTAGGGTATATTGAAATAAAAGTCAAGACCTTTAGACCTTTGGACCTAAGACCTTCAGACAATTAATCCTTAGCCCAAACATGTCCAAGTTCCTTATCACCGGCACGGCCGGGTTCATCGGTTTTCATCTTGCCAA
>JBFYPM010000142.1:0-10707 GCA_041303295.1 Bacteroidales bacterium
GATGTGGCCTGACAATCTTCAGGACCGGGTGGTACCTTGCACCGGAGAAGCGGGAACTGATACGTGAATAGCGCAGCGGAGCCTTGAGAAATGCCTTCCGCAGGCTGGCGCCTGTGGTGTCATAAAATGACATCGTACTATCCTGGATGTAAGGGATTGCAAAAATGGGATTGCCGGCATGCTCAAAGAGAGCCGCATGAACCCTTCTTATACCTACGGATTCTTCGCCTATGAACTCCTCCTCATAGATCACCTTGAACCTGTCGCCCTTTTGCAGACCAAAGAAGTCAATGGTCCAGGCATAGATCTCTGACAGCTCGGCAGAGAGGTTCGGATTCAGATTATTTTCTGTTGCCGCCTCCCACAACGAAGTGGTGATTGTCCCGGATGAGTACCTGAGCGTCCGCTTTATCTCCGCATCATAGCGGTAGATGGCCAGGGTGTCCTTCAGGGAGAAGACATATGATACCTTTGGATCGTGGGTGTAGATGAAATAGTCAGGCCGGCTGAGGGTGTCCTTGGTCAGCAGAACGGAATAAGTGCTTCCGGTACGGACTCTTCGCGGGTCAAAGGTCTCCCTGTTCTCGCGGAGGAGCGTCTCTATAGTATCCCATGGCACACCATTGGCCGAAAGGATTGTGGAGATGAACTGGTTCCTCTTAACTTTTCCTGTAACAATATTATATGAGTCCACCGGGATACCGAAGAGGTTATCTGCACTGCCAGATGCTGTTAGTTTGGAAGAAGAGGAGCTTGATATTGCTGAAGTATCTGTATCAGCAAAGCCCGATACTGCTTCAGAATCCGTTACCGTTGCAGCGGTGCCAGATGCTGATGCGATACCCGATGCCGAAGCAGTAACGGCGGCACTGTCGGATTGTTTTGCCTTAAGCGCGGTTTCAGCGGTGTTTGATCTTGAGCAGGCGAGCGAGGTGATCACTATGACTGCTGAGAGCGCGAGTCCTGTAACCGGTATTCTCATACAACAATATTTACTATGCGGTTAGGAACTATTATTACTTTCGGGGTGGCCGTGCCGATCCACTTTTGGGCACGCTCATCTGCAAGGATAATCTTCTTGACCTCATCATGGGGCAGGTTGACAGTCAGTTCAATCTTGAACCTCATCTTACCGTTGACTGATACCGGGCATTCAAAAATATCTTCTGTGAGGTACTTATCCTCAGTTATGGGCCATGTTTCAAAGGCAATTGTTCCGGCGTGACCTGTCAGCTGCCAGAGTTCCTCACCCAGGTGAGGAGCAAAGGGAGAGAGGAGTTTGATGAAGACCGATGCTGTGTCACGGGTGATCTTCTCCTTTTTGATGGCTGCATTAAGGAAGATCATCATTGCCGAGATGGCAGTGTTGAAGCGAAGAGCCTCAATATCTTCAGTCACTTTTTTTATTGTCTTGTGCAGTACCCTCAGTATCTCATTGTCTTCTTCGCCTTCGGTAATGTTTTCACTGTTTGCAATAAGGCGGTATACCCTTGCCAGGAAGTTGTACGGTCCTTTTATTCCTTTTTCGTCCCAGGGTTTTGTTGCGTCAAGCGGTCCGAGGAACATTTCGAAGAGGCGAAGTGTATCAGCGCCGTAGCTTTTCACCACGTCATCAGGGTTGATTACATTCTTGAGGCTCTTTGACATCTTGGCAACGATCTGTTTTACCTCTTCGCCTGTCTCAGTGATGATGAATCGCCCGTCTTTCTCAGAGACCTGGTCTGATGCCACCTTTGCTCCCGTTGCCGTTTCATAGGCAAAGGCAAGTATCATTCCCTGGTTGAAGAGCTTCATGAAGGGTTCGTCAGTGGAGACAATACCCAGGTCATGGAGCACCTTGTGCCAGAAGCGGCTGTAGAGGAGGTGCAGCACGGCATGTTCGGCTCCTCCTACATAGAGGTCAACAGGCATCCAGTATTTCTCCTTTGCCCTGTCAAATATCTCAATGTCGTTCTTCGGGTCTATGAATCTCAGGTAGTACCAGCATGAGCCTGCCCACTGCGGCATTGTGTTGGTCTCACGCTTACCGCGGCGTCCATCGCTGTCAGTGACATACAACCAGTCGGTTGCGTTTGACAGTGGCGACTCGCCGTTTTCGCCGGGCTCATATACCTCGAGCTCAGGGAGGGTGAGTGGAAGATCGTTCTCATCCACAAGTGTTATCCGGCCGTCTTCCCAGTGGATCACAGGGAAGGGCTCACCCCAGTATCGCTGCCTGCTGAAGAGCCAGTCGCGCAGCTTGTAGTTGACACGATGAATACCTATGTTTCTCTGCTCAATCCACCTGGTGATTGTTGCTATGCCCTCTTCTACATTGAGTCCGTCAAGGGTTATCCCGCGTTCGCTGTCGGAGGAGTTGATATAGATGCCGTCTCCGCTCCAGCATTCCTTACCGGAGATGATCCGGTTCTTCTGCTCCGTGTCATCTACGGCGGGGGAGAGGATGCAGATAATGTCAATACCGAACTTCAGTGCAAACTCGAAGTCGCGTTCATCGTGTGCCGGGACGGCCATAATGGCTCCTGTGCCATACCCCATAAGAACATAGTCGGCCACCCACACTGGAATCTTCTTGTTATTGACGGGGTTGATGGCCCATGATCCGGTGAAGACGCCGCTTTTATCTTTAGCCAGGTCGGTACGGTCAAGGTCAGACTTCAGGGAGGCTGAGGCTATGTACTCCTCAACCTTCTGTTTCTGATCGGGGCTGGTGAGGCTGGCGACCATCGGATGTTCCGGTGAGAGCACCATGTATGTGGCTCCGAAGAGTGTGTCAGGGCGTGTTGTATATACTGTAATGATATCCTCATGTCCATCCACCCTGAAATCCACCTCCGCGCCCGTGGAGCGGCCTATCCAGTTGCGCTGCATCTCTTTGATGCCTTCTGGCCAGTCGAGCTTCTCAAGACCGCTGAGGAGCCTTTCGGCGTAATAGGGTATACGCAGCATCCACTGCTTAAGGTTTCTGCGGACCACCTTGTTCCCGCACTTCTCATGCGAGCCGTCGGTCAGGACCTCCTCATTGGCGCAGACGATGCGACATGAAGGGCAGTACCATATCTGCGCGTCATCATAATAGGCAAGTCTCTTCGAGTCGATATACTTGTTTCTGGCTTCATCGCCAGCTTTAATCACGTCAATCGGGATGGGGAGTTCGGTGATATCGCGTCCCCGTTCAGTGGTTTGGTCATACCAGGTGTTGTACAGCTTCAGGAAGATCCACTGGGTCCACCTGAAGTAACCGGGGTCGGTAGTGTTAATCTCGCGGTCCCAGTCATAACTCAGTCCCAGCTCTTTAATCTGGCGGCGGAAGGTGTCGCAGTTTTTGTTTGTTGTAACGGCAGGGTGTGTACCCGTCTGTATGGCATACTGTTCTGCCGGCAGGCCGAAGGCATCCCATCCCATCGGGTGGAGGACGTTAAAGCCCTTCATGCGCTTGTAGCGGGCCATGATGTCTGTAGCGGTGTAACCCTCGGGGTGGCCCACATGAAGGCCGGCGCCCGAGGGATAGGGGAACATGTCAAGGATATAGTACTTGTTCGGATTGGAGAAGTCATCCTCAGTCCTGAAGGTTTTGTTCTTCTCCCAGTACTCCTGCCATCTCTTTTCTATCCCGCCAAAATTATAGTCCTTCATGTTCGCTCTTTGTTATGCACTTATGGTCTGCGAAATTAGAAAAACTTTGGTAAAAACAGCCTTCTGCGGATGGTGGTGTCGCCGATTTGCCGGATTAAGTTTTGAAAAGTGCTGCCGTCGGGTTACTTTTGCATCCTGACCGGTCCCGTAGTTCAATGGATAGAATGACAGATTCCGGTTCTGTTGGTTGGGCGTTCGAGTCGCCCCGGGATCACGAGTATATCGACGCTCACAATGGGCGTCGATTTCATTTTACCATGACTGAGGTCATAGATAAATGAACAGAGCCGCTGGATTCAGCGGCTCTGCATCAGTTTATTATCCGGCATTTGTTACTGGAGCATGATCTGATCAACGTTGGTGTTTGCGTACATGATTTTCAGTGCGCTGGCACGCCTCAGGGCCTGTTTCACGTCTGTGACAACACCCATGCGGGTATCCCTGTCGATCTTGAGTACCACGAGCATCTTGGTTTTGTCAGCCTCATTGAGTTGTTCGCGTTCCTGCGCTATGAAATCCTGGATGTCAGCTATCTCCCTGAAGGTGTCATTGAGCTGTATCTTCGGCTCTGTCCCGTACAGTGCCTGAAATGCTTCCAGGGGTTCACCGATGTAGACAAAGCTGGCGAGCGATTTTTTCTCGAGGATCTTGCCTTCGGTGGCATCAGGGATGCGGACGGTGACCATGACGTCTGTCTCACGCATCGTGGTGACGGCCATGAAAAAGAAGAGTATCATGAAGACTATGTCAGGCAGGGATGAAGTACTTATTGCCTTGACTGATTTTTTGCCTGTCTTAACGAACCTTGCCATGTTAGTTTTCTCCTCCTATCCTTTTAGGTTCAGCTTCTGAGATGGGCACCTGGAAGAAATCGTCAACGGCTCCCTTGCGGTCCTCATCGAGTTTTTCATATGGTATGCCAAACTCCTGCCTGGCGAGGTCGTCGCGCAGTTTTGTCCTTGCCGCTATCAGCTCATTCTGTACAGCAATATAGACACCGTATTTTGTGCCGATGTCATTTTGCAGTGAGATGACCGCCTTGGTCACAGCCACATTGCCGAAGTAGGGTATGTTTACCACCTCTTTTTCTGGCATGTTTGGTGAATCATTGGCGTTAAGGATGAAGTTATGGGCTATCTCCCTCAACTGGCTGAACTCTGTCAGCTGACCCTCAACCAGCAGGAGGTTGTCCTTGTTGACCTTCACCTCGAGGATGTTCCTGTCGTTGATCTTATTCATATCCTGCGGGACGTTGGGGTCGGGTATGGCGGGCAACTGACGCATCAGTCCCGTGTCCGAGTCCATCGTGGTGGCAGCCAGGAAGAAAATAAGAAGGAGGAATGCAATGTCAGCCATTGAGCCTGCATTTATTTCCGGTATTGACCTTCTTGACATTTGGTGATTATTTATCTCCGCCGCTGGCGGAAGGTTCTGTTATTTTCTAAAATACTTCGATATGACTGAGTAGATGATTGCCAGAAATGCTCCTGCGAGAAGGAAATAGGCTACATAGAGACCCACATCGGTCCAGAAGAGTGTCCTGGGTACATTGTCGCTACCCTTGTAGTGCGGAAGATTAAGGACGGTATTATCAGCCAGCAGGGCTGCCAGTCCGACCAGAACGGCTCCCAGTCCAAGTGCAATGAGTGCCAGCTTCAGTCCTTTCGGGTTGAGCACTACGTTTCTCAGAGCGAAGAAGATCATTACCAGTACGGTAATGGCCAGAAGAATATAAGCAAATACGATGAAAGAGTTGGTTATCTTCGGCTCCTCATATCTTGTTCCGTCTGTGCCCGGCACCACACCGCCCACGTAGAACAGTATGGCGAAGAGCACTGTGAGGCCCATCAGCACCCACAGCAGGATCGATGTCAGCTTTGTGATTTTTTCGGACATAACCGGTTATTTTTGATTGTATTTAGCCAGCATGTCGATGAGTGTGATGGATGAATCTTCCATCTGGTTTGATATGCTGTCAATTTTTGAGAGCAGGTAATTATAGAAGACCTGCAGAATGATTGCGACAACGAGGCCGAAGACGGTGGTTATAAGGGCGACCTTGATACCGCCGGCGACGATTGTTGCAGAAACTGTTCCTGCCTGTTCAATGGCGTCAAAGGCTGCGATCATCCCGATGACTGTTCCGAGGAAGCCGAGCATGGGGGCGAGTGCGATAAAGAGGGAGATCCATGAGAGGTTTTTCTCGAGGAGGCCTGTTTGCACACCGCCATAGGCTACAACGGATTTCTCCGCCATTTCAACACCTTCATGGGCTCTGTCGAGGCCCTGGTAGAATATGCTTGCCACCGGACCGCGGGTATTGCGGCAAATTTCCTTGGCAGCGTCAATGCCTTCTTCCCTGAGGGCTTTGTCAATTTTTGCCAGGAGCTTCTCGGTGTTTGTTGTAGCCAGGTTGAGGTAGATAATTCTCTCGATGGCTATGGCAAGGCCCAGGATAAGGCAGAGGAGAATGACGCCCATAAATCCTGCGCCGCCCTCGATGAAGAGCCTTTTGATCTCCTTGTGGAGGACCTTTTCGGTTTCAACGGGGGTAGTGCCCTGTGTTTGTGCTGAAAGTTGCTGTGTTGTTGCTGTTGTTGCTGCAGCCTGGTCTGTCTGTGCCTGTGAAGTCTGTGCTGTGCCGATAAGAAGCAGAGCTGCAAATGCCATAAATACAAGAACTCTTTTCATCATGTCAGATTATTATTGGAATATTAGGACAAAAATAAAAAAAATTGGAAAGCGCGCAACGGGGAGAGAATTTTAAAATTCGGAATAGAGGGATTACCCTCCGGTTGCATGGATTAGTTGAAGGATGTTGGGTTGCTTGGCCCGTGCATTAGTCTATTCGGCGGCGATTCCTCAGATTACCGGCTTCACCGGAGATCCCCTGGAGGGGAGCCTGCAGACCACATCACTCTCATGTACATGGCACCGGGGATTACCTTCGGTGATCCCTTTTAGGAGACCTGCAAAGCATGACTGACCTTTCAGGTCTTATTTATTTTCTCTCCTTCGCTTTTGAAAGCAAGCTTTCAGGGCGAAGTCGAAAAAATAAATAATCCCGCCTTCAGCGGGATCAGTCATGCTTTGCGGAGAGAGGGGGATTCGAACCCCCGGTACCCTTTTGAGGTACACACGCTTTCCAGGCGTGCCAATTAAACCACTCTTGCATCTCTCCAAAAACGGCGCAATTTACAAAAATTTTCTTCTCGGCAGCGGCTTCAGCTCATTTCACCGAAGAGAGGCTTTGCAAGCATAGCACTTATCCTGTCAGCCGGCAGCCTGCTGCCCAACAGCTTCATCATCTTTGTCACGGCAGCCTCGGTGGTGATGTCTCTGCCGCTGATTACACCAGCGCTTCTCAATCCCGCCGAGGTCTCATACAATCCCATCTCCACACTGCCGGCCTGGCATTGCGACACATTAAGAACTATGCCACCACCGCCAATAAAATCCTGGAGCTCATCAAGGAACCAGCCGAGGGTGGGAGCATTGCCTGTGCCGTAGGTCTCAAGGATTAGTCCTCTCACCCCCGCGGTGAACATGATAGCATGGACAGTCTCCCTGGTGATTCCCGGGAATAGTCTCAAAACGGCCACCCTTGTGTCGAAGTTTCCCGAGACCTCGAGGTGTCGTCTGACAGTAGGATACCTGATGATATTCCTTTTGTATCGGATCTGTATTCCTGCTTCGGCTAACGGCGGCAGGTTGGGAGAAACGAATGCGTTGAAATGTTCAGCACTGTACTTGATAGTCCTGTTGCCTCGCAAAAGCTTGTTCTCGAAATAGATACATACTTCTGGTACAACTGCCATCCCGTCTTCACGCGCGGCGGCTATCTCAATGGCAGTGATCAGATTCTCCTTGCCATCAGTACGCAGAACGCCTATGGGCAGTTGTGCCCCGGTGAAAATCACCGGCTTCTCCAGACCTGACAACATGAAGCTGAGCGCCGAGGCTGAGTAAGCCATGGTGTCTGTACCGTGCAGAACCACAAAACCGTCAAACTGGTCATATCCGTCGGCTATGCTCTCCGCTATCCGGACCCACGTTCCGGGACTGACATCTGAGGAGTCGATCACGGGATCAAAGGTGACAGACTCAAGGTTAAAACCGAACCGCCGCAGCTCTGGCACCTGGTCCGAGATATGCCTGAAGTCTATCGGCACAAGAGTACCTGTCACCGGATCATTGACCATACCAATGGTGCCACCGGTATATATGATTAGTATCGAGGTCTTTTTTTCCATCTCTCAAAGGTTGAAAAGTCTTTTTGCATTTGAGGTGGTCCTGTCGGCTATCTCGGCAGGGGAGATGGCCAGGACCTCTGACAGCCTCTCCGTCACCAGTGTCAGGTAGCTGGGTTCATTGCGCTTGCCCCGGTGAGGCACGGGCGCCAGGTAAGGAGCGTCAGTCTCAAGGACAATATTGTTTATGCCGGCCTCAATGGCGGCCTCATGCTGGCGCCCGTTACGGAAGGTCACCACCCCGCCGATACCGATCAGGAAACCCATCTCCGTAACCTTCCGCGCATCGGCCGCACTGCCCGGAAAGGCATGGAAGATACCTGTTACGCGACCGACGCCGAAGGATTCGATCTCGCTGATGATAACATCAAGCGACTCCCGTGCATGTATTACAACCGGGAGATGATAATCCCCGGCAAGTTCCAGATGACGCCTGAAAGAGACTTTCTGTTCATTGATAAAGGTCTTGTCCCAGTACAGGTCGATGCCGGTCTCCCCTATACCATAGTATTTATGTTTCCTGAGACTGGCCTCCACAAGCTCCAGTTCATCCCGGAAATTTCTCTTTACAGATGTAGGATGCAGTCCCATCATTGGGAGACAGACGCCGGGATACTGCTCTTCAATAGTGAGCATCGGGCCGACTGATGTTGAATCAATATTCGGCATCATGATGGTGCGCACCCCGGCTGCCAGTGATCTGCTGATCACTTCATCCCGGTCCCCGTCAAACTCCGGCAGGTAAATGTGATTATGGGTGTCAATGATATGCATGGCACAAAAATAGTTTTTTTTCAGGCAGTAGGCAGTAGGCAATAGGCATTAGTGGGGTTCGCCTAAACGTCAACCAGCAATCATTCATATTTTTTTCCGCTACTGCCTACTGCCTATTGACTATTGCCTCTTTCTTCGTACCTTTAATGTGTCTCGCTAACATTATTTCGAAATGTCAACAACACAACTTGTGCACAAGCTCGCCCTTGGCATGATTCCGGGCGTAGGTGACATCACCGCCCGCAAGCTTGTGTCGTATGCCGGCAGTGTGGAGGCCGTCTTTAACGAGTCATACCGCAGCCTGACGAAGATACCCGGCGTGGGTGAGGCTTTGGCAAAAGCCGTTGCAGGGCATGAATATCTTGACGCTGCGGAGAAAGAGGCGCTGTTTGTGGAGCAAAACGCCATTAAAGTCTTCTTCTACCTCGATGATAACTACCCTCTGCGTCTCCGTCAGTGTGAGGACTCACCAGTGACCTTCTATTTCAGGGGTAAGGCAGACCTCGATGCTCAGATGATTCTGAGTATAGTTGGCACCCGTCATGCCACCCAGCACGGGCGGGAGCTGTGCCAGAAGATCGTGGCAGGGCTGGCGGAACACTTTCCGGGGCTGCTCATCATCAGCGGACTCGCTTACGGGATTGACATCTGCGCACACAAGGCAGCGATTGAGGCAGGACTGCCCACAATTGCCGTTCTGGGTCACGGACTGAAGACCATCTATCCGTCGGTGCATGCCGGCGTGGCACGGGCGATGCTGGCCAAAGGGGGGCAACTCACAGACTTTTCGTCGACCACACTGCCGGAGCGGAACAACTTCATCAGGCGCAACCGCATCATAGCCGGCATCTCCGACGCAACTCTGATAGTAGAGTCGGGAATAAAGGGAGGAGCACTCATCACGGCAGATATTGCGGCCTCATATAACCGTGACGTTATGGCTGTTCCCGGACGTCCGGGCGACGAGTGGTCAGCGGGTTGCAATGCACTGATCAGGTGCAATAAGGCATTTTTGGTTGAGAAGTGCGACGACATTGAATATTTCCTTGGGTGGAAGCCAGCAACACTCGCCGCACCGGTGCAGAAGACGCTCTTCACCGGAATGACCGACAATGAAAGGAAAATTTGTGAAGCCCTGAAGACTGAGGGAGGTCTGACCATGGATGCGCTGGCGAGAGTGCTGGAATTACCCGTTTACAAACTTTCGACTGTATTGCTCCAGATGGAGCTGGCCGGCCTGATCACACCTTACCCCGGAAGTGTTTACCGGATGCGCAGCTGACCTGATACTGACAGGAAGAGCTTATAAAACAAACAGAGACGTTGCATTCAGCAGCGTCTCTGTCATGATTATATAATTGCACGTGTATGCTTATACGACACCCTGGTCAAGCATTGCATTGGCAACCTTCAGGAAGCCGGCAATGTTAGCACCTCTGACATAGTCGACGTAACCGTCCTTGCCTGTGCCGTGCTTGACACATGCCTCATGGATGTTGACCATGATCGAATGCAGTTTCTGATCAACCTCTTCCCTGCTCCAGTTAAGCTTCATCGAGTTCTGAGTCATTTCAAGTCCTGATGTTGCAACACCGCCTGCGTTGGCAGCCTTGCCGGGAGCGAAGAGCAGTTTAGCCTTCTGGATGACCTCGATGGCTTCCGGAGTACATGGCATGTTGGCTCCTTCACATACACATATGGTACCGTTGGCTACGAGATGCATCGCATCTTCCTTGCCAAGTTCATTCTGTGTAGCACATGGCAGAGCAATGTCAACCTTGGCTTCCCAGGGCCTCTTGCCCTTATGGAATGTTGCTTCCTTGAACTCGGTTGCATAAGGCTCAACGATATCCTGGTTCGATGCGCGAAGCTTAAGCAAAAAGTTGATCTTTTCACCACTTATTCCCTTCGGATCAAAGATATAGCCGTCAGGACCGGAGATGGTCACTACGGTAGCGCCAAGTTCGGTTGCCTTGATAACGGCACCCCATGCCACATTTCCGAAGCCGGAGACGGCGACCTTCTTGCCATTGAATGATTCTTTGCG
>JBFYPM010000143.1:0-9141 GCA_041303295.1 Bacteroidales bacterium
GAATACCAGAAAAGTGTACACTACACTGCCACGGAAGGTCTCATCACCTGCTGGAACTGTCATGACCCGCATTACTACAATCCCCTGGCCCGTCAGACCAAGGGGGGGCGAGATTATATACTTCACTCTAATGAGATGTGTCTTCGCTGTCACAGCAATGCCCAGGTAATGGGTCTGATCAATGATGAAAATGTGGAGTTCGTACTTCCGAAGCATGAGTGGCTTCCCGATGTTGACCGCCACCTTGAGGCTGTGAGGTGCATCGACTGTCACACCCGAATGACCGACAGCGTTCTTGTGGCGCATGAGGTTATGCCTGCCGACAGTGCTGTCAGGGGGTGTGCCGACTGTCACAGCCAGAACTCAATCCTGATGGGCACGCTGTACAAATACGCTGCAATGGAGAGACGCGATGAGAAGGGTTTTGTAAACGGGGTGATGCTCAGAAATGACTCATATGTGATCGGCGCCAACCGCAGCAAATTCATATCCTTCACGGGTCTCCTGATAATTGGCATGACTCTTGCAGGCGCACTTCTGCACACATTTTTCAGGATCATTATTAAACCTAAGCAGCACATTAATGAGTAAGAACTTCTATCACTATCCTGTCTGGGTAAGACTATGGCACTTTTCCAATGCTGTACTGTGCCTGTTCCTTATTGTGACAGGATTCAGCATGCTCTATTCCGATCCTGACAATGCCCTGGTGGTTAAGTTTCAGAGAGCGGTAGCGATCCACAATGTATGCGGAGTCCTTTTAACAATAAGCTACACAGCATTTCTTTTCGGGAACCTGTTCACGCCCAATGGCAAAAACTATCTTATCAGCCTGAAAGGCCTGGTAGAGAGGCTCCGGAAACAGGGATACTATTATGCTTATGGCTATTTCAAGGGCGATGAGGCACCGTTCCCGGTCACCAGTGACCGCAAGTTCAACCCGCTGCAGCAGGTGTCATACGTCGGAGTAATGTATTTTGCCATTCCAATGCTATTTGTTACGGGATGGGCGCTTATGTTCCCTGAATTTATTCTGAAAAAATTCCTGGGATTCAGCGGTATCTTCCTGACAGACCAGTTCCATGTCATCCTTGGTTTTCTGGTAGTTATATTTTTGTTTATTCATATCTATGTCAGCACAATGGGCAAGTCGCCCCTGAGCAATTTCAGGAGCATCGTTACCGGCTGGCAGGAGAGTCATTAATACGAGTTAAATTAAAAATAAGTTTTATGAAAAGATCATTTAAAGTTTTTTCTGTGATATCTATGACAGCTGCATTTGCATTCATGTCAGTCACTGCCAATGCTCAGCAGAAGAAGGGTGAGCCCTGGGTTATTCCCGCTGAGTACAAGAAGATGGCTAATCCCGTTGCTTCTGATGATGCATCCGTTAAGGCAGGCCAGTTGGCTTTTACCAAGAACTGTGCGTCATGCCACGGTAAGACCGGCCTCGGTGACGGTCCTAAAGGCAGGATGTGCAAGACATTCCCAGGCGACTTTTCAGGTGCTGACTTTCAAGCCTATACCGCTGGTGAGATGTTTTACCAGACAAAATTCGGAAGGGGTGAGATGCCTGCTTACGATAAAAAAATTCCTGACACTGAGATCTGGAATATGGTCAACTACATGAAGACACTTGCTAATTAGGACCTTGTAACACAAAAAAAGCTGCCCGTCGAGGCAGCTTTTTTTTGTGGAGTTTTTTCATCTCTTACTTCCCGGGAACAGAATACCCCAGGGTTGTCATGGCTGAGATTGAGTTGTCAAGCAGCACCTTGATGTATCCGGGGTTGTGCAGTCCCAGACTGCGGTCTTCCTTGATTGTGTTGTAGTTCAGATAAGCAAGCACTGCATTCGCCTTGAATGTACCTGTTTTGGCAAGTCCGGTAGCAGCATTGTAAATCCCGGCAGCGATAAGCTGAGATTCAAGATCGTCAAGCTTCTCTTCCACATCTTCCTGCAACTCGGTTATCTTGTTATTGAAAGCGGTGTATGGGCTGGTGCCAATCTCATGACATTGTGTACAGCCTGTTAAAAGCCTCGTCTCAGTTCCGTGAGAATCATATTTTAATGCCATGTTATGGCCACCGGCCTGATAGCCGTACGGTACTGACATGTGGCAGGTGACACAACCCTTGGCTGTGGAGTGCGGGTTTGTTGTCGGAACGGCAGCGCCCGGAATTTCAAACGGGGTCTTCCCAAGGATCAGGTTGGCATTCGGTCCGTGATGCGGACCTATACGAGAGCTGGCAATGGCAAAGTCGTCACCGTTAGCTACGGGGGCAGGTGACACTGGGCGCGACTGATGGCAGAAGGCACACTGATTACTGGTCCCTTTATCCCAGATTACATCAGCACCTGCGTACTTGACATCCAGTGTCTGTGCACCGGGCTTGGTAAGCGCCCAGTCTCCTTCGGTGTAGGTCTGATGAATCTTGTGACAGGTGTAGCAGGTGATCTGCATTGGATTGTCAGGCACAGAGATAGCTGCGGCTGATCCTTCAGCTATGTACTCGAGGAAGCCCTGGCTGGTATGGCACTGTACACAACCGGGGCGGTTGGCATAGGCAGCATTTCCGCCTGTGGCATGGGTTGATGCACTCCACTGGGCAGAGAAGGCCGTCGCCGGATTGCTGCTGTTATGACACTCAGCACAGGCAAGCGTTGTCCCGGGATCGCCCTGATCACCCTTAGGGCCGTTGTCGCCAACGGGGCCCATCGGACCCTCACACGATGACATGACCATAACGGTTGAGACAAGCAGTGTAACAATTTTAAGACTTCTTTTCATATGGATATTCATTTAGGTTTTTCTGATCTGAAAGGTAACAAGACGCTCATTCTCAACACCCTGTTTTTCATTGATATTTCAATCACAACAGATTGATAAGTACAAGGCTTGAGATTGATAAAAATCAAAATATAGTATGATATATGTTATAATTTGAGCAGATTTCTTTTAGCTCTGGATACATTTGAGGCCAAATCGGGTTCATTATGTATAGCGAAAATCACATTTCAAGCTGTGAGGCCTGCAACAGGTGCTGGACCAATTTCCGGAACCTCTCCAGAGAGGAACTCGAGATCGTTAACCAGAACCGGTACGAGGCCAGTTTCAACCCTTCAGAGATAATCATCAAACAGGGTTCGCCCTCCTCAAATGCAATATTCCTGATTTCAGGACTTGCCAAGGTTTACATGGAAGGATATTCTGGCAGGAATCTGATAATAAACCTGGCAGAGCACTCAACTCTGCTTGCAGGACCGGGAGTACATGTAAATTCACGCTACGTCTATTCCGTGGCAGCCATAACTCATGTTCATGCCTGTTTCATCAGCTTTGACGTTATTCGCAGGATTATTGCAGAGAATCCGGGATTCGCGGTGGGATTCATCGAGGATCTGAGCGACAAGGCATTCAGGATGCATCATAAAGTCCTGAATCTGACCCAGAAAAAGATGCACGGCAGGCTTGCAGAAGCTCTTCTCTATTTTGCTGATACAATCTTTCATTCTGATGATTATGAGATGGTTCTTACACGGCAGGAGCTTGGAGAAATGACAAATATGGCAAAGGAGAGCGTGGTCAGAATAATGGGTGAACTGGAGCATGAAAATATAATCCGGTCAACTCCGCGCACCGTAAAGATCCTTGACCGCGAAAAATTGCATGTTATATCCGAAAAGGGGTAGTTTTGTACACAAATTAGTTCCATGAAAATAGTAAGGCTTGTATTTACACCCGCCATGATGGGGGTCCTGTTTATTGTGCTTGCCGTGGCCATGGCTGCAGCCACATTCATTGAAAACGACTTCGGTCCGGACGTCGCCAGGGCAATGGTTTACAATACCCGCTGGTTTGAATTGCTTTTTCTGCTGCTGGTAATAAACCTTGTGGGGCAGATTGTAACATTCAAACTCTACCGCAAAGGCAAGCTGACCGTTATGCTCTTTCACACCGCATTCATTGTCATGGTTGCCGGGGCTGCAATTACAAGGTTTACCGGTTATGACGGAATGATGCATATCAGGGAGGGGGAGACCACATCCATAACCTTCTCTTCGGGGAGTGACATAACGTTCGAGCTGGCTGACAGTGAGGGACGGGTGCTGATCAGCCATTCAGGTGCAGTAAGCCTGACAGGAGGCCGCAACAGCCATTTTAAAAAGAGACTGAAGGCAGGAGATGAAGAGGTGACCATCACCCTTGACAGATACATCCCCGGCGCTGTACGCAGTGTGAAGGAGACGGCTGACGGCGTGCCCATGGCATCCTTCCTCACAACCCCTGACATGGTGAGCAGCAAGGTGATAGCTCTTACGCAGGGCGAAACAGACATGATCGGTGAGATGTCCGTCGGTTTTGAAACTGATGCAGACATTAGTATAATCAGGGACAACGCTTCATTTTTCATCAGGTCAGAAAGGGAGATCCGTTCAACGAGCATGCAGGATATGCAGACGGTGATCTATCCTCCTGACACACTCATTGCTCTTTCGGGAGGAACTGTCTATACAATTGAAGGTTACCGGATTATGCCGCAGGTTCTCACCATGAGCGGAATGATTGTTCCGGGAACGGAGCAGGAAAGCCAGGGCCCCGGAGGAGCAATCGAATGTACGCTCTCAGGATCCGGAGGCGACAGAAAGATTTACCTGTGGGATGATGAGAGGGAGACCCGGTCAACCTGGCAGGGAAGGGTGGGGGAGCTCACCGCAGTGGTCAGCTTTGGTAACAGGGTCCTGAACCTGCCATTCAGCATCAGGCTTGATGACTTTGTGATTGAACGTTACCCGGGCTCCAACAGCCCGTCGGGATTTAAAAGCAGGGTTACCCTTAATGATGCAGATCACAATACTGATTTACAGTATGATATCTACATGAACCATATACTTAAGTACCGTGGGTTCAGGTTCTACCAATCGTCATATGACAATGACGAACTCGGCACCGTCCTTTCTGTCAACCATGATCCGGCAGGAATGTATACGACATATACAGGGTACGTTCTCCTTTTCCTTTTTATCATACTTTCAATATTCAACCGGAAATCTTCTTTCAGAACCATCAGCGCCGGCTATTGGAACTCAAAGTACCGTAAGCCAGTTGCAGCCCTGGTGGTATTGTTCCTGATTTCACTGGCACCGGCAAGGGGTCAGCACCTGATCATAGAAAAGGAGTATGCTGACCGTTTCGGGGAGCTGCTTGCACAGGATCAGAAAGGGCGTACCAAGCCTCTGTACACCATAAGCAGCGATATCCTGCGTAAGGTTACCAGGGAGAACAGTTTTGACGGACTCACACCAATGCAGGTCTTTCTGGGCTGCTCTCTTGATTTTTACCACTGGCAGAATGTGCCCCTGATAAAGGTGTCAAACGACGAGTTACGTCAGCTGCTTAAGATGGAGGGTGAGATGGCTGCGTTCTCTGATATAGTGACCTTTGGCGATGGCGGAGGGTATAGACTTTCATCCCTGGTTGAAACGGCCTATTCCAGGGCAGAGAGTGAGCGCAGCAAGTTCGACAAAGAGGTGATAAAGGTTGATGAACGGGTGAACATATGCTACATGATGTCAAGGGGAGACTTCATGCGCATCTTCCCGCTCAGAGACGGCACAGACCACTGGGGTATGGCCACTGATGCCGTCAGGTATGATGTAAGCAGCGAAGACTCCCTCTTTGTGTTAAGCGTTGTGCCCATGTGGGTGCAGAAGGTCACTGAGGTCGGTGGTACAGGACCTGACCCGGAAGAATTTCTTGTTGCAGTGACTCATTACCAGCGCACTTATGCCGGCTATGAACTACCGTCAGAGACAAAGGTGAGGGCCGAGCTCTTCTATTACAAGGCTAACATATTCGAGAAATTGTTTCCCTGGTATGCCACCGTGGGACTGGTGATGATATTCACCATTATCACAGTAATTATCAGGGGCCGGGATAAATCAGGGATGTTGCTTAAGGTGCTGACTGCTCTGGTGGCTGCAGGATTTCTGTTTCATACTCTTGGGCTCGGCGTCAGGTGGTATATCTCAGGACACTCACCGATGAGCAACGGGTATGAGTCGATGCTCTTCATCTCGTGGGTGACGGTGCTGGCAGGATTCATCTTCAGCCGCAAGTCGCTCCTCACGCTGGCTGCGACCTCAGTACTTGCGGGCCTGACCCTGATGGTTGCTCACCTCAGTTTCATGGATCCGGAGATTACCAACCTTGTGCCCGTGTTGAGATCATACTGGCTGACGCTGCATGTCTCAGTCATCACTGGCAGTTACGGGTTCCTCGGACTGGGTGCGATACTTGGGATGATAGTGCTTATAATGATGCTTTTTGTGGATTCAGGGAATCGTGACCGGATCAGTGCAGTCATAGATGAGCTGACTGTCATCAACTACAGGTCGGTTACCCTCGGGCTCTATTTCCTTACAATAGGGACATTTCTTGGAGCCATCTGGGCAAATGAATCATGGGGACGGTACTGGGGATGGGATCCGAAGGAGACATGGTCACTGATCACCATAATAGTATACACACTTGTGACCCATTCACGGATGATACCGGGGATGAAGGAGACTTATACGTTCAACCTCCTGTCTCTCTTCGCATTCTCCTCGGTTCTGATGACCTACTTTGGTGTAAACTATTACCTGTCAGGGCTTCACTCCTATGCAGGAGGAGACCCGGTTCCAGTACCGGTGTTCGTATACGTGGCTGTAGTGCTTGTGATATCACTTGCCGTAGGAGCAAGATTCAGGTATAACAGGACTGCCGGCAGATAGTAACGGAGGTTGTCCGGATCATCAAATAGAAATAAAAGAGCCCCGCAGGAATACGGGGCTCTTTTCATATTAAGAATGCAGTATTACTATTTGTAGTTCTGCGGTCTCTGGAACTTGATCGAGCCTTTATAAGGACCGGTCTCTGTTCCGTCTGATTCAACGATTGTGTACTTGCCGCCTGCAATATGAATTTCACAGACTACACCGCCGAAGCCAATACCGTTGTCATCGTATCCGGGGGTATCCACTGTGGGGACTTCTGAAGGATCCTGAACTATTTCAAAATCAATCAGAGAGGTGCCCTGACGGGTGAAGACCGCGGTGATAGGCATGGTCAGTTCTGTATCTACGATATCATAGTAACCCATCAGCCCGTTTGCCCACAGGTCAGTAATGATTGTGTAGACACCGTCAGGCAGATTGAGCTCCAGCTCCTCGGGATTGCTTCCCGTTGCAGCCATGTCAACCAGATCACCACCTTCATCGATAACGAAGATATCCCAGTCAACCTCATCAGCAACGTCAACAACAATGTCAACGGTGTCGATTACAGTATAGGTATATTCATTACCATACTCCTCTGCTGTGAGTTCAACCTCAACAATATCCTGAACGGTTACTTCCTGGTGCCATGACAACACTACATCAACGATATCAGAGACATAGTTGGTGACTGTGGCGCTCAGTGTGGGGAATACAGTTGCTGAGTTGACAAGATACTTGTCAGCAATGCTGAATACTCCTATCTGTCCGGTGAGGGTTTCGGTTGCTGTGAAATCATAATCCTCATGGAAGATGATATAGAGTTGAGCCGTCTTTTTATATGGTGCAACAACTCCGGGGACGACAGTGTAGTCATCACCGTTGCATGTACCGCCGGTCTGTTTGAAATTGAAAGTGATAGACCTGTCGATAGTCTTGTCAAGTGTGATGTTATAGATGATAGTATCACCCTCGGCCACAGTTGTACCGGTTGCATTGGCGAAGGTTGCAATTGAATACCCTTCGGGACTTATTACCGGCTCCGCATCCTGACTGGCTGTGTCGCAGGCAACAGCGCCAACAACAAGAAGGGCCAGTCCCAGAATCTTATATAACATTTTATTTTTCATCATTTTTGATTTTTAATATTAATGAAGTCAGACGGGACTAGTCTTGTTTGATGTAAGTACACTTGTAGAAGTTACATGCTCCGGCGTAACATACAGAGTATTCGATGTAGAGATTACCCGTTAGAGGATCGACCGAGCCAATGGCTGTTCCTTCAACAATATTTGCCCAATAATCAGCAAGGTTCTGTTCCGGAACATTGATCTCGTTACAGACGTCTGTGAAGGTGAAGCCGGGGGTTCCGGGAGCAAGTGCGCCAAGTGCCCAGTGGCCAACGTAGGTTGTCCTGTATGTACCAACACCGGTCTGCGTGATTACTTCATCAGCCCTGACTATGGTTGAGGGAACGCCGGTTGTGCTGACCCTTTCGATAGTAAGATTATATAATCCTGCAAGGTTTGAGAAGCAACCGTAGTTGAGCGTAATCTCCAGCTTCTTGCCGTTGTTGATAACGTTCTCTGCACCTGTTGCGCTTACAACCTTCAGAACAAGCTTGGGAGCCGTTGCCAGGGGAGCCATGATTCCTTGAGTAAGTATCGTAATTGGCAAAACACCAAGATAGTTATCTGACTTCTTTAGTGTAATGGTTGGCTGTGTAAGCTTGAAGTGCGTATTCTTGATGGCTGTGGATGATACGTCACTGTCAATGGTGACTACTATATCATCAGTCACATCCATTGATGTTGGACCGATAAGTCTCATTTTGACGGTAAAGACGTATTCATTGCCATCAGAGACAAATGAAAAGGCAGTCCTTGCATCGGTAAAACCGGCAAGGTTTGGTCCGTCATCATTAAGATCGTACCTGGCAGTATCATCAACCAAACAGGAATTGAGGGCACCCAGGCTAAAGACAAGGATCAAAATATATTTTAATGTTTTCATAGTTGTTACTGTTTAAGTATTAGTTCGCCCAGAAAATCTTTACCGTAAAGGCATTTGGCTGAGCCGGGACATTACCACCGTTGGATGAATATTCACCTGCAGGATAGAAAAGTCTCACTGGTCTTTCAGCTGTGGCATTGTAGTTCAGGGGAAGAGGAAGACCGCTGGGGTAACCTGTCCTGGTGTGGTCAAACCACGACTGCTCGGCTGTGATACCGTTAGTAGCAATCCATTTCTGGGTAATAATTGCCTGGATTTTGTTTGCAGAGCTGTTCCAACCTACAAGGTTCTGTGCGTTGGTATAATAATCTTCAGCTTCAGCCTCATCCAAACCAAGGAAGAGGAATGATGCCTCAATACCGCTTTCAT
>JBFYPM010000144.1:0-2579 GCA_041303295.1 Bacteroidales bacterium
CAAAGTAAATAAATTCGTTCATCTATTGACTTGAATATGATTAATATTTAAATTTGGATTTGTAAGATGTAATACAACTTTCATGAAATCCTTAAACTACCTTATCCTCTTAGTATGTGTGTTTCAGCTTGCGGGATGTCAGAAAAAAGAGGTTCCTGCTGACCTGCAGGAGCAGCTTGATTCAATCGCAGCTGTAATGGTACCCCAGCACGGAGAAGCCCTTTGTGACATAAACATTGTAATGGGAGAGGGCGGACTCCTGATAGCCAAAGGTGAAACGAACCTGCCGCAGGCGAAGGAAGAGATTATTGCCTTGCTTAACAAGTCGGGTTACAGTTATGCCGACAGTATTATGTTATTGCCTGATCCGGCGGTTGTTGACAGGCCGTGGGGGCTGGTGTCGGTCAGCGTTTGCAATATGCGTACAAAGCCGTCACACGCGGCGGAGATGGCTACACAGGCTCTTATGGGCACTCCCGTGAAGATTCTCAACAAGCGTGGGGGATGGTTGATGCTTCAGACACCTGATTCCTATATCGGATGGACCGATGATCCGGTGGCTGAGTTGAGTGACAGCGGACTGGTTGCATGGAAAAACAGCGACAGACTGATATACCTGAAAAACACTGGTGTAATCACTGGCGCTGATGAGATGATAGTATCAGACATAGTCTTCGGGGTCGTTCTGGCGAAAACCGGGGAACAGAGAGATCACTTCAGCGTCAGACTTCCTGATGGAAGGGAGGGTCTCCTTAAAAAAAGTGAAGTGACGGATTTCAGGGCATGGGCTGAGAATTCTGAACCCGACCCTGCCACGATGATAAAATTTGCCCGTACATTTCTTGGCACTCCTTATCTCTGGGGTGGTACTTCTTCAAAGGGTGTAGATTGCAGCGGATTTACAAAAACAATTTATTACTCTGCAGGACTGATACTTACTCGTGACGCGTCAGGACAATTCAGGTATGGTTTAGAGAGGAGCATTGAGCATGGCAGTGATTCGCTTGCCCCAGGTGATCTGCTCTTTTTCGGCAGAGTCAGGGACGGAAGGCAAAGAATCACCCATACAGGAATGTATATAGGTGACAGTGAGTTTATACACTCATCCCGCCTGGTAAGGATCAACAGCTTTGACTCAACCAGGGCAAACTACAGCGAATATCTGCTGGAGATACTGCAGGGCGCAAGAAAGATCGCCGGTATTCCTCCGGGAGAAGGATTTGTCCGTGTCTCACAGCATAGCTGGTATTTTTAAGACTATATGAAGAAGAGAGATTTCATCAAAATCGGCGGGCTCGCAGCAGGAGCTGTAATAGCAGGCTGCACGTCTTCACCGGCAGAACCACCAGTGGCAAAAGGCATCATCAGGAAGAAGGGCTCCGGGGTGCTGAAGCTCAGCTACAGGCCCTATGAGCTGCAACTGCGCCATGTCTTCACGGTGGCAACAAACTCCAGAACCACCACTCCGGTGGTACTTACCTCGATAGAATATGACGGTGTAACCGGTTTCGGTGAGGCATCAATGCCACCGTATCTGGGTGAGAGTCACGAATCTGTGCTTGGCTTCCTTTCTAAAGTAAACCTGGAACAGTTCAATGACCCGTTCCTGATGGAGGATATTCTTGCGTATATTGAAGGTGTGATGCCGGGCAACTATGCTGCCAAGGCATCTCTTGACATCGCAATGCATGACCTTACCGGCAAGCTTCTCGGGCAGCCGTGGTTCAGGCTGTGGGGACTGGATCCGCAGAAGACTCCGAATACAAGCTTCACCATCGGTATAGATACTGCCGATGTCGTCAGGGAGAAAACCCTTGAGGCCGCTGCTTTTAAGATGCTCAAGATCAAGCTGGGAAGAGATAACGACAGGGAGATGATAGAGACGGTCAGATCGGTGACAGATGTCCCCATATTCGTTGATGTCAACCAGGGCTGGAAAGACAGAGTCTATGCCATGGAGATGGCACACTATCTGAGTGAGAAAAACTGTCTCTTCATTGAGCAACCCATGCCAAAGGAGCAGGTTGAGGATATCGCCTGGCTCACGGCAGGCAGTCCGCTGCCTATCGTTGCCGATGAAGCGCTGCAGACAGTCAGCCAGCTGCTTTCGATGAAAGGCATTTACTCCGGGATCAACATCAAGCTCATGAAGTGCGGCGGGATGCATGCGGCATACAAAATGATTACGATGGCAAGGCAGATGGATATGAAGATTTTGATAGGATGTATGACCGAAACTTCATGCGCGGTCTCGGCTGCTGCCCAACTCTCACCATTGGTCGATTGGGCAGACCTTGATGGTAACTTACTGATAAACAATGATGTATATGAAGGGATGAAAGTTGTTGAAGGAAAGATCAACATTCCTGACCGTCCCGGAATCGGAATTATTGAGAAAAAAAGTGAGAACTTGTAATACATCCTAAGAGGAAATATGTATCTTGCTTCAAGGATGCGGAACAGTTTTACATCTATTATATATAACCTAATCAATACTATTTAACCCTAAATCCAATCACATGAGAACAAAACTATTAATGTTGTTTGCGGTTTTGGGACTGATGCTTTCTCAAAGCATT
>JBFYPM010000145.1:0-10697 GCA_041303295.1 Bacteroidales bacterium
CCGGCAATTGCACTTTAACTTCTAATCTTTAACCTTAAGTACTTGGCAGTATATGACTTATCGGACTCTGCTAGTTGTTCCGGCGTGCCTTCAAAGACAACGTATCCGCCTTTTTCGCCACCTTCAGGGCCGAGGTCAATGACCCAGTCGGCGCACTTGATAACCTCGACGTTGTGTTCAATGAGTATCACTGAATGACCGTGATCGACAAGTGCATTGAGCGATTTCATCAGTTTGCTGATATCGTGAAAATGGAGGCCTGTTGTGGGTTCGTCGAAGATGAAAAGCATCTTTTCGTTGCTCTTCTCCTGGCTCAGGTAGAATGCCAGCTTAACCCTCTGGCTCTCACCGCCGGAGAGGGTTGATGACGACTGCCCCAGTTTCACATATCCAAGGCCAACGTCTGCCAGTGGCTTCAGTCTGTCAGCTATCTTTTTGCATGATTTGTCCTTGCAGGTGCCGAAAAACTCCAATGCTTCGTCTACTGTCATCTCAAGAACCTCATAGATGTTTTTCCCATGGAATTTCACGTCGAGGATATCGCGTTTAAAGCGCATGCCCTTGCATGCCTCGCATGTCAGTTCCACGTCGGCCATAAACTGCATCTCAACCCTGATGACACCCTCGCCCTGGCACTCTTCGCATCGTCCCCCTTCAACATTGAAGGAGAAGTGGGAGGGCTTGAAGCCCGACTGTACTGCTGCCTGCTGGTCGGCGTAGAGCTTGCGTATGTCGTCAAACGCCTTCAGGTAGGTGACGGGGTTTGACCGGCTCGACTTTCCAATCGGGTTCTGGTCTATCAGTTCTGCTGCGGTAATGGCAGATATGTCTCCCTCCAGGGCAGCAAAGCGTCCTGGTTTTGAATTGGTTCCTCCCAGCCTGGAATTGATGGCACTGAATAATATATCATGCACCAGGGTACTTTTTCCTGATCCGCTGACACCGGTTATAGCGGTGATTGTGTGCAGCGGAAACTTAACATCGATATCCTTCAGGTTGTTTTCACGCGCACCCCTGATGCTCAGGTAACTGTGCCATTTACGCCGGGTTGCTGGCTGCTCTATTCGCAATGCACCGGTCATATAGGCTGCGGTGAGTGATTTATTCTTCTCCGAGAAGTCTACTCCTCCCTGGTATATTACCTCACCTCCGTGAATACCTGCTGCCGGTCCCATATCTATTATCTGGTCCGCCGACCTGATGACCTCCTCTTCATGTTCAACCACAATCACGGTGTTACCGAGGTCGCGCAGCTCCTTCAGCACATTCACCAGGAGGTTGGTGTCGCGCGGATGAAGTCCGATGCTGGGTTCATCAAGTATATAGAGTGAGCCCACCAGGCTGCTGCCCAATGAGGTGGCAAGATTGATTCGCTGTGACTCTCCTCCGGAGAGAGTATTAGACAGCCTGTCGAGGGTCAGGTAGGAAAGGCCCACGTTCACCAGGAAGCCCAGTCTCTGCTGTATCTCCTTCAGGAGTCGTCCCGCTATCTCCCGCTCTTCTCCATTAAGAACGAGGTGATCAAAAAACTCATGAGCCTGGCTGACGGGCATGGAGGTTATGTCCGTTATTGATCTGCCTCCTACCTTCACCCAACCGGCCTCCTGGCGCAGTCTGCGCCCTCCGCAGGAGTGACAGATTCGTTTGCCCCTGTAGCGGCTGAGCATGACCCTGTACTGAATCTTATATTTCTTCTCCTCGAGATGTTCGAAGAACTGGTTCAGCCCGAAGAAATACCTGTTACCGCTCCATACAAGCGCCTTCTGTTCAGGTGACAGTTTGTACCATGGTTTATGAATCGGAAAGTCAAACTTGTCAGCATTGTATACAAGTCTCTCTTTCCATTGCTTCATCGTCTCGCCCCGCCAGCAGGCAATAGCGTCGTCATAAACAGAGACATTCTCATCGGGGATGACCAGGCTTTCATCTATGCCGATGATCTTTCCATATCCCTCGCATACAGGGCAGGCGCCCAGTGGTGAGTTGAAGCTGAAGAGGTGTTCATTTGGTTCCTCAAAGGTGATGCCGTCCTCTTCGAACTTATCGGAGAACCTGACGGACTGGGTGGTCTCCTCATCGGTTACAGTAAGAGTTATATGGCCACGTCCGGTCATGAATGCCGTCTGTACAGAGTCGGCTGCCCGGCTTAGATCTTCAGGCGTATTGCCCGCTGCGAACCGGTCGATTATCAGGTCAACAGAGCCCAGGGAGCCTATCAGCCCGGCAGCGTTCTCCTCATCAAGGCGAACCAGACCCTTTTCAGTGCTGATACGGTTATACCCCTGCTGAAGGAGGAATTTTATGAACTCTGCAGGATCCACGTTCTCAGGCACGGTCAGGGGAGCAGTAAGTACAACCCGTGATCCTGATGTGAGTGTTGCAAGGTAATTCACCACATCATCAACGGTATGTTTCCTCACTTCACGCCCGGAGACCGGGGAGATTGTCCTCCCGACACGCGCCCAGAGGAGCCTCAGATAGTCATGTATCTCGGTTGATGTGCCCACTGTTGACCGGGGATTGCGTGTATTTACCCTCTGTTCTATAGCGATGGCAGGTGGTATACCGTTGATGAAATCGACATCGGGCTTGTTCATGCGTCCGAGGAACTGACGGGCATATGACGAGAGGCTTTCCACATATCGTCTTTGGCCCTCGGCATAGATGGTGTCAAAGGCGAGCGATGACTTGCCTGAACCAGACACGCCGGTAATGACAATAAGCCTGTTCCTCGGAATATTAAGGGTAATCTCCTTCAGGTTATGAACACGTGCTCCCTTTATCTCAATATTACCCTTCATTCAGCCTCCGTTTGTAAGTTGGCAAAATTAATGATTTTGCATTTAGCTTTTTTTCTTTTCTTTGTCTTTGGGTCAAATGAAACAAAGAGGGGACGTACCCCGTATAAGACACCATAAACAAACAAACGAAACAAAGGAGGGCCGCCTATCGTATAACTGTACTCGCAACCAAAAACAAGAGTTAGTTATGAAGAGCAAATTAACCGATTATGAGCTTATTACAAGCTATGTAAGCGGTAACGAGAGAAGCATCGAGCTGCTCATCCTCCGACACAAAAGTAAGGTCTATTCCTATATCAGCCTTTACATTCGTAACAGGGACCTGGCAGATGATATTTTTCAGGACACCTTCCTGAAAGTTGTTCAGTCGATCCGCGCCGGGCGTTACCAGGATGACGGGAAATTCATATCATGGGTGATGAGAATTGCGCATAATCTCATCATTGACCACTTCAGGCATGAAAAGCAGATGGGTATCGTGCTCAACGATGACTACGAGACTGATCTCTTCAATACCCACAGTCTTTCAGATGATAATGTTGAAGATGTGATCGTCCGCCGCCAGGTTATGCGTGACGTGAGGCGCCTTATAAGCGGACTTCCGGAAGACCAGCGTGAGGTTGTCATCATGCGCCATTATGCAGGGATGAGCTTTAAGGAGATTGCGGATATGACAGGTGTAAGTATCAATACTGCCCTGGGCAGGATGAGATATGCGCTGATCAACATGCGCAAGATAATGACTGAAAAAAATATTACCCTTTCAATAGGCTGATACAATTTTCCGAGTAGGAGTGGCGTTTCTCTATTATGAGTACACCAACGCCTATGGATAAGAATTCTACCCTCTTACTTTCTTATTTAGAGATAACAAATACACCATCAGACCTGATTGCAGATGCTTTTGGCATCGACCAAGCCCTGGGCATCCTGCTTCCTGATATGGAAGATCATCCTTCTGATGAGGTTCTCAACCGGCTGTTCGCAAAGATAAGGGACGATAAGACGGTGCATTGAACAGGACTTTCGGTATAGAATAAAAATGAGGCTTTCTTCGGGAAGCCTTTTTTGTTGTTAAACTGTCACAGGTCATCTTTTTTCTCTCCTGAAAATTTTACCTTCGCAAAACTCAAACAGACTCAAATGAAAAAATCAGTTGTCTTTTTTACGTTAATCATGGCCATTCTCTGGTCATGCACATCAAAACAGGAGAAAATGGAAAACAGGATGAGTGGGTTTATAGCCGCATATGAGGCCAAGTTGATACCCCTTTATAAGGAATACACCCTGGCAGACTGGGAAGCCAACGTCACAGGCACTGATGAAGCATGGGCACACAGGGAGAAGGCCTCAATAGCATTCATCAGCTTCTATACTGACAAGAATGCCTTTGCTGAACTGAAGGAGCTGAAAGAGTCCGGGATGGTAAACGATCCATTACTTGCCCGCCAGCTGGATATCCTCTATAACCAGTACCTGCAGGGGCAGATTGACACCAGCCTGATCTCTGAACAGGTGAAGATGGAGACAGAGATAACCAGGAAATACACCACCTTCAGGGCCAGTGTTAACGGAAAGCAGCTCAGTGACAATGATATAGAGAATATCCTGCGCAGTTCAACCAACAGCGCGGAGCTACAGGCAGCATGGGAGGGCCATAAGATGATAGGACCCGTGGTGGCCGATGATATAATCACGCTTGTCAGGCACCGTAACAAGATAGCCCGTCAGCTCGGGTTTGACAACTATCATCAGATGAGCCTGAAACTTTCAGGACAGGATCCTGAGGAGATTACAAGACTATTTGATGAGCTCGACAGCCTTACGCGCGATAACTTTGCACAGCTGAAGGGCGATATCGACGGCTATTTTGCGAAATACTATAATCTGGATTCCGGGCAGCTTCAGCCATGGCATTACCAGAACAGGTATTTCCAGGAGGCTCCTGAAATTTACCAGGTGGACTTCGACAGCTATTATGCGAATCAGGATCCTGTAAGGCTGGCATCTGAGTTTTATGCTGGTCTCGGCCTGCCGGTTGATGCCATCCTTGCAAAGAGCGACCTTTATGAGAAACCCGGGAAGAACCAGCATGCGTTTTCAATTGATATTGACAGGGCCGGCGACGTTCGCACCCTTGACAATATCAAACCTGATGCAAACTGGATGAATACAATTCTCCATGAACTGGGTCATGGCGTTTACTCGTATTATAATGATATGTCGCTGCCCTTCACGCTCCGTGATGCAGCCCACACATTCACCACCGAGGCAATTGCCAACTATTTCGGCAGGCTTGCAACAAACCCTGCCTGGATGAAGCATATGGGTATCATTGATGAGGAGGAAATGAACCGAATCTCGGAAGAGAGCTTCAGGGCCTTCAGGCTTCAGCAACTTGTATTCAGCCGTTGGGCACAGGTGATGTACCGTTTTGAGAAGGCAATGTATGAAAATCCTGACCAGGATCTAAATCAACTGTGGTGGGACATAGTTGAGAGATACCAGATGATGAAAAAGCCTGATGGGCGCAATATGCCTGACTGGGCAACAAAGATCCATGTAGCTCTCTATCCATGCTATTACCACAATTATCTGCTCGGAGAGCTACTGGCTTCACAGTTTGAAAACCAACTTCAGACTGATGTGGCGATCTCCGGAGATGTTGAGGCAGACATGAAGGCAGCGGGTGAATATTTTAAAAGCAACGTATTCATGCCTGGTGCAAGATACCAGTGGAATGAGATGATAGAAAAGGCCACCGGAGAAAAATTGACAGCCAGGTATTATGCCTTGCAGTTTGTACAATAATAAAATGCCCGTAAATATATTACACATGAGAAAGTATCTGTTCCTTATGATCGCAGTTCTGACAGCCTGCTCTACACCCGATAAAAAGGGTAAAGAGTCTGTTGCAGGTTTCCCTGATGAAACCATAATCAAAAGTTCGGTTGAGAAAGTAATGACAACCCAGCCCTCCGCTGATCCGGTGCTCCTTGAAAAGGGCGTGAAACACGCTGCATCCCTCTGGAGGAGTGATGACGGCACCCCGGAGGAGTTTTCAGAGTTTGTTGCTGCAAACTACATCTCTGATCCCGCAAAGCGAAGGATCGTGTTCCGGAAGGTGTGCAGCTATTTTGAATCGCTTGGCGGAAATATGAATGAGATCACCCTCGATCTGAGGAAGGTCCTTGATGAGGCAGCCGGCGAAATCGATGAGATTGACCGGATGTTTGGCAACTACTCGGTGGGCTCGCATCTGCAGACTGACTTCTACAGCAATAAGATAGCATTTGTTATTGCCCTCAACTTCCCCTATTTTACCCTGGCAGAGAAGGAGGAACTGGGAGCAGGATGGAGTCGCGAAGAGTGGGCAATGGCACGTCTCGGCGACCAGTTTATCTCACGTGTACCGGCTGAGCTGAACCAGGCCGCATCAGTGGCCATGGGCAACGCAGAGATGTATATTGCAGAATACAATATACATATGGGCAAGCTGCGGACTGATGACGGTCAGAAGCTATTTCCCGACGACATGGTCCTTCTTTCGCACTGGAACCTGCGTGACGAGATTAAGTCAAATTATGCCGACAAGGCGAACGGTACCGCTAAACAGGAAATGGTTTATAAGGTGATGGAGCGAATCATCAGCCAGGAGATACCCGGGAAAGTTATCAACAACCCAGAGTATGAATGGGCTCCATATTCAAATAAGGCAATAAAGGATGGCGCAGATGTTGAACTGGAACCTGAGCCTGATACCCGTTATTCTCATGTAATCAACATTTTCAATGCTTCAAAAGCTATTGACCCTTACTATCCTGGTATGAATACTGCCATAATCCGCAGTTTCTCAGGCGGAATGGAAATATCACAGGAAGATGCTGAAACGCTATTTAATGAATACCTGAGTTCTCCACAGCTGAAGGTACTTGCCTCAATGATAAGTGAGAGGCTTGGACGTGACCTGAGACCCTATGACATATGGTATGACGGCTTCAAATCGAGGAGCTCTATACCTGAGGAGCTTCTTACTTCAAAAACATCAGCACTCTACCCAGACCCTGCTGCTTTCAGGGCCGGAATGCCGGCCATGCTGACAAAACTCGGATGGCCTGCTGAAAGAGCGAAGTATATATCTGATAAGATTGTGGTTGATCCTGCCAGGGGATCGGGCCATGCCTGGGGAGCAGCCATGAAGGGTGCGGTATCTCACCTGCGTACCCGCGTCTCAGACAAGGGGATGGACTACAAAGGATATAATATCGCAGTTCATGAGTTCGGACACAATGTGGAGCAGACAATATCACTGTACGACGTTGACTATTACATGCTGTCAGGTGTTCCTAATACGGCATTCACCGAAGCAACAGCATTTCTTTTCCAGGATCGTGACCTGATGCTCCTTGGAATAAATGAAGACAATCCTGAGAAGGAAAAGTTACAGACACTTGACGCCGCGTGGTCTCTTATGGAAATAATGGGGGTCAGCATGGTGGAGATGAAGGTTTGGAAGTGGCTCTATGAGAACCCGCAGGCAACACCGGCCCAGCTTAAGGAGCAGGTCATCAAGATAGCAGTTGAGGTCTGGAACCAATATTTTGCACCCGTAATTGGAGTGAATGACTCTCCTTTGCTGGCAATCTATTCCCATATGATTAACGGACCACTTTACCTGCAGAATTATGCATATGGACAGATAATTCAGTTCCAGATTGAGGATCACCTTAAAGGCAAGGATTTCTCAGACGAGATTGACCGTATGTACAGCCTGGGACGACTGACTCCGCAGCAATGGATGAACCAGGCGGTGGGAGTTAAGATCTCTGCCCAGCCGATTCTCAGGGCTCTCGACGAGGCCCTGAAATAATATAGTAGCCGGTGGTAGCAATGAAGTTCCGCAGGAAGGGGATTCCTCCGAGGAACTGAGGCAGTCGCCGGGGACGCAGACCGAATTTAATTTCAAAGTTCGGGTTTATGAGCCAGAGGGATTTCTTAGCAATGAAAAATCCCTCTTTTTTTATTGCCTTTTCGAACCGCCCGATATTTATTCCGGTGTCTTTGATTTCCAGAAGCCCATCTATTCGGGCCGGGCTTTCTCCGGCAGACCAGAGCAGACGGCTGTATATCCTGCGTGGCAGGAGATGTATCCACGGCATCTTTGAGAGTACCCTGCTGTCACACATCTGCTGATGTCCTCCAAACGGATTGTTCCAGGGCGGAAAGGCAATGAAGAGTACACCGCCGGGATTCAGAAATCGCTTAACGAACCCGATGAATTTTCCCTGGTCATGAATATGCTCCAGGACATCACGCATCATAATAATATCGAAAGTCCCGGCTGAGCCTGAATCATATATGTCAGCAGCAGTGAACTCAATCCTGTTGCCACCAGGGATGGCGGAATAGAAACTGCGTGCATTCTCAATCTTGTTCTCCGAAAGGTCTATACCAGTAATCCTGATGCACCCGGCTTCAAGGAATGGGAGCAGATTGCCCCCTTCACCACATCCTATCTCCAACACTGAGAGTGACATTGTCACAGGTAAAATGGTGTTAATAAATGGAATAACATACTTCGAGGTAGTATGTGCCTGCTCCCTGAAGTATAGTTCCCTGTCGTTATGACGATCATGCATGCCCCAAATGTAAATTTTTTTTCTGTTTTTCTTGACTTGTGTTATTTGAAGTAATATCTTTGTGATATCAAAATAATATCATAAACCATGAAAGAAGAAAAAATTTTCAAAGCCTTATCAGGATATCTGTTCCTGTTGATAGGATTGCTGGTGCTTGGAGCAATTGCTCTTGCATTTATGAATGAGATTATCTGGCTGGGAGTAGTGCTGATGCTTCTGAGCCTTGTAATTTTTCCGGGACTGATGGTTGTCAATCCGAACGAATCGATGGTAATGGTACTTTTCGGTGCCTACAGGGGTACTGTCAAGACCAACGGGTTCTGGTGGACAGTGCCCTTCTATGTACGCAGGAAGATTTCACTGCGTGCCCGTAACTTTGACAGCGAGCCAATTAAAGTCAATGACAAGAACGGAAACCCTATCAAGATCGGTTTTGTTCTGGTCTGGAAGGTTGAGAACACCTTCAAGGCTGCTTTTGATGTTGACAATTACGAACATTTTGTATTGGTCCAGAGTGATGCCGCACTTCGCAAGCTGGCAGGCCTCTATCCCTATGACAACTGGGAGGGCCATGAACAGGAGATGACGCTCCGCAGTGGTGGTGAGGAGGTCAATGACGAGCTGGAGAGGGAGATACGGGAGAGGCTGATGATTGCAGGTATCAATGTCATTGAGGCAAGGATTAATTACATTGCCTATTCTGAGGAGATTGCCGGTGCCATGCTTCGCCGTCAGCAAGCCACTGCTGTTGTTGCAGCCCGTTTTAAGATAGTTGAAGGTGCCGTTTCAATGGTTGAGATGGCGCTTGAGCAACTCTCCGTAAAGGGCATCATCGATCTTGACGAGGAGAAGAAGGCTGCAATGGTAAGTAACCTTATGGTGGTGCTGTGCGGTGATAAAGATCCTAACCCGATCATCAACACCGGCACGCTTCAGCATTAGTCATGCAGAAGAAATCATTCATTATTCGGATTGATCCTGACAAGCTGGGTGCCATCGAGAAATGGGCCTCTGACGAGTTTCGCAGCACCAACGGTCAGATTGAATGGATTCTTGACCAGGCACTGCGCAAGTCCGGACGTCTGAAGACAAAAACTGATAATAAAAAGTAGAAAGATGAAAAATGAAACGCCTGTCCTAAGGTATACATGCCCGAAATGCGGAGGAAAGAAGTATGATGTAAAAGGTGTGGTTATCCAGCGCAGCCAGTTCAGCCAGATCTTCAGCCTGCCGGGTTCGCATTATACGGCTGTAACATGTGAGAAATGCAAGTACACTGAACTTTATAACCTCCCGCTACAGAGTATTAAAGAAGCTTTCGATTTCTTCCCCGGAAGGGTTTAGGTCAGATATTGGCCAGGTAAACAGAGCAGCAGGTCACAACGCCTGCTGTTTCTGTTCTAAGGCGGTTTGGGCCCATGTGAACAGGTATAAATCCATGTTGCACAGCCTGGATAACCTCTTCCGGTGTGAAATCGCCCTCCGGGCCAATAAGAATTGTCACCTCTTCGCCAGGGCTGAATGCTGAGTTAATCATGAGACGCTCAATACCCGGATCACAGCATGCTATAAGCCGCTTTCCTGTCCGCTCGCCGGCAATGAACTCACTGAAGGAGAGAGGCTCATTCAACTTAGGGAGGTAACTCCTGACCGACTGTTTCATTGCGGAGAGAATCAATCCTTCCAGTCGCTCCTTCCTTATCCTCTTCTTCTCAGTCCGGTTGCATAGCAGAGGTGTGATTTCATCAATGCCCGTTTCAACTGCTTTTTCGATGAACCATTCCAGCCTGTCATCGTTTTTGACCGGAGAGATGGCGATATGAAGCCTGTATTCATGGCCTGCATCGCGTGTCACAGATGTAACTGAGGCGGTCATTGCAGTGGAGTCATCGCCTTTGATCACGCCATTGTAGAGGTTTCCGTTTCCGTCGGTAAAGCTGATTTTCTCACCGCGTCTCATGCGGAGCACCCTCAGGCAGTGCCCGGACTCTTCACGGCTGAAGTGTGCCGTTCCTTCAGAAACAGCGTATGCATAAAATATCTGCATTCAGGCTCTTTTTTGCACAAATTTATTGATTTTAGCATTCTCAAAATTTATTCTGCACCATAATGAAGATAGGAGTTTTATCTGACACTCACGGGTGGGTTGACCCTGCTGTTTATGAACACTTTGTTGGTGTTGATGAAATTTGGCATGCAGGTGATGCCGGGAATATCGGGGTGATAACTGAACTGGAGTCGTTCAGGCCTCTGAGGG
>JBFYPM010000146.1:0-22348 GCA_041303295.1 Bacteroidales bacterium
AAGATGATGGATATGAATGGCTTAGGGTGTACAACTCCTGCGATATACTACCTGATGGTAAATATCCCATGTCACGAACCCAGCCGGATAACCTGATCATTGATCAGCACTTTCCAATTATTTGCGGATTCTACCAGGGAACCATCACGGTTGTAAAGAAATGGGATTATACAAAGGACCATGGTAAAGGTTCGACAAGATATACCGGATCACAGACTGTGACCTACACTGGTCTCTTCAAGCCGATTCCCCAGATGGAAGAGATGGAAGGCCAGCCGGTGAGAATATTCGGTAAAGGTTCGGCGAAAGGAACCTGGCAACATGAAGAAAGAAGGTATTGTGAAGGTGACTGCGACTGTCCCGGACTTGTCTATGAAGAACTGGGATCTGGCTCTGTGGATCCGCTGAGCATGGACGGAATCACGATCATTACCAATATCTGGCCTACAGAAAATAAGGTGGTAGCGGATCAACTCGGCCAGTTCGGCATGGTCAACTGGTATGACATATTTACACCTTCAGCCACAGGCGTAACCCAGTCCAGGCAGAGAAGTAAGAACGCAGACGGTCATTGCGAATGGCATAACAGGAACACAGAGACGATCCTGACAGAATCACAGGTAAGGTTCAAACTTGAGGACCCGGATAACCTTGGCGGAAGGGAATCATGGAGCTCTTCCAGTGAAACAACAGGTGTCAGTATCACAAACCTGACAGAAGCTATATATGATCAGAAACCATTTGATCCGGAAAAAGATGGTACTGATTACACGTATACAATCACATGGAATCTGAGACTTTATTGAAAGTGTCAATTAATTAACTATCAGCGATATGAAAAAGGTAATTCTTCTCACACTGGGTATGGTCTGCCTGACAGGAATCACGTCCGGACAGAACCAGGCAAAGGGACCCTTCAAATTCAAATCAGGGATAATTGAATACAAGTACTCTGGTGACAAAACAGGCAAAGCCATTCATTATATAGATGACTATGGTTTGAAAAGTGCTATGTATACCGAAATAACACTCGACGGAGAGTTAACAAAAGGATGGGTAGTCTCATACGGTGATTACCAGTACATGTGGGATCCGGCCAAACCCACACAGGGAATGAAAATAAAGAACCCACTGATGAGCCAGATAAACCAATCCTCTTCCGATGAGATTGAGGCATTGACTGTGCAAACCTATGAGAAGATGGGGATGAAGAAAACAGGAACGGAGAAATTTCTGGGCAAAGAGTGTGACCTTCTGAAGGGAACAATGGGTAAGGTTCTTATTTGGAACGGGGTGAT
Source organism: Bacteroidales bacterium (assembly GCA_041303295.1). Taxonomy (GTDB): domain Bacteria; phylum Bacteroidota; class Bacteroidia; order Bacteroidales; family VadinHA17; genus SR-FBR-E99. The sequence continues at coordinate 1,299 of JBFYPM010000146.1, forward strand.
GATGCTGATGAACCTGAAGATGGGCGAGTATGAATCGGGTCAGGAAGCTACATCATTGAAAACAGATATTGCGGTAGACCAGAAATACTTTGTCATCCCAAAAAATATCACCTTCTCTGAAATGCCGGGCTTTTAAATCAAACCAGCCATGAAAAAAGCTTTATCATTTCTTATCCTTGCAACCACCTGCCTGACTGCAGGAGCTCAGCAGGCTGAACTGCTGAAAGATATCAACTACGGTTCTGCAGGCTCTTACATCGCGCATTTGACTAAGTGTGGCAGTAAGGTCCTTTTCAAAGCAGTTAGCTCAGGTAATACAAATAGTGAACTCTGGCTAACGGATGGAACGGCTGATGGCACTCATCTGCTGAAGGAGATTAATCCCTCAACAACAGCAGGAGGTGACATAGGAGAGATGACAATGTTTAACAACGAGGCATATTTCACGGCCAACGACGGCACTCACGGATCAGAGCTATGGAAATCCAATGGCACCGCTGAGGGGACTGTAATGGTAAAGGATATCGCACCAGGCGGTCAGGGAAGCCAGCCAGGCTACCTTACCGTCTGGAATAACAGCCTCTATTTCAGGGCGTATCATCCAGACTACGGAACAGAGCTTTGGATAACAAACGGGACTGAAGAATCTACTCAGCTTGTTGCCGATATTATACCCGGCGTTGTCTCAACTTATCCGGGTTACATTTACCCAACATCATGCGGACTATATTTCAACGGGCTCAATAATCTGTACCTCTATTTCTCCGACGGGACTTCCTCGGGTTCATTTCTCCTTTCAGATAAAATAAAGGTAGGCCAGGGAGACAATGCTCACTTCGCAGAATACAGAAATGAAGTCTATTTCAGGGCGATTGATGCAACAAGCGGCACAGGGTCACAGCTATGGAAGACTTCCGGGAACACGGTCACAAGGGTAACAGGGATAGTAAGCGGCACAACACAGTTCAATCCAAGGTACCTTACAGTAGCAGGAGATAGACTATTCATGGTTGGCGAACAGGAGCCCTATGGGAGGGAGTTATGGGTTCTGGATGATTCAGGTATTCACATGGCAAAAGATATTAATCCCGATGGACACGGCGGTCTGGCAGGTGCATTTTTCACTGAATTTAAGGGAAAGCTTGTCTTTTCTGCTAACCCGCCCGCATCAGGACAGGAGGTCTGGGTGTCTGATGGCACCGCCGCCGGAACAAAGATTATTAAAGATTTAAATCCGGGTACAGCCGGATCCAGGGCAATAAGTCCTGTAATTATCGGAGATACATTATACTATTCTGCTGACGACGGTACCGGAGGTGAACTATGGATGTTGACCTCTCCGAACGGTCAGCCTGAGAAGTTTACGGATATTCCTAACGGAGGAGCATGGGGACCCGAGATCTGCAAAATAAGTAAAACCGTTGTCTTTAGCGCTTCTGATGTCATAAATGGCGATGAACTATGGAAAAAAACCCTGTCAGGAAGTACTGCTGTTAATGGCTCAATTAGTACAGATTCCCCTATCAAAGTCTATCCAAATCCTGTACAAAAGAGTATTAATATAGACATTACAGCCGGGATTATTCTTCCTGCAGAAATAAATGTATATGACAATACGGGTACGTACCTCATGACAGAGATACTTTCTGAAACGCGAACAAAAATTGATGTGGAAACTCTTAGCCTGTCGCCGGGAATCTACTTTCTTACAATCAGGAATGGTTGCCAGCGTTATGTACAGAGAATAACTATAGCAAAGTAAATTTCAGTCAATACCCTTGAATGCATTTCGCGTCATTTTCATGATGAGTCCATATGGCAAAAATGACTCGACGGTATACAGCATTTTATAAAACTTACCGGGAATGATCACCCTTCTCCCGCGGAACATCTGGGTTATGATCTCCCTGGCTGCCTCGTCAGCTTCAAGTGATGAAATGATCGCCCCTTTTCCGCCTGCTGCAATTCTCTCACGTACTTTGCGATTTGTCTTCACCGGTCCGGGCATGGCAACACTCACGCTTACCCCGGTGCCATGCAATTCCTCTCCCACCGAAAGGCTGAAGTGATATATGTACGCCTTGGAGGCTGAATAGATGCTCTTGTAAGGTATGGGTACGAATCCGCTATAGCTCCCCATGTTTAAAATGTAAGACGGCGTATGCGACCGGAGCTCAACAATGTAATAGTTAGTCAGGAGGGTGGCACATCTTATATTTAAAAAGACAGTATCAGAAATGGATTTGTTATTGTATTTCCCGATCTCACCACCATACCCGATACCGACATTATTGATCAGAATATCAATACCTATACCTTTCGATGAGGTGAACTCCCATATCAACCCGGGTGTTTCAGGTTCGCAAATGTCAGCCTCAAAGCATTGAGCAACTATCTTATGGACCTTTTCAAGTCCAGAGCAGACCTCCTTCAAACCTGTCCCTGGCAAATCAATCAATACAAGGTTATATCCCCTTCCGGCAAGCTCATTGGCAATCGCATTCCCCAGGCCTGAACTGGCCCCGGTGACAAGTGCATAGTGATCGCTGACGCTGATCATGCTATTGCCCCCTCCTTCTTCAGCCACTCCAGAGTGATCTTCACTCCTTCTCTAAAAGGAGTAAAACCGTACCCAAGCTCCCTCATCGCCTTGTCACTGCTCAGGCTCCAGTGAGTGAGGTATTTCTTCACCCATGGTGCAGTGATAAGAGGTGCGATTCCTGTAACAGATGCCTGCCACTCCATAACCTTTGCCGCCGCAATCATTAGCCGGACAGGCAGATGGATTAGCCATGGACTCTTACCTGTTGTCTCTGACAGTATCTCAAAGAACTGATCAAAGGTCAGGTTATCGCCTCCCAGCGCGTAACGTTGCCCCGCCTGTCCATTGAGTGCAGCCAGAATATGTCCGCTGACCACATCATCCACAAGCACATAATTGCCGATGCAGGTTCCGTCTCCGGGTACAATATGCCATTTACCAAATGCATACAGTTTTATCATCCTTGTAACGGCATTGCTTTCGTTGACGGATCCGGGGCCGTATACACGCGGTGGATTGACTGTTACTGTCTCCATGCCGTCCCTGCAATAACTCCTGACAAGTTCCTCTGCCTCAGCCTTTGTCTCCTCATACTCATTGAAGAACGGCACTCTCCTCGGGAAATCCTCTCCAATCGGGTCAACCCCGGGGGAGGGTCCAATCACTGCAGCCGAGGAGGTAAATACAAACCTCCTGACACCGCATTTCAATGACGCATTGAGCAGGTTCTCCGTACCAATTACGTTGACTCGGTGTGGCAGACTTTTGTCTTTCGACCAGGGTTTCGCGAAAGCAGCAAGATGAAATACTGTATCGCATCCCCGCAAGCCTTCTTCAAGCGAAGCAATATTATCAAGGTCTCCCGCAACAGTTCTGAGGCCTTGCAGATGTGAGAGCGTCGTGAGTTTATCCGGTGAACGGACAAGGCAACTGACTGAATGGCCTTCGGCCGAAAGTCGCTCAGCCAGCCTCATCCCGATGAATCCGGTAGCACCTGTAAGAAAACAATTCATAGGGTATCAATTACCCTATAAATTTAAAGAAATTCAGATTGACAGACCTTCTTTTTTACTTATTATCAGAATAAAGTCCCTCTCGTGATAGCAGGTGATCAAGATTGGCCAGGCCATAAACAATCACCGCGGTCACTACTGAAGTATGCTCCTGGTATTCAGCAATGCTCTTATCATAAGTATCGCGTTCAGTATGCCATATCTCCCCGTAATTGAAGTTGTAGCCCTTGATGTCGGGCTCATCAAACCTGAGAGTCGGTACCCCGTTAATGGCAAAATGAGCATGATCAGAACCTCCGGCAGTGGCCGGACGGGGACGAGCCGGCTCCGTGCGCTTCTTCAAGGTGAAGGGGAGTTCGGGATTGATGTTGTTGAGCGGCTTGCATATCTTTTCAAAATCATCATACATTGCCTCCGGCACAGTAATTCCCATGGTGGGTGTGGGGCCACCGTCGCGATTAAAGTAGTTGGATATATTCGGTAGCTTCTCCTTGTTGTTTTCGACCCAGTGCTTCGAGCCTACCAATCCGAACTCTTCGGCGGCCCAGAGGCATGCCAGGATAGTGCGGTCAGGCTTGCCGCCTGACTCCATTATCAGACGTGCAGCCTCCATTGTGGGACTGAGGCCGGAGCCGTCATCCACACCACCGGTTGCAACATCGAAGGCATCGAGGTGTCCGCCCATCATCACGTATTCGTTCGGGTACTTCTTCCCTTTTATAACACCGATAACACTGTAATACTTGACCGGACCGGGCTTGAAGTGATTCCTTATGTCAAACTCAAGAAGGAAGTACTGTCTCTCCTTTGCCATCCCGGCTATAATCTCATACTGATCCTCGTCAAGCTTTATGTCGCATACTGTCGGCAGGTTGTCAAAGTTCAGCCTGTCTATATTCTTCCTGTCATACAGAGCCCGGATTGGTACTTCTGACGACTGTATAACGCCAAGGATACCTGCATCGCACATCTCACGGTAGAAGAGTGCGGGTTCCTCCCTGAGCTTATGAAGCTCCTTTGGGGGATTGGCCCTGTTCATCATGTTCTCACGCATGATCTCCCGATTGATTCTTGCCACCGAATCGTTGAAGACTATGGTAGCAGCCCTTGCACTGTCGGCTGCAGGCGACCAGTCGACCGGCCATCCGTTATTCGTTCCCCCGATGAGTACCCAGGCGCCCTTCAGCGCCCCCTTCATCCGGTCAAACTCTTCCTTGCTTTTCGGCTCAATGAGCACATGCCCGCGCTGTACTCCCTTCGTGCCTGATGTGTATGAGGGTGTGGCGAAGTGAAGGATCATGCCGTTTTCAGAAAGCATCCTCCCGAACCATGGGCCGCGGTTGAACCCCACCGGCACCGTGCCGGCCTCATCAAGGATCACCTCCATGCCCCAGCTCCTGAACTGCGATGAGCACCATTCCACTGCGTTCTCATAGGCATCGGAACCGACAAGCCTGCCGCCAATGCGGTTGGAAACAACATCAAGATGATGCATCGTCCGGTTGTCTGTCTGACCCAGTTCAATGATGCGGTCAACAACCTTGTTCTGCTGGGCCTGAAGGCCTGCGGCCAACATAATCAGTAATACTGGAAGGAATATTTTCTTCATGAAACAGAATTTATTTTTTTGCAACTGCCAAGCTATGAATTAAGGCTCAGAAACAAAAGAAGTGCGGTGTGTTATTCAGCTGGCGGATAGTTAAAAAAAGTTATCGGATAAAAATTTGACCCTATTGGATTATTGTTTAGATTTGAGAAAAGGGTTATACCCGAATATAAACTCTCATCTCAAATGGCAAAGATTGTAGTGTTGGGAGCCGGCATCTCAGGTCATACTGCTGCCGCCCATCTGCGGAGGAAGCTTCCGCGCAGGCATGAAGTTGTTGTAGTCAGCCCATCAGAATATTATCAATGGGTTCCGTCAAATATATGGGTTGGCATAGGGAAAATGACGGTTGACCAGGTCAGGTTCAAACTACCCCCCCTCTACAAAAGATGGGGTATTCAGTTCGTGCAGGCAAAGGCGCTGGAGCTGCATCCCGAGGGGGATGCTTCCGGCAACAGGGCCTTTGTGACGGTTGAGTACACCGATCCATCACGCAAGGGGGAGAAAGCCTCAGTCGATTATGATTTCCTGGTCAATGCTACAGGGCCTAAGCTGAATTTCGATGCTACGGAGGGACTCGGCCCGGGCAAGTTTACATCTTCTGTTTGCACATATGGTCACGCAGCAGAGACCTGGGAAGAGCTTAAGAAGTGTTTTGAAAGGATGAAGCGTGGTGAGAGGCTGACTCTCCTCTTCGGCACGGGGCACCCTGCAGCCACCTGCCAGGGCGCTGCCTTTGAATATGCACTAAACGTTGCGTACGAAATCAAACGGTTGAAGCTTCTGGACAAAGCCGAGATGGTCTGGCTCACCAATGAATACGAACTGGGTGATTTCGGTATGGGAGGCGCATTCATAAAAAGAGGCGGTTACGTAACCCCTACTAAAGTCTTCGCTGAATCAGTAATGGCTGAGTATGGCATAAGATGGATCAAACGGGCAGGTGTCACACGGGTGGAAAAAGAGCTCGTTCATTATGAGACCCTCGACGGCCAGCAGCTTACACAGCGTTTTGACTTCGCTATGCTGATCCCTGCATTCTCAGGAGCCGGCTTAAAAGCGTTCGGCAAGAGAGGTGAGGATATAAGCAACTCTCTCTTCGCTCCGTCGGGCTTCATGAAGGTCGATGCCGACTACTCCGGAAAACCATTCGAGGAGTGGGAAATTGATGACTGGCCCTCGATCTACCGGAACCCGGTTTACCCGAACCATTTCGCTCCCGGCATTGCATTCGCCCCTCCACATCAGATATCCAAACCGATGAAGAGCCCGGGAGGACTGCTGATCACGCCCGCCCCACCCAGGACAGGAATGCCCTCCGGTGTCACAGGGAAGATCATCGCCCTGAACCTTGTCGACCTGATAAACAAAGGGCGAACCGAATTCAATCACAAGGCTTCAATGGGTAAGATGGGCGCCGCCTGCATCGTCTCTGCAGGCTTCAGCATTCTCAGGGGCCAGGCGGCAACAATGACTGTCTTTCCCATCGTGCCCGACTGGCAGAAATACCCCGAATGGGGACGCGACCTAAACTATACAGTTGGTGAGATAGGACTGGCAGGCCATTGGATCAAGCTGTTGCTCCATTACCTCTTCCTCCATAAAGCTAAAGGCTACCCCTTCTGGTGGCTGCTACCCGAATAATAATAGTCAAAGAAAAAATAAATGATATGGCAAAGAATATAGTCCGCGGTTACTACGACGAATCCTATCCTCCGATCCCGACAAAGGCCACCAGATTTTGGCGCAGAAGCATCCTGAAACAGGTTATCATGTTTTTCGTGCTCAACCTCCGCATCATGCGTATCATCGTAGGCGGGCACTCATAGAGTAAATTGTGCAATCGGGTCAAACAAAAGATCGCCAGATATGCTTTCCTTTTGACTTTTGACTTTCGACTTTCGTCTTTCGTCTTTCGACTTCATCGAAACGCTTGCAGTTTTTCAGCCAGGATTGCCACCCCCTTCCCTGCCCCTTCGGCAATGTAATCAACCTTGTGGTTTGTATATACTGTTACAGGCTTCGGATCAATAAGAAATACAGGGGTCTTCGCAAGGACATAATGTATCAGCCCTGCCGCCGGGTAGACATTAAGAGAGGTGCCAATAACTGCAAAGAGATCTGCCTGTGAGGCGATGTCAGCCGCTCGCTCCATGGCAGGGACAGCCTCACCGAACCAGACTATGTTCGGTCTCAGTGGCGAACCGTCAGGAGCCTTCTCTCCCGGTAGTATATCGCGACAGCCGATCTCAATGACCTCGTCCGGATTCTTGCTGCTGCGGGCCTGGGTGAGCAGGCCGTGAAGATGCAGTACACTCCTGCTGCCGGCCTTCTCGTGGAGGTCATCTACGTTTTGTGTGATGATATGCACATCGAACTGCTTCTCAAGTTCCACGAGGCCGGTATGACCTGCATTCGGAACGGCCTTCTCCAGCTGGCGGCGACGCTCATTGTAAAACTTCTGCATAAGGTCGGGGTTGCGGTACCATCCCTCAATAGAGGCCACCTCCTCAACCTTGTACTGCTCCCAGAGACCGCCGCTGTCACGGAAGGTTTTGATGCCACTCTCGGCACTGATCCCGGCGCCGGTCAGTATGACAAGTTTTTTCATAATGTGAAAATAATAAAAACCAGGGGCACAGGGCTCAGACCATTTGACCTGAGCAAAAAAAATTTGACTTCAGTATCATAATAATCTAATTTTGCTTTTCATCACTCCCCCGGCCAGATTTATTCTCCAATAAACAATATTCCCGAGTTTTAGCCATGAAGAAACTTATAAAAATAAGTAGGGGGTTTTTGAAACGAGTTTTTCAGGGATTGCTGCTGCTTTCCTGGGTGAATGTCTGGCCACAGGAACCAATGATTGTGCCAAGGTTGTCAGGAGAACTGATATTCGACGGTGTGCCCGATGAAGAAGCCTGGCAGACAATTGCGGCTTTGCCCCTGGTTATGCATATGCCTGTATATGGAAACGAGCCAACAGAATTAACAGTGATTAAAATAGCATATGATAATGATTACCTGTATGTCTCCGGGATTATTGACTATAAGAATCCGGATGATCTGAGGGCTTTCAGCAAGAAAAGGGATTACAATTCACCTAAATGCGACTGGCTGGGTGTGGTTATTGATACTTTCAATGACAGGCAAAATGCAGTTATGTTTTGGACCAACCCCAACGGATTACGATCCGAAGGAACCCTTCAGAATGATGTTGTGGATTCAAACACTGATATGAGTTTCAGCTGGAATACTTTCTGGGATGTAAAATCCTCAATCATGGAGAATGGCTGGTCAACAGAATTAAGAATCCCCTTTTCGAGTCTGAGGTACCAGGTAAGAGAAAACAAAACCAGTATGGGTATAACCGTTGCGAGTTATCGTCCGGTAAAAGCTGAGATGGCAAGTTTCCCATCGATTTCTCCGGATGTTGCCAATGCCTTGTGGAAGCCTTCAATGACCAGAACGATGGAATTCACCGGACTAACTCCGGAAAACCCTGTCTATTTAACTCCCTATATCACCGGAGGCATCGGTCAGATTAATGAGCTTAATGACTCCGAAACAGGATATGTCATGGATTCTAAATTTAAATATGATGCCGGTTTCGATGCAAAGTACAGCATAACAAACAACCTTACTGTTGATCTTACGGTCAACACTGATTTTGCCCAGGTTGAAGCAGATGATCAGAAAATTAACCTGACGAGATACTCTCTCTACTTTCCTGAAAAAAGAGTGTTCTTTCAGGAAAAAGCTGATGTTTTTGATTTCTCCTTCCAGGGTGGAAACAACCTGTTCTACAGCCGCAGAATAGGCTTGTATGACGGATACCCCGTCAGGATCTACGGCGGTGTAAGGATGACCGGAAGAATAAATAAATGGGATATTGGCATTCTTGACATGCAGACAGCTTCTTTTAAAGAAAATCCTTCAGAAAACTTCGGAATCTTCAGAACAAAAAGAAGTCTCTTCAACCCGAACTCATATGTCGGCGGGATGGTCACAAGCCGACTCGGGATGAACGGCAGTTACAATGTGGCCTACGGGCTCGACGGACAGTTCAGGGTTACAGGTGACGAATTTATGACAGTCAAATGGGCTCAGACATTTGAAAATGATTCCGTTAACAAAATCTTCGACTTCACCCCATCAAGGTTCTTATTTGAATGGCAGAGGAGAAAAATTAAAGGATTTGGTTATGACTTATTATATACATTTTCAGGCAAAAAATTCAATCCCGGAGTTGGATTTGAAACTAAAGACAATTACCAGGGCGTAAGATTAATTGTGCAGTACGGATGGCTGCCTCAGAGAGAGACATTTCTCAGGTATCATACGATTTCGCTGACTAGTTATGATTTCCGTAATACTTTGACCGGCTTGCATGAGACCACAAGCGGAATATTGAAATGGTCCTTCGAGGCGAAGAAGGGATTCTCCGGAAATATCTCGGCCAACTGGCTTCTTGAAGATCTTGCCGACACAATAATATTGGGAAATAACCAGGCTTCAGTTCCGCCTGGAAGATATTCATTTGCATATTTAAGTGCCTTTTACGGATCATCAGGCGCTCATGCATTATCCTATGAGATATCTTCTGAAGCAGGCAGTTTCTACGACGGATGGAAACTCTCTTTCTCCGCATTGCCTAAACTGAGTATCGGCGCAGGCTTTGACCTTGGACTTACATATTATCTCGACTATGTAAATCTCTCAGCAAGGATGATGAGTTTTACCAACCATATCCTTGGTATAAGAGGATTGCTGACAATGACAATAAAAACTTCACTATCGGCTTATATTCAGTATAATACGGCAATCGATAAGGTGGTTACAAATATCCGTTTCAGGTACAACCCCCATGAAGGCAACGATTTCTATATAGTCTATGATGAAGGGCTTAATTCAAATCTGTCAAGGGAAAATCCCCGGCTGCCATATTCTGCAGGGAGGACTTTGCTCCTTAAGTATACATATACCTTCAGGTTCTGATAATGAAATCACTTATAATAGCAATTGTATTGTTATCCGGTGGTCTCTATTACCAGCAGCGAGACCAGTATAATTCTGCCCGGGAACTGATGGTCAGCAGCCAGATCAGTGCCAGGGGAATCAGCCACCAGGCTACACTGCAGGCCATGAGGAAAGTGCCACGCCATATATTTGTCCCGCCATCTTATGCGAGCGAGGCTTATAGTGACAGGCCGCTGCCCATCGGTTATAACCAGACCATCTCCCAACCATTTATTGTAGCCCACATGACCGAGCTGGCCAGGCCGGCCAAAGGAAAGAAGGCGCTGGAGATAGGCACGGGCTCAGGATACCAGGCAGCCGTGCTGGCCGAAATAGTCGATTCAGTATACACAATTGAGATCGTACCCGAACTGGCAAGAGAGTCTGAAGCACGGCTCAGAATGCTCGGATACAATAACATCGTGGTAAGGTACGGCGACGGATACAAGGGGTGGCCTGAACATGCCCCCTTTGATATAATCCTCGTCACTGCCGCGGCAGACCACATACCCGAACCATTGAAAGAGCAACTGGAGGAAGGCGGCCGGCTCATTATGCCTGTTGGTAATCCTGCAACGGTTCAGCAACTCATAGTGCTGACAAAAAAGAATGGAAAGATCACGGAACAGAGGCTTGAACCGGTCCGGTTCGTTCCTCTGAAAAGATTAAAATAATCCTTTTACATGCCTGGTCGCTTTGTGCCTGGCTGCTGAAAGAGTCTGCATCTTCTTTCCTGACTCAAAGGACTAATACGCAATTTTAATGTATAAGGAACTCTCTGAGCTGCAACCGTTTAAACCAGCCGCAGACTATCCCTTCCTTCATGAAAACATGAAATTCCTGACCCTGCTTACAGAAATAGTTGACGACCTGAACCTCAACACCCGCATCTGGATAAAAGAATAATTTGTCCATTTTATTATTTCTTTTCTTATACATTTAACATATTTTAACATCAATTGGCTATATTGCTGACATATAGATCTATATAACGCTATATTGTGATATTATCAATTTATTATTTGTATTTTTGTACATCTTTTTATTATTTTATTTGAACATTACATAACTCCATGATGTTCTATCTTCAAAATTAAATAATCAACTAAAACTTGAATATCATGAAAAAGCAAAGACTTACATTCGGATTGATCGCCCTGATGGGGATATTTATATTAACAGGCTGTGAAAAAGAAGAAGAGATGAAGCCTGTTGCAGATATGACAATAGCAGAATATGCTCTCTCAGACAATAACTTTTCAATACTTGTACAGGCTCTTTCAAAGGCTGAGCTTGTAAACGTACTTAACGGTACAGGCAACTTCACAGTATTTGCTCCCACGAACGCCGCCTTTACTGCTCTGTTTGCAGAACTGGGTGTGTCAGGCGTTGATGCACTTTCCAAGGAGGCTCTCACTCCTATACTTCTTTATCATGTCCTGGGAACCGAGGCAAAATCATCAATGATTACAACTGGATACTATAGTACATTAAGTCCTGCACAGGGTTCATTCCTCAGCCTTAAGGCTGATGTGGCATCAGGTGTAAAGCTTAACAAAACCACCAATGTTACTGCAGCAGATGTAGATGTAAAGAATGGTGTGATACATGTCATCGACAAAGTCCTGCTTCCCCCTACAGTTGTGGATATTGCTCTGAATAATGACACCTTCAGCATCCTCGTACAGGCTGTCGTGAAAGCTGACCTGGTAAATGTACTCAACGGAACAGGTCCCTTCACAATCTTCGCCCCGACGAACGCTGCTTTCGAGGCTCTCTTTGCTGCCCTTGGCGTCACAGGTATTGCTGATCTGACAGCTGCCCAGCTTGTTCCGATACTCACCTACCACGTTGTCAGCGGAAACGTCCTCTCCACTCAGCTGCAGGCTGGAAATGTTGAAACACTCAATGGCTCCATCAGCGTGACTCTCAGCCCTGCACCCGCAATCAACACCAATTCCAAGATCGTTGCTGTTGACGTTCAGGGTTCAAATGGTGTGATCCACGTGATTGACAAAGTACTTCTGCCGTAAGGCATCTAAATATGATCCGAGATAAGAAAGCGACGCGCAGATTGTGCGTCGCTTTTTTGTTCAATAAATAATCTGCAAATCAATACAAAAGATTATTTTTAACCCTGGAATACTTAATACTATGGACCGCTACACTATTGCCGACCTTGAAAAACTGACCGGGATCATGGCTGGCACCATCAGAATATGGGAGCGAAGGTATCGCATCATAAAGCCACACCGCACCGATACCAACAGGAGATGGTACGATGATGATGACCTTAAGAGAATCATAAATATCTCAATCCTGTACCGACACGGTCTCAAAATCTCAAAAATTGCCGAACTAACCGGTCCTCAGATAGCTGATCAGGTTGCCAATCTTATGAAGGATTCATCTGACTCAGACACCCAGATTGATTCCCTGATCATGGCAATGACCGAATTCAATGAAAACGCCATAAACAACGTTCTTCTTAAATCAACAATAACCAGGGGGTTTGAAGTAACATTTGCGACAATTGTCTTCCCGTTTCTGAAAAGGGTTGGAATAATGTGGCATACCGGCTCTGTTGACATAGGCGCAGAACACTTTGTATCCAACATTTTCAGGAAAAGGCTCATTGCCGCAATTGACTCCCTCCCCCCCGGCAATAATCCGGATCGTAAAAAAGTAATTCTGTATCTTCCGGAAAATGAGTTCCATGAACTGGGGCTTCTATTCTATGCCTTTGCCGTATCCAAAGCAGGTCATGAAGTTGTCTACCTCGGACAGTCGACACCCTTCAACGCTCTTGCTGAAGTGGTTGAACGCTGGCACGCTGATATCCTTGTTACTGGTACCCTTACCGGGCTTCCTTCCGGTAAGCCGGAAGAATATCTCGCAAGGCTGAGCAGCGCCTTCAGCAGCAGCAAGATACTAGTGTCAGGTGCACTGGCACCTGCAGCAGTAAAGAAAGCATATGGCAATGTGTTTGCAGTCAGCTCCCTCAACGACCTGAAGAAACATCTTTAATCCCTGCCCCTTTGCCTTAACGGATTTGCTAACTTTGACTTCATGGAAAAACTTAACCTGTTTTTTGCCCAGATAAAGGATATAAGCTTCTGGCAGAGACTCTTCCACTGGAGGAAGATCAGAACCCTCAGCTTTGATGCCTATGAGGAGTACAGGTCTTTTGCCCGGGAGCTGGATACAGGCAGAGAAAACGTTGAAAAACTTAAAAACCGCCTTACCGATATCTCCACACGTAACGAGAATCTCACCCAGAAGGTACGAGATATTGAGCTGCTTTCGGCCCGCAAGGACGCCAGCCTTGAAGAGCTCAACGGCCGTATGCGGGAGCATTCCGGCACTATAAATGAACTGACAAAAAAAATCGCTGCATTCGAAGCAACAAAGGAAGATAATGTCAGAACCTACAACGAAAACATCGCCCGCCTGAACCAGACAAAAGAGAGCTTCGAAGCTGAACGGAGGAAACTGAACGAAGACCGGATCAAAGAAGCTACTGACCGGTTCGAGGCCATGAAGAGACAGTGGGCCGAACACGAAGCAGACGTCAAAAATACAATCATCAGGATCTGCGATATCAACCATGTAACATACATTGACAAGGTACCCTTCAGGGGAAACCCCGATAACACAATAGAGATCAGCGGCGAATACATAATCTTCGATGCCAAGAGCCCGGCAAACGATGACCTCTCAAACTTCCCGGTATATATAAAGTCACAGGCAGAAAACCTGAAGAAATACGCCAGCCAGGATAGCGTAAAGAAATCGGTGTTCCTCGTTGTTCCCACTAACACAATTGACAAGCTTAAGCAGCTAACCTACCGGCTGGGCGATTATGATGTCTTTGTGATAACCCGTGACTCACTCGAGCCGGTCATCCTCTCACTAAAAAAAATAGAGGAATACGATCTCGCCGAGAAACTCAGCCCCGAAGACCGTGACAGCATCTGCCGCATTATCGGCAAGTTTGCCCATACCACCAAGAGAAGGATACAGGTCGACCAGTTCTTCCAGAAGGAGTTTATTGACCTCGTTCTGAAGAGCGAAAAAGATCTTCCGGAGGAGATCCGGAAACAAGTCATCGAATTCGAAAAATCAGAGAAACTTAACCCTCCTACCGAGAAAAGGGCAAAGATCATTTCAATAGACGACCTGCAGAAAAAAAGTGAGGAGATCGATGCCGAAGCCCAGGCCCGAAAACTGTCCCTGCCCGGAGCAGGAGATGAATGAAAACCTGCCGATGCGTACAGAGAAGGACTTCATAGGAGAAAAAGAGCTGGATGACAATGTCTTATACGGCATTCATTCACTGAGAGCCAGGGAGAATTTTCCCGACAGGATCGCTTTTCACATCGAATGGTACAGGGCGATGGCTCTGACAAAGAGAGCCTGTTACCTTACTGCCGCCGGATTCTTCACAGAAGCAGCAAAACAGTACAACCCTGACAGGATGAAGATCAGGGTTGTCAGGGCTGAAAAACTGGATGCTCTTGCAACCGCTGCAGATGAATGTGCCTCCGGGAAGCACTTCGGTGATTTCCTGGTTCCGGCCATATCCGGTGGAGCGGGCACCAGTATAAATATGAATATGAATGAGATCATAGCAAATCGTGCCCTTCAGCTCATCGGCCGCAAGCCGGGAGACTATGAATTCATTGATCCCATTGAAGATGCCAATATCTTCCAGTCGACCAACGACGTTGTACCCACTGCTCTCCGCGTGGCTTCAATGCAACTGCTACTGGAACTTGAAGATGACATAAACGATCTCCGCAAAGCGATAGAGGAGCTTGAAAAGAAGCACCGCAACACTCTGCGTATTGCTTATACACAGATGCAGGAAGCCGTGCCTTCAACTTACGGCCGACTCTTAAGCAGTTACAGCGATGCTTTGTCGCGTGACTGGTGGCGGATCTCAAAGTGTCTTGAACGGATTAAAGTGGTCAATCTTGGCGGATCGGCAATCGGCACCTCTGTTGCTGTACCGAAATATTTTGTTGCAGAGGTGGTACCCCGCCTGCAGCAGTTGACAGGTATGCCTGTCACGCGTGGAGAGAACCTCTCCGACGCCACTTCCAATCTTGACCCCTTTGTTGAGGTGCACGGTATCATCAAGGCTCATGCTGTAAACATGGAAAAGATGGTGAGCGACCTTCGGCTTCTGGCTTCTGATTTCAATGTTAACCGCTCGCTGACAATCCCGAAGAAACAGACAGGCAGCTCAATCATGCCGGGAAAAGTCAATCCTGTGATCCCCGAATTTGTTATAAGCTGTTCCCACAGGGTCTACAGCAATGACCAGCTCATTGCCAGCCTCTCAGCACAGGGTTGTCTTGAGCTGAATGCCTATCTCCCTGTGATAGGGCATGCCTTGCTTGAGAGTCTGAAACTGCTGATTGCAGCCGACAGATCAGTGGCGATGCACCTCCTGAATGGTCTTGAAATTAACTCAGGCATTTCAGAGTCAAAAGTATTGGCTAGTCCTGCCGTCACCACTGCTCTTCTTCCGTATATAGGCTATAAAAAAGCTGCCGAAATGGCGGTGTGTATGAAAGATTCAGGGCTGGACGTCTTTAAAGCGAATGAAAAGCTGGGTTTTGTTGATCCTGTAAAACTGAAAGAGATACTGAAGGCTGAGAATCTTGTCCAGGGAGGGTACAGGCTGAAGGATCTTGAAGACTAATAACCTGATGACGGCAAGAGGCAGAGATACCAAACCCCATGTGGGAATTTTCGGCAGACGAAACGTTGGCAAGAGCTCGCTAATCAATGCATTGGTGGGTCAGGATATTGCCATTGTATCGGACATTGCAGGCACCACAACCGACCCGGTAAAAAAGAGTATTGAGGTGCATGGGCTGGGTCCGCTCATCTTCATTGACACCGCAGGCATCGACGATACCGGTGAGCTTGGCCAGCTGCGTATAAAAAAATCGCTGGCAGCCCTCAAGCTGATTGACCTGGCCATCCTCGTCCTTGCTGACAACAGGTTCGACAGTTATGAGTCTGAACTGGTAAAAGAGTTCGGAGTACTTGATATTCCATATGTGCTTGTACACAACAAGAGTGACATTACGCCTCTGACTGGCATATTCCGCAAAGAAGTCCGAAGACAGACCAGCCGGGAGATAACTGAATATTCAGCTCTCCGCCCTGAAGAATACAACACTGAGCTTTTAAGGGTCCTGAAGGAGGCGATGCCGGCTACAGCTATGAAGAGCAGTGGACTGATAGGCGACCTGGTGAGCCAGGGCGATATTGTCCTGCTTATAACACCCATTGACATCGAAGCCCCTGAAGGGAGACTTATTCTTCCGCAGGTACAGGTGATACGCGATATACTTGACAACGACTGCACCGCCATTGTATTGAAAGAGAGAGAGGTGGATGCTTTCCTCCGGAGGACAGGAATAAAGCCGAAGCTGGCCATAACTGACAGCCAGGTCTTTCTGAAAGCCGATGCCTCCATCCCGCGTGACATACCCCTGACAAGCTTCAGCATCGTGCTGGCCAGGCAGAAGGGCGACTTTGAGGAATATCTGAAGGGGACGCCCAAAATAGGTGAACTAAAGGATGGTGACCGGATCCTGCTGCTGGAGTCATGCACACATAATGTCTCATGTGATGACATCGGGAGGGTTAAGATACCCAGATGGCTCACAAACTTCACCGGAAAGAAGCTGGAGTTTGACAACGTGGCAGGGCTGGATGCATTCCCACGCCCGATTGAGGAATATGCACTGGTGATTCAGTGCGGCGGATGCATGGTGACACACCGACAGCTGATGAACCGTTTGCGAGAGCCCAAAAAGCACCACATCCCTGTCACAAACTATGGGATGGCTATTGCCTGGGTTCACGGTATCTTCAACCGCGCCACCGAGCCCTTCACCGGCAAGACGGAAAAGGCCGGAGATCTGCTCTGATCACCGGCCTCAGTGTTTTAATTGACACATCAGCTAAAATGCTGAGACGAATCCTGCACTCAGCTTGCCGTAACTGTTTCCGCTGAAGACCTGGGTGAACTCCGTCACAAGCCTTACATTACGCCTTATAAGGTAGCCGGCATGAAGCGTGGCAGACCGGTAATCAAGCAGATCAAGGTCCGATTCAACCCAGTTAAGCAGGCCGGTAAGATACCAGGTACTCATGTCTCCCTTCGGTGAGTAGATTATCTCTGCGAAACCGCCGTGCGTCTTTAAGTCTGACTGCATTGGCTCCTCCGGGTCTGTAAAGACATCGGAGTCAGTTCTCCATACATATTGCAGCCCGATAATCAGCTTCTCATTGAAATCAAGAACAAGATCAGGTCCAAACATCCTCACCTCATTCACAAAATCGCCTATATTGTTTTGCAGTACCTCCTTGCCTGTATATCCGAAAAAACCCAGGCTGATATAGTCACCCATGTCCTGTGTCACCTTCAGCAGCATATTCTTGTACTTGTCCTTGTCGAATACAAATGCCTTGTTGGCCTCGGACAAACCGGAGCCGCTGATTACCTCGAAGACCAGAGATGTGCCTGTTGAGAAGCCTTTGTCAAGGAGGATACCCCTGTCATACTTCAGGTCTATGGAAGATTCTCCGGGTGCAGTAGAATATATCCTGTAGTTTTCCAGGGTATATCTTAATTCTCCCTTAAACATAGGGTCAGAAACTGCAAACTGCCCCATATAGATGTTTATGCCAGTTCTAAAAAGATCACGATACATCAGGAATGCATCCTCAAGTCCGGCAATATGCCCTCTCTCATTCAACAGAAAATAAAAATAGTATGAAAGCTTGTCTGAAAGTTCACCTCCGGAGATGATCTTCAGTACAAACGGGGCGGCAAAATCGACGGAGCCCTGATCATCGAAATTAAATGTAGCATGACCATCAAGCCTGAATGCCAGAGGAAGCTCACGGAAGAGGGAGAGCCTGTCATCACCGGCATTAATAAAATACCTGGGAGATTCATAATCGGTCATGCGAAACCCGTCGCCGGCAAACTCATCACCGAAAGCTTTCAGCCGCGGCATTGCCGGGCTATGGCACACCTGGCAGCTTATCTGGTACTTGCGGGCAAAGGCAGGGATACCATCCGCCTGCTCCGGCGGGATGATCAAAAGCATGGTTACGGCCAGTAGAGCAAATCTGGTTATTGAAGAAACTTTCATATTGCTAAGGTTTTATGGTTTCACTGTCAGGGTAGGATCTCAACTTTTGTTGTGTGGTCGTTGACCATCATTATTTCAGACTCTTCAGCCGGGACCTTCAGGAAGTCGGCCACCGGCCTGACAAGAAGCTGGTAATTCAGTACGGCCCGCACCTTCATTTCCCCGGGTGCGGCTTCATAAGGTATCCTGAAGGTGAATTTCTCCACTTTTGTCTCACGTGGCCCTATCCTGTAATCAACGCCAAAACTCCTTGTGTTCCACTGCATGATTGTCATGTTTCCGTCCTTATCGAAGTAAGGCATCCGGAATATCCTGTTCCCGAATGGGATACCGTCACGCTGAACTCCCTTAAAGTCATTAAGTTTAAGCGGTATAGCCATATCCTGGTAGGCAAGATAGTCGCCTGAGATTGTATACTCCTCACCCTCAAAGCCCTTTGGGTCAACGTTCAAATGGTATTTGTTTCCCTTAGCATCGGTAGCCTCCACATCGAGCCATGCAATACGGTCTTCAACGGAACCTGTGGGGAATTTATGCCCGGTCTTCTGGTTGAACAACGCCACGGTGAAGACAATTGTCTCTCCCGGCTCTGCCAGGCGCATGTCAGGCTCGATCCTGAGCTCTATAGTACCCCTGACCTTGCCCGGATCATGGGCTCCGTGGAAAAGATGAAGGCGGGCATCCTTATGGGTCTTACCCATCAGTGCCAGCTGATACTCCCCTCTGGGCATATGGCACTCCTGGCAGTGAACCCCCTCTGCTGCATAAGGACCCTCCTTCCATTCAAGCTGAGTGCTCTTGACCATCATTCCGAACGGGTTCATCTCATTGTGGCAGTTGCCGCAGAACTCAGTCGACTTCAGGAAATCATTCTGTACTATTTTATGAGCAGGAGATTCCATCTGTGGTTCACGTCCACTCTGCTTCGTCATGCCCGGCTCAATAAAATAACTGAAGTTCACCGGCGGATCAACCTGGGCCCTCTGCGTCAGGTGGCACACCTCACACGAGACCGACTCGTTTGCCATGCTCTTCTCCTCCGGGCGGGGCGGAGGGAGTGTCCCTCCCATATAGGCCAGCGGGGTATGACAGCCGTTGCAACCGTCAGCCGCCTCCTTCATGAAAGGATCAACCTCGGAATGCGGCACAGCAAGGTCGAAATACTCGATCTCGTCCCAATGGTGGGTAAAGGCCTGTGACATCATTGCCTGCGACCACTGCTCATAAATTCCGGGATGGCACGATCGGCACTTGAGGGCTGTCTCGAAATCCTTGTACTTATATTTCCCCTTCAGGTCCACCTGAGGAAGCGATCTGATAAGCGTAAAAGCTGTAAGAGTTAACAGAATAATGGCCGGGACAATGGCCATCAGCAGAATAGGAGTGATTTTAGGTCTCATAGGTTTGCAAATTGACCCTGAAATATACAAAATAAAAATATAGCCGCTTAATTATTTCTATGTACACACACAAAGTATGGCAGTAATGTCTGAGTCCGGAAAGTCTCTGTAATCTGCGCCTCTGACTGTCCGGAACATTATTTAAAATTTTATTATATATTTGACTTATTAATGAACCATTATGTCACACAGCTGGACACTGGAATATCAGATAAAAATCAACCGTTCCGGATTGTATTAATGAACCCGGTGCTGCTGCAGGGACGTTGCCATCAACTAATCTGCCTGTAGCGTTTCTGCTACATTTCTCACCGGGTATAAACTTCCTCTGTTTTCTAAATTCTTCGGTTAAACTAATTCAATTAATACGATTATGGATACATTAATTATTACCGGTTCCGGGCTTACTGTCAATGACATTGTCAATGTGGCCCGCCACGGACAGAAAATTCAGCTTCACCCCGATGCACGAAAAAGGATACTCGCGTGCCGTGCCATGCTCGAGAAGAAGATTGTTGCCCATGAGATTATGTACGGTGTGAACACCGGCATCGGCGAGTTCTCAGAGATGGTGCTCAATGATGATCAGATAAAGGATTTCCAGAAATATCTTGTTTATAACCATGCCGCCGGCATCGGTGACCCTGCTTCACTGGAAACCGTCAGAGGCGCAATGCTGGGACGTATAAACGTACACGCCCACGGAAACTCAGGGTGCCGTCTTGAGATCACAGAGACCTATGTGGAGATGCTCAACAAGGGCGTCACACCTTTCGCCTGCCAGAAAGGCTCAGTGGGTGCCTGCGGTGACCTGGCTCCCATGTCTCAGATAGCTCTCCTGCTGATGGGAGAAGGAAAAGCATATTATCAGGGAGAGCTCCTTGACGGCGCCGAGGCGATGAAGAGGGCAGGCATAACCGTACCGGGACTGATGGCACGAGACGGCCTGGCCGCCATCAACGGCTCAAACATGCTCACAGCCATGAGCGCTATCTGGCTCGTTGATGCCAATAACTGGCTTAAGCAGGCTGAGATAGCTGCTGCAATGTCGCTCGAGGCCCTGAAGGCAAACATGAAGCCTTATGCGCCACTGCTGCATGAGGCAAGAGGATTTAAAGGCGCTATCCGCAGTGCCAATGCAATAAATATGTGTGTCGCCGGCGGTGACCTGAAAGAGGGAAGGGTAAAGTCTAAAGTACAGGATGCCTATTCGATGAGATCAACACCCCAGGTGATAGGCTCTGCACATGACATGCTGGCTTACGCCCGCAGCCAGGTAGAGAT
>JBFYPM010000147.1:0-15202 GCA_041303295.1 Bacteroidales bacterium
CGAACGAGGCGCTCCCCGAACCAAGAATGATACCCGCCCGGAGAGTTGTCAGATGCCATTTGCCTTTTTCAAGCTCTTCCTCAACTGCCTTTCGCGACCCAAGATGTTTTGACAAACTCTCATTGTTTACTATTCCGCTCAGATAGATCACCTGCCTGACACTGGTCTCGTCCAGCCTCTCCCTGAAATTGATCGCAGACTCTCGCTCCATAACATCAAAACTGCCAACAGATGTTGACATTGAATGAATGAGATAGTAGGCGGCATCAATATCATCAGGGATGGCTGACAGAGAGCGTCTGTCAAGGAAATTGGCCGTAACCACGCTCAGTCTTTCCTTCCCGAATCTTGAGGTGTCAAACCGGTTGGCGTCACGGACACAGCATACTACATCATGCCCTCCGGCAAGCAGAGCCGGAAGCAGTCTCTTGGCAATGTAGCCGGTGGCACCGGTGAGCAGTATTTTCATTTCCGTATTTCCTTTTTAAAGATTGAAGCGCAGGCCAATCATAATTGATTCCGCAGAGACAGCCACGTTGATTCCTTCCATGAAACCCACTCTGTAGTCTCTCATTATTCCGTACATCACCAGGTCAAAAACAAGGAGAAAGGCCCCTTGCATTATCACGGAATTTCCATATCCTTTAAGCATATCCCCCCGTTTGGCCGAACCTGACGAAAGATGCCGTAACAGGAAGCCTGCACCGATATATCCGACATCCAGGGCTGAATTGATCAGAAGGATATTTTCCGTTTTCAGGTGTTTGCCCAGTAACTCCTGCCCGGTCATCAAAGAGAGGTCAGTGGTATAATTCCCGTATATGGCAAATCCTGCTATTGAAAGGTTTATAACGTTCCAGAAGAGGTTCATCTGCCCGAAATACTTCATGTTTCCTGATGACACAGCCCACCCGTAAGCCCCTGCGGCAATATTTGCCAATGCCCAGCTTCCGAGGACATACATCCCTGTGTTTTGGATACTCAGGCTCCCGGTGTAAAATGATTGATAGTCGGCCTGACCCTGCAGCGGTGTAACAGCCAGCATCGCCATGAAGACGATTGGCATACTCCTGAGCAGAAGTGATCGCTTATCCTTACTGGTTTCCATATTTTCCTGGAGTTTGTTTCATTGGCGGTTTTCAAGTATCTCAGAGACCGATGCTGTTATTGCTTCGGCCACAAACGGACGATATGGCCCAACGGGACACCCGGTATAAATACCTGTTGTTTTGCCTTCCCTGAATATCCTGACAAGTGGTTTATCCCAGTCAGGATAAGGCACAGGTTTATCTGGGGTGAACTCCGGGAAGGCCCTGAATTTCTTCAATGCGTGAAGAAACATCAGGTCAGTGTTCTCTGCTATAAAGTCTGTAGGTATTTCCAGCGCATAGTCATACCCTTCTTCAATAGCTTTACGGTATGCTGCATAGGTGGAGAATTTTCTGTTCTGCGGATCCCAGTATTCATCTGCAAATTCATCATCGCTCCAGACCAGTTCCCATTTGCCACTGCGGTCCTTCATCAGTTCCCGTATGGCTTTTTCCAGTGGCAGCCTGTATTCGTGCCCTCTCATATCCTGTGTCTCCTTCCTGAACGGATGGCCATGTTTCGAAAGGATCATAAGGAGACTTGTCTCTGAAGGAAGTCGGGAAAGGTTATCCAGAGCCAGTCTTGCAAAGGCTTCCCGCATGGCCGGCTGGTTGCCGGGCTGGTCAGCAAAGATGACCTTTGCTCTGCCCTTCACCAGCTTGTGAACCATGGGTATAGCAAGCGAGTAATCTTCAAAATCAGAATATACCGGGTTACAGATACACTGGTAAATTATTGTTTCACATCCTTCGTGCAGGAGCTCCTCAACAGCCTGTCGCATAGATTCGGCATACATGTAACGTGCATAACGTATTGATGCGTCAGGGTACCTTGTTTTTAAAGCTGCGGCAGATTCATCGTAAATCCTGGCACACTGATATGCCCATGCGACCTTCTTCTCCGGTAGCAGATGACCATAATACCAGCCCGCCACCTTTGCCGCGGTCTTCTGGCAGACATCAGGAGCACCGCCTTTGCCGTCTTCCTTATAAAGGAAATAACCGTGATCCGAAGGATTTCTTTTCATACCGGGTGGACGCCACGTGACCTTGCAATCAATATATGGCTTCCCACTTCTGTTTGTAAATGAGCCGTTCATGTCAACCAGCCTGGCCGGTTTGAATTCTTCCTTCGCCAGGGGATTGGCCGGATCGATGAGGGCAATTCCCCTGTCTGCAAGAACAAGGGGCTGAAGGAATAGGGGAAGAGAATAGACAAAAACATGGTCCATGAATTTGGTATAGAAGACCGGGTCAAAATCCTCAGGCATGCCCAGGTCAGCAAGGATAATGCCACATTTGCCTTCAGGCCTTCTGTTGCATTGCCTGAAGTACTTTTCATAACTGTACTGGTTACCGTATCGCCAGTGCCTGATCCACTCAAACATAAAACCAGCTAAATGAAAAATTTAAATTCAGCATTTACACGGTAAAAAAAACTTCTCTCACCATGTGTATTTGATACGTAAAGCAGTGTTAATTGGGCTTGTAATGACCTTTATTATGAATCGGGCTATCTATAATTTCCTATTTTTGTTTTAAATATACGAAATTATGATTGAAGAATACTATCGCGTACGATCCATTTTTGCAGCTTTCGGAATGGTAATGACGGCTATGCTGTCATCATGCTCATCATCCCCTGATCAGCCGGATCAGCAGGAACAGAAAACAATATTGTATGCCGAGTTCATGCATGAGGTGAACTGCTTCTCACCTGTTATAACAACGGAAATAAACTTCAAGGCTGACCGTCTTTTCTATGGTGAGGATGTACCGACATCAGCCATTGAGGAGAACAAACAGCTTGCAGGATTCCTCTCTGCAGTGGAGAAGAGCGGCAGGGGACGAGTGAAGGCAGTACCTGTTGTGCAGGCTAAGTCAATGTCCGGAGGGCCGGTAGACAGTCTTTTCTATGCCAGGATCAGGAACCTCATACTTGAGGCGGCGGGCAGCCACCCGCAGGTCGACGGGATATACCTGTCGCTCCACGGAGCCATGGGCGTTCAGGGGATGTTTGACCCCGAGGGCGACCTGATAACATCACTTAGGAAAGTCGTCGGCCCGGATGTACCCATAGCCGTGACCTTCGACCTCCATGCCAACGTCACAAAACGCAGGGCTGAAAATGCCGATATAATAGTGGGTTACCATACCAACCCGCACCGCGATCATTTTAAAACGGCATTCCGTGCGGGCGACCTTCTCATACGAACCGTCTTTGGAGAGATCGAACCGGTAATGGTGGTGAACAAGATGAAACTGTTGAAGGGCGGCGGAATCAACATCGACTTCCTTCCTCCTTTCAGAAAGATATTTGCAGCAATGAAGAAGATGGAGAAGCAGCCTGACGTGCTCTCTGTATCATTCTTTCCGGTCCATATATGGATAGATGACCCCGAACTGGGTTACAGTACCATCGGTATTACGGATGGTAATCATGATCTATCCTCCAGGCTGGCTGATGAGATCTCAGAGATGGCGTGGGCTGTACGTGATGTACCACAACCCCAGGGAAATACTCCCGAAGAGGCGGTGGCCATGGCACGCGTGAAAAAGACTGCCCGGGTACTTGGTACACTTGTATTCTGCGATGTGTCTGACGCCGTGGGGACGGGAACGCCGGGTGAAAGCACCTGGATACTCAAAGCACTTGTGGAGAATGGAAGCGAGATGACCTCATACATCACCCTGCGCGATGAAGAGGCTGCACATGAAGCATGGAACAGCAACGTGGGCGATGAGGTAACCCTGACGGTGGGAGGGAAGATTGACACGGTCTACAACCAGCCATTCACCTATACAGGCATCGTGACCCTCAAACAGGAGACATCATACGGAAAAACGGTCATTATGAAGCATAACGGCATCCACCTGATCATCTCCGAGTTACCGATGGCATCAAGGTCGCCAGGGGACTTCAAGGACCTGGGACTCTCGATCTGGAAGGCTGATATCGTGGTTGTGAAGAACCTCTTCCCCTTCCGCTATAATTATCTTCTCTATAACAGGAAAACAGTGAATGTCATGTCGCTCGGGCTAAGCAATACAGACCCGTTCGCATTGAACTACGTGCACATTCCCAGGCCTGTCTACCCGCTTGACAGGATTGACAGCTGGAGATAGCTGCCTTCCATGCCCTTACAGAATAAAGGGAATGAACCTCTTGGTTCGTAACATATATTCCCGGTAACTGTCACCGAACCAGGCCAGGCATTCCTGCTCATCGCGCTTTGCAGTCAGCCACAGCAGCCATGATGCGAGCAGTGCAACCGGCAGGGTGGCAGCAAGCGGCTGCTTGAGCCAGATCCCCCAGGCAAGAAAAAGCAGCGAGGAATACATCGGGTGCCGGATATAACTGTATATGCCTGTTGTAACCAGCTCGGTTGTCTTCTCAAACCTGAAGAGCTTCTCGTCAACCCTGACTACGCCCGGCTTACTTGCCCGCCTGAGCCTGATGGCCGCCTCGGTCACAAACCAGGCTGAGACTATCAGCAAGAGCCATGAAATGATCTGCTTCACTGATAAGGGATCCTTGAACCACATCTCGTAATTAATGACGAAAAGAGCCAGAATGAACTCCCAGCTGAAAAACCTTGTAAACCCGTGCCTCCTGAAATCAAAAAGACTCTCTTTTGAAAAGAAAATCACAGGTATGCTCAGGGCAATGAAGAGGATTACTTTATCCATTTCAGTTTGTTGTCAAACTTGTATGTAATACCTTTTTCAGTATCCATAGAAATATTCGATTCACGATATGCCAGGTTAAGTGGTGAGCCGGAGAGTGACGTCACTTCAATGCCTGATGCCACGCCTTCCTTCCACTCAACGCTGACCTCGAAGTTACCTCTGGCCTTCAGCCCTGTGAACAGCCCGTCAGGCCAGGCATCCGGCAGGGCAGGCAGGATACGCACAACGTTGTTGTGGCTCTGCAACAGCATCTCCGCAATGCCGGCAGTACCCCCGAAGTTGCCATCGATCTGGAACGGAGGATGATTGTCAAAGAGGTTCGGCAGAGTCGATTTCTCAAGCAGTTGTCTCAGGTGACTGTAGCTCTCGTTGCCGTCAAGGAGGCGCGCATAGAAGCTGATGATCCATGCCCTGCTCCACCCGGTATGACCGCCACCGTTCGCCATTCGCCTCTCAAGCGTTCTACGGGCTGCAGCAAACAGCTCAGGCGTCTCCGGCGTTATCTGCGTCCCCGGGTGCAGTGCGAAGAGGTGCGACATGTGCCGGTGTCCCGGCTCAGCCTCCTGGTACTCCTCAATCCACTCCATGATAGTGCCGTTTGATGCCACCCTGTCGGGAGTGATTCTCTCCAGTGTCACCTGCAGGCTGTCAGCCCATTCTGAATCCATACCAAGAATATGTGCAGCCTTTTGGCAGTTGCCAAGCACCTCGCGGATGATCTGGTTATCCATGGCCGGCGCATAGGTCAGCTTGAACTCCAAGCCGCTGACGGGATCAATGTAACTGTTCTCCGGTGAGTAGGAGGGAACGGTGACCAGACGGCCCTGATCGTTCTCAACCAGGAAGCTCCTGATAAACTCCGCGGCTCCCTTCATAACCGGGTAAGCCCTCTCACGCAAAAAGGCGGTGTCATTGGTAAATTCATAATGTTCCCAGAGCGGCAGGGTCATCCAGGCTCCCCCCAGGGGGAACATGCCCCAGTAGACCCCGTCAAGCACCGCAGTCTTGCCGAAGATATCGGTTGTGTGATGCAAAGTCCACCCCTTCGCACCGTAAGTATCACGTGCCGTGATACTTCCCGGTATGGTCAACTCCTCCATAAAGCGTATCACCGGCTCTGCCGTTTCGGTCAGATTGCACACTTCAGCAGGCCAGTAATTCATTTGCAGGTTGATGTTGGTGTGATAGTCGGAGTTCCAGGGTGCAAGAAAATCCTTGTTCCATATTCCCTGAAGGTTGGCAGGCAACTGCGCCGGAGAACGTGATGAACCCATCAGCAGGTATCGGCCGTATTGAAAAAATGCGGCTAAAAGACCCGGATCATCAGCCCCGGCCTGAAATCTTCTTAACCGCTCATCAGTGGGTATGGTGTCGGCTTTGCGGTCACCGCCAAGCGACAGGCTGACACGATTGAACATACCTGCATGCTCACTGATGTGACTCTTTCTAAGCAGCTCAAACGATTTCCATGAGGCAGCACTGATTGCATCAGTACAGCACTTGCGGGGGTCTATCGACCGATCCAGGTCAAGACCGTCAATATTATAGTCGGTGCAGGCGTTGAAGAAGAGGACCATTTCAGTACCGCCAGAGTATTGCAGAACAGTATCAGCCGGGGTGAGCGTCCCGTCACAGCTCATCACCATCAGCGAGGCATAGAACTTCATGTGATCACCTGCCGGTCCAAGGTCGGCATCCTCAGGGTCAACAATCTGTCCCTCCATGTCAATTCGGTTCTCAGTCACGGTGATAACAGCATCGCGGGATCGTTGCAGCGAGAGTGACATGTCAAGACCGCCCTCTATCTCCGATCTCATCGAGATGACAATTATATCATCAGGGGCTGATGAATATACCTCATACTCAACCTTCTTTCCGTCCCGCTCGAAGCTGACCATGGCTATGCCAGTCTCAAGATCCAGCTCACGACGATAGTTGGTCAGCTCCGATGTGGTGTCTGCAAACTGAAAGTATATATCTCCCAGAGTCTGGTATGATCTTGTCTTGCCGGGTATACCCGACAGGTGCTCCTCAGCCAGCTCATAGGCTTCCGGGATCTTTCCCTCAAGGATAAGTCTCCTTATTCGCGGAAGGTTCTCCAGCGCACCCGGATTGTTATTGGGGACATTGATCCCTCCCCAGAGCGACTCCTCATTCACCTGCAGATGCTCAACAGACGGATCGCCGAACAGCATGCCACCCAGTCTCCCATTACCCACGGGAAGTGCTGCCGTCCATTCACTGGCAGGCGTACGGTACCACAAAACATGCTCCCCACCCGGCCTGCGGCTGGAGTCACAGGACGATGAAATTAGTACTACCGTTGTCAACAGCAATAAGATCTTCATGAGATTACCTTTTTCCATATTTTCCCCGGTGAGAAGCTCTACAAATATATGTCTTTACGCCTGTACAATCTGAAAGATATAAATGTCATCAGCAGCGATAGCACAATGAAGTATAGAAGAGAGATGAACTCAATCCTGTAATCAGGATCCAGCGTATCAAGGTTGACAAATTTGTAGGGACTCACATAACCGATAGCCGAAAGGCTCTCTGTGATGTTCGAGATTGTAAAGATGAAATAAAGGATAAGCACCAGGCCGATGCTGAGGGTGGTTATCGGCCTGGCTCGCTTCACAAGTGTTGACATGAACAGTCCCAGCGATGCGAAAAACAGGTTGAGCAGGAGGGTATAAACCGACATTACAAGAAAGGCATCCGTACTGAAAGGTTCTCTCTTGACGATCTCCAGTGTGATGTATCCCGCGGTTGCTGTTACAATATTTATGAATATGACGTTCAGAAATACAACTGCTGCCTTGCTCAAGAAGATCTCACCACGGGTCAGCGGCCATGCGAGCAGAAATTCCGCTGTTTTGTTGTATTCCTCCCTTAGAAGGATGCCGGAAGAGAGCACGATGGAATAGATGCTGCCCAGTACAAGCATATAGATTACATTGTTGGCGGAATAAAATCCCAGCACTGAGAACAGGTCGTTGACGTCCGATATACCCTTGAACTGCAGGGTGCCCTCCGGGAGAATGCTGATCATTGCAAGTATCTTCTGGTTATTCTCCAGGAAGACACCATAGAATGACATTGTCAGAGTTGTAAGAGCAGTTATCACCGCTGTCCATATCAGCAGGGTTAACATGTTTCTTCTTAATTCCCTGGAAAACAGGTTGCTGTTCATACTGCAGGCTTACACTTAGTTATAATAATGCATGAAGATCTCCTCGAGTGAAGGCTCCTCAATTGTCATGTCTGAAATAGTCCTTTCTCTGAGAGTTTTAAGGAGCCTGTTAATATCCCCGGAGTATAGGAATTTAACCGTCCTGCCTGAAACCATTGGAGTATCCTCGACTCCCGCTAGTCCAATCAAAGGATTGTCTTGCTGATCAATAAATTCGATATAAATCTTTTTTAGCTGCCTCTTTCTGAGTGTTTCAATCTCCTCCACCTTAATGATCCTGCCCTCCCTGATGATTGCCACCCGCCGGCACAACATCTGCACATCACTCAGAGTATGAGACGAATAGAATACAGTCATACCCTTACGGTTCTCCGATCTCATCAGCTCAAAGAACCTGGCCTGCATCAGCGGATCAAGGCCCATTGTAGGTTCATCAACAATAAGAAGTTTTGGTTCATGCAGGAGGCTCTGGATAATGGATATTTTCTTCCTGTTTCCCATTGAAAGATCGGCGATTTTTCTCTTGCGATCTACCTCGAATAACTCAGTCAGCTCATTGATTCGCCTCTCAATGCCGTCAGGTCTGAAAAATCTGCCGCAGTATCTCAGAAATTCATCGGTCTCCATATGCGAGTAAGCATTTGCATCCGACGGAACGTAACCGGTGTGGTACTTGATCTTTTTTGAATCCCTGACCACGTCCATACCCATAATCTGCGCTTTTCCGGAAGTGGGAAACAGCAGGTTCAGCAACACCCTGATTGTGGTCGATTTGCCTGCGCCATTGGGGCCTATAAATCCGAATATCTCACCCTCCTCGACCTGGAGGTTGACATCAATAATCCCCCTGTCTCTGCCGTAGCTCTTTGTAAGGCAGGCAATGTCTATTGCCGGGGTGTTCATACGAGGTCACATGCTTCAGGTGGCATCCATTTGGCGTCACGGCCTTCCCACTTGATGTTGCAGCCGATGGGATTGGTCACCGGGACGTTGATCTTTCTGCCGGAGGTCAGTTCGTCAAGAACCCTGTCAAGATCATTGACTGACATTCGCGAGGTGTCACGCGGAAAGTCAACACCCCTGCCGGTGTAGACCAGCACTCTATCTTTGTTGAAGACGAAGAAGTGGGGGGTTTTCAGAGCGCCGTAGGCCTTCACCACCACCTGATTCCTGTCATACAGGTACTTCCACGGAAAATTGTGCTCCTTCATGCGTTTCACCATGTTAGGGAAGCTGTCTTCCTCATACGTCATCTCGCTGTTTGAGTTGATACCCACGAAGGCCACTCCGGCCTCATGGAACTTCTCCGCTGTTGCCCGGGTCACTTCGTCTGATCCGATGACGTATGGACAGTGGTTGCATGTGAAGAATACCACCAGGTACTGATGGTCATCGAAGTCTGAAAGGCTGTAATCCCTGCCGTCAGTGGCGGGAAGCCTGAAATCCGGGGCCTTCTGGCCTGGCTGAAGTGTATAGCTCATATCCGTATGTTTTTCATTTTTACCAGTTATCGCTTCTCACAAAAAGTATGCTTGGCACAGGTCTCTCCACCTTTCCTGAAGGCCTGTTCACAACACCGTTGCTGCCTTCACCGGCAACTACCATCGTTGTCGATCCGCCGCCGTCGAGGTTAAGGGCATCAGTGCATCCCAGGCTGCGGGCCAGGGCACGAAGCTCAAACAGGCTCATGCCATCAGCATAGCCGGGCTGCCGGCCGTCAACGACCACCAGAAGCAACTGTCCGGTACCGGTGATACCAACCATTGTGCGCGGATGGCGATTAGCGTTGAAGTTTATGCTGTCAAGAGGCAGATCGATCCTGTCATCTATCAGCAGAGGGCCGCTGACAATTGCATCTTCAGCGCTGATGTCACTGCTATATTCTCTATCCGGTCCCCATCGGGAGATATCTGCTTCTTCACCCTCAGCAGTGAAAAGGCCGGTTGCCCGGATGCCAAACTCTTTTTCGTCGGTCGTGGCAACAATACTGTCATCAACCTTCACAAAATGTACGTTGTAACCCTCCTTCATGTTGAAGAAAGTCGCATTGACAGCCACCGCTGCTTTTTCCTGAATAGCAAAGGCACTCGTCACCATTGGCGGGCCGGCTATTGCCACACCGAACTCAAATGCACCTCCAGCTGTGTCAATCTCCACAACATAAATTGCCTGGGCCGAATTAAAAAGGCTGGTTACGGCTGATTTGAGTGTAATACCCTTCGAGACTGACCTTGCCTGCCAGTCAATTTCCTGAAGTTCCCGGAAATCGGTACCCGCCTGTCCGTACATCAGGCTTATGGTCAGTAAAAAGCTTAATGTCAGTATGTTCCTTTTCATATTTTCTTTAGGCAACAATTGAATAGGTTTATGCAATCGGTTATATCACAAAAGGCCACATATAATGAACACAGATCACTCATTAAAGTTAACTGCTTTTTTTCGTCTGACAGCAGGTGCTGCCGTGATACTTATTTCTGTAATGAAGAAAACGCCGCCTTATTCCGGAGCTTATCCGCCATCATTGAGAGCAGCCTTCAGGGAGAAGAATAAATCAGACCTCCTTCACGATTAGGAATGTAGTATATCCAGTATACAACAGTAGCAGAAGCGCAGCTTCCCACCTGTCAAGTTTCTGTTTCTGGGAGGTGAACATGGTGATGAATAGGAGTACGGTTCCAGCAGCAAGAATGTAAAAGTCGGTATTGAATATCGTACTGTAAGCCACCGGTTTGACAACGGAGACCACTCCTCCGATAAGGAGTATGTTGAAGATATTCGAACCTATTATGTTGCCCACGGCAATGTCTGCGTTCTTCCTGTATGCCGCCACGACGGAGGTAGCCAACTCCGGCAGCGAGGTTCCGGCAGCGATGATTGTAAGACCTATTATCTTCTCACTTACCCCCATTGCCTTTGCCAGTATTACGGCATTGGATACAACCATCCGGCCGCTGATGACCAGTCCCGCCAGCCCCAGGATCAGGAATGTGACAGTCTTGAATAGGGGAGCGGGCTCTTTATGTCCGGCATGCTCCGGATTGTAGTTTTTACTCTGATGGTAGACATAGTATTGAAATAGCACAAAGAGCGAAAGCAGAATTATCCCGTCAATCCTCCCTAATATCCTGGCTCCGCCGGCAGACGGGATATTTACCATCAGGTACATAATGACCAGTGCAACAAGCGACATCGGGATTTCTTTCCAGACAGTACTGACTTGGACCTTCAGTGGTAAAACCAGACCGGCAATTCCGAGGATGATAAACAGGTTAAAGTTGTTACTCCCGAGTATGTTCCCGAAGACAATATCCTGGTGGGCAGTTGTTGAAGCAAACATGTTGACCACCAGCTCCGGGGCTGAGGTTCCGAAGGCAACAACCGTAAGGCCAATGGTAAGATCTGATACATTAAACCTTCTTGCCAGAGAAGAAGCCCCGCTGACCAGCCATTCGGCACAGATGATCAGGATAGCGAGGCCCAGTATGAGGAGAAGTATCTGTGTTGTCATCAAAGAGGGTTTCCTGAATCAGCCGGCAAATATAACAATCAGGATTGGATATTGCTTTATTATAGGATGTGGGTGTCCTGTTCCGTTTACTCCATCCAGTTGTTCTCTTTCAAGAGAGTCAACCCCGTAAAAATGATATTGTCGAGGTCTTCCGGGGGCTGGTTGAAGAGTCCGACATATAGAATATCCTTTTCTGGTATGGCAAAATAAAAAGCCCTGAACCCTCCCTGGTCGCCGGTATGATAAATGAACCTGACCCCGAAATCATTCCTGGTATCCAGCACCTGCTCCTCGCCTATGAACCAGCTGTAGCCTATGAAAGGAGGAGTGACACTAATCCAGTTTCCGGGATGGAGAATGCTGCGCGACTCTATTGTTAGTTCCCTGCTAAGAAAGAGGTTTTGCCTGATGGCCTTTTCGTACATGGGCAGTTCCGCGATGGAACTCCATACGCCACCGTTACCTGCAGCGGGAAAAGTCGGAAACTCACCGTAGTCGGACTCCACCCATTTACCGTTGCGCAACTCATAAGCGTGTGCCACGCCTTGTTCCGGGTGTGCGCCGTCGGTGATGGTGCTGGCGGTCATTCCGGAGGGTTTGAAGATATTTTCTTCAATGAACTGCTGCCACTTCTGACCGCTGACTTTTTCAATGATAAGAGCCAGGCCGTTGAAGGCAGGATTGGAATACTCATACTTCTCCCCGGGAACAAAATTCAGCTTCTCTGCCTGCATAACCGGTGCAAAATTTTCATAGTCCTTTGCAGTAATGAAAAATTCAGGATTCTCACTGACAGGCCTGTTATCTGGCAACCCTGATGTGTGTGTAAGGAGATGGGTGATTGTAACAGAATCAGCTATCTCCCTGTTTTTGAATTCAGGAAAATACGTACTCATCGGATCATCCAACGAGAGCTTGCCTTTCTCATGCAGGATGAGTATCCCGTTGGCGACAAAGGTCTTGGAGATCGAACCGAGATTGAAGAGTGTATTCGGGGTGATCTCCTCCCTCGTACCCAGGTCGGCCAGGCCAATACATTTTGAGTAAACGATGCTGTCACCCCTCATGACAAGGAGTGCCCCTCCGGGCTCATCTGCCCGAAATTCGGCTGAAAACAATGAATCAAGTCCGGCGAACATAGTCTTTCCCTGTTGTTTTGTTGAACATGAAGCCAGTAGCAGGCAGGCTGACAGAATTATCACTCTTCTCATCGTCTTATCTCTTTGGCGTTAATGCAATACTGAAGGCCTGGATTCGCGGTGTGGCCTCCGGGGTAAGGGTGAATCCTATCGTGATGTCACCATCCCTGCCCTCCATCACAAAGGAGCCCCTGAGATTGTTACCGGGGATCATCTCACTTACATTCAATATCTCCCCGGCCTCCTTGAAGATCATTTCCGACTGGGCCCGCAAGTCCACAAGGAGATAGTCATCAAAGAAATTGTCAGCAAAAAGAGATTCATATCCCGAAACATCCCATCCGGGCAGTATTGACACCAGCTCATTCATCCTGGTGCGTAGAATACCGGTCACTGCGGGTATCCTGGCTTGCTTGTCCAGCTCGTCTATGATGAGGTCGAGGAGCTGCTGGTTAACCGCCCAGGTTGAACCATAGGTACGGTTACTGAAGGCGACAACACCGATCCCGAAATCTGGCATGATAGTCCAGTTGCTGCCAAACCCTGGAAGCCCGCCGTTATGATATATCTTTCTTCTGCCCATACAGTCGACAGACCATCTCAGACCGTATCCGTAGGCGACTGTCACATGACAGTCCGGGCCGCCCGGGTAAAGGTTACTGCTGCTGTATGCCACTCCTGACGATGGCGAGTGCATCTCCCTCAGGGAGCTTCTTTTTGCCGGTCCTTTATCAGGGTCGTCACGGGGGGGCCATGCCGAAAGGTGCATGACAGCATAGCGGGCGAAATCGCCGACAGTTGAGATCAATCCTCCCATGGCACCGAATGGCCCGTCATGCAGGAGGGGTTCCTCAATCCATTCACCCCTGCGGTACATGTAACCATGTGCCATGATCCCTTCAGGAAGCTCGGCATGCTCCCATACTGTGCTGCTCATCCCCAGTGGTTTGAAGATGTTCAAAGAGATGTAGGTCTGATAAGGCTCTCCCGTCACTGCCTTGATGATCCTCCCGAGGAGCGTGTATCCAAGGTTGCTGTATTCGTAAGTTATGCCTGGTACATTCGACATAGAGACTCCATCAGCAATCAGCGCGATGAGCTCCTCTTCAGTTGTTTCAAGCTGCCTGTCGGCCCACGGATCATCCTGGGGGAAGCCGCCGGTATGAGTGAGGAGGTGACGGATCGTAAGCACCGGCGCATCGGTTGTCAGGTATTTGAGATCTTTCAGCTCCGGCAGGTATGTCTGAACCGGATCATCAAGACCCAGCTTTCCTTCATCACGCAGCTTCAGTATTGCCAGGGCTGTGAAGCTCTTGGTCATCGACGCTGCCCGGAAGGAGGTGGAGGAGGTGACGGGCCTGCTATCGGCCAGGCTGGAGTAACCGCAACAACCGGTATGGACGAGCGCCGTATCGATGATGATCCCGTAGCTGACACCGGGAAGATTGTTTTCTGCTGCAAAGCTGCGGTAGAGAGAGTCAATGGCTTCGGTAAGCCTGCCGGGTAAACCCTGTGTATGTGTTGTGCGTGCTGGCGGCGTTACCACCTCCCCCTGCTGCAGCGCCTGGTACACCGCCTGTGCCTTAACCTGGCGACCGC
Source organism: Bacteroidales bacterium (assembly GCA_041303295.1). Classification (GTDB taxonomy): domain Bacteria; phylum Bacteroidota; class Bacteroidia; order Bacteroidales; family VadinHA17; genus SR-FBR-E99. The sequence goes on from JBFYPM010000147.1 coordinate 14,221, forward strand.
TAAAAGACATGACCGCAACTGCAACGGCAGCAACATACAGCAAGCTGATCCGATACTTCAGATGTGAACTCACTTTTCCTTCAGCCTGTTATATTTCTTCATAATCTTCAGCGTCTCATCAACCGGAAGCGCCATAACAGGCAGATTTTTCTTTGTCTTCACGGTCTCAGCGGCAAAGAGTGAGTTGATGATGGCCTCCTCGGTTGCCTCGGCGACTGCCTGAAACAGCAGGTCGAGCTCATCATTTCTCAGCTCACGCCACTCCTCGTATATTGAGTCGGAAGAGTAGGGGATACGCAGATCCTCAGCTGTTGAGGCTGCAATGATATAATCGCCGCTGCCGTTTGATCCCGATGCTCCCGTCCGCATCATGCCGGCAAAAGCCCTGGAAGCAAGCCTCTTCAGGTTCCTGGCGGTGAGTGGCGCATTTGTCATAACCACTATCATGCACGACCCGTCCTCCTTGTACTCACTTCGTGTGCTCATGAAACTGTACCGGTCAAGCTCTATTCCTACAGGCACACCGTTGATCTGCAGGATACCACCGTAGTTAGTCTGAACAAGCACCCCGACGGTGAATCCTCCCCTTGATGAAGGGAGTACCCTCGAAGCCGTCCCGATGCCTCCCTTGAAACCGAAGCAGACGGTGCCTGTCCCGGCCCCCACATTACCCTCGGCAACCGGACCGGTGTCAGCATTCCTGATGGCCTCCATCACATGCTCAACAGTAATGTACCGGCCTCTTATGTCATTGAGTCTGGCGTCATTCGTCTCGCCGACAACGGCGTTGACGCTCATAACCCTTTCGTTGCCGGGTTGGGAGAGGGTATGCTCTATAACAGCAGCCATGGCAGTGGGTATACTCAGGGTGTTGGTCAGTACCACCGGTGTCTCGAGGTTGCCAAGTTCCTCTACCTGCGTGTATCCGGTCAGCTTTCCGAACCCGTTTGCCACGAAGATGGCTGCAGGGACCTTGTTCTGA
>JBFYPM010000148.1:0-14753 GCA_041303295.1 Bacteroidales bacterium
TTGGAGATAACTGACCTCAACAGGCTCTATCTTGATGAGGGACAGCTTGAGGTGAAGCTCCTCGGCAGAGGCATGGCGTGGCTCGACACTGGCACCTTCGAAAGCCTCCTCCAGGCATCAAACTTCATAGCCACCCTTGAACAAAGACAGGGAATGAGCGCTTCATGCATAGAGGAGATAGCTTACAAGCGCGGTTTTATCACCAGGGAACAACTTCTTGAACTCGCCAGGCCTCTGGCAAAAAGCCAGTATGGACTATATCTGCTCAAGGTGGCAAACGAACAGGCCTTATCATGAAGGTACACAAGACAGAATTTCCCGGCCTGCTTATACTTGAACCCGATATCTTCTTTGACAGTCGCGGTTATTTCCTGGAGAGCTATAACAAGTTAAAATACAGTAATAACGAAATCATTTACGAACCTGTCCAGGACAACGAGTCAAGCTCCACAAAAGGAGTGATACGGGGCCTCCATTACCAGGATGAACCCTTCGCACAGGCCAAGTTGATAAGGGTCATCGAAGGACTAATCTACGACGTTGCCCTGGACATACGACGGGGCTCTCCCACCTTCGGCAGGTGGTTCGGACTGATAATTGACTCCGAAAAGAAACTCCAGTTTCTCATTCCAAAGGGATTTGCACACGGTTTCTCCGTACTTAGCGAGAGGGCCATCGTCCTCTATAAGTGCGACAACAACTACTCTGTGGCCCATGAGAGGGGCATCAACGCCAAGGACCCCGCCCTCGGCATAGACTGGATGATAGAAAATGGTAATGAGATAATCAGTCCCAAGGATCTTAAACAACCCCTTTTCAGGGAAATCTCTTCGAACTTTACATTCACTGAATGACATCAATTCTTGTTACCGGTGCATCCGGACAGCTCGGAAGTGAGATCAGAGAACGGTCGGCCCGCTACAGCGGATACAGTTTTGTATTTACTGATGCTGACCAACTCGATATAACAGATGCCCGGGCTACAAAAGCATTTATTGCGGACCTCTCTCCATCATGGATAATCAACTGTGCCGCCTATACGGCTGTAGACAAAGCCGAAGATGAGGAGGCGCTGGCAACAATGATCAATGAACAGGGAGTCGAGAATATTGTTAGCGCCATGGATGGATCCGACTGCAGACTCATCCATATTTCAACCGATTACGTCTTTGACGGTAACAGTACCGTACCCTATACGGAGGATGATGTACCATCCCCTGCCTCCGCTTATGGCCGGAGTAAGCTCGCCGGCGAGAAGGCTGCGATGCGATGGCCCATGACCATGACTATACGCACATCATGGCTCTATTCAGCTTATGGCAACAACTTTGTCAAGACAATTCTGGGCAAGGCAGGATCAGCAGAGAGCATTAAGGTGGTCTTTGACCAGGCCGGATCACCTACATATGCGGCAGACCTGTCAGCAGCAATACTGGAGGTGATAAGCGGCGTAATACAGAACAGGCATCTCTTTGTACCCGGGCTGTTCAACTACTCCAATGAGGGTGTCTGCAGCTGGTTTGACCTTGCCACTGAGATTGTGGCCGCAGCGGGTTCATCCTGTGCCGTGATTCCCGTCAGGAGCTCGGCCTACCCGTCAAAGGTAAAGAGACCAGCCTACAGCGTACTTGACAAAACCCGGATCAGGGAACATTATAACCTTGACATACCTCACTGGCGTACAAGCCTCATTAATTGCATCTCAAAAATCAACAGGATATGATCAATATTGACGACATCAGGAAAAGAGCCGGAACATGGCTGGGCGAGGAGTTTGACGAACCAACACGCAGGGAGGTTCAGAACCTGCTTGACAATGATGAGAAAGGCCTCATCGATGCATTCTACCAGGATCTTGAGTTTGGCACCGGCGGTCTGAGGGGAATCATGGGCGCCGGAACCAACAGGATGAACCGGTACACCCTCGGGATGGCGACACAGGGCCTCTCGAACTACCTTAAAAAGCATGCCGCCAACCCTTCATCAATCAAGGTGGCAATAGCCTATGACAGCCGTAACAACAGCAGCTACTTCGCCAGGGTGGCCGCAGATATCTTCGTGGCTAACGGTTTTTTAGCTTACCTCTTTGAGTCCCTCAGACCAACACCAGTGCTCTCATATGCCATAAGGCTTCACGGCTGCGATGCCGGCGTGATAATCACCGCCTCGCATAACCCGAAAGAGTACAACGGTTATAAGGTCTCTTGGAACGACGGTGGCCAGGTGGTCTCCCCTCACGACAAAGGTATCATTGATGAGGTAAGGAAGATCAGGTCAGTCTCTGAGATTGCCTCTGGAGGCGATCCTGAGAAAATCATCATGATTGGTGAGGAGACAGACAAGAAGTTTATGGCTGAGGTGAAAAAGCTAAGCATCAATCCTGAAATAATAAAAAGAAATGCCGGCATGGGAATAGTCTATACCCCGCTGCACGGCACAGGTTATAAAATGGTGCCCGAAGCGCTGGCGATGTACGGGTTCACAAATGTGCACTCAGTGATGGAACAGAGCATCACCGACGGCAACTTCCCGACTCTCCGCTCGCCCAACCCGGAGGAGCCTGATGCACTCGCCATGGCACTCGATCTGGCCCGGCAGAAAGGCGCAGACCTTGTCATGGCTACGGATCCCGACGCTGACCGCCTGGGTATTGCCGTGAGAAAACCTTCCGGGGAGTTCATCCTCCTGAACGGTAACCAGACCGGAGCCCTGCTGACATGGTACATAATCTCACAGAAGAAGCTAAAGGGTGAGCTGAAGGGCAACGAGTACATAATTAATACCATCGTGACTTCCGATTTGCTTGACAGCATTGCAGTAAATAACGGGGTTAAAAGCTACAAGGTGCTTACAGGCTTCAAGTTCTTCGCAGAGCTTATGCGTGACCTCGAAGGCAGGGAGAAGTATATTGGTGGCGGCGAGGAGAGCTTCGGTTACCTGCCCGGCGATTATGTGAGGGACAAGGACGCAATCGGCTCCTGCGCCCTGGTTGCTGAGGCAGCAGCATGGGCACAGGATCACGGAAAGTCGCTCTGGGAACTTTTACTCGACATCTATTCTGAATACGGGCTCTACCGTGAGAAACTTGTAAATGTTGTAAGGAAGGGTGCCGAAGGTGCTGCCGAGATAAAGAAGATGATGGAGGGTTACCGTTCCAACCCACCTGCGGAGATCTCGGGTAGCAAGGTTATAAGAATAGATGATTACCTGACCCTGGTCTCAACTGACATTGTGACGGGAAAGAAGGAGGCATTGTACCTGGAGAAATCAAATGTACTGCAGTTCTTCCTGACAAACGGGACGAAGATATCCGTCCGCCCCTCAGGTACCGAACCAAAGATCAAGTTCTATTTCAGCGCCAGCACAGAGATGTCTGACACATCTCAGTTTGAGAAGCTATGGAAGGGTCTGGAAGAGAGGATTGATGATGTCATCAGGGATTTGGGACTGTAGTCTGAAGTCTGAAGGGCTGTCGCTGCGCTCCGTCATGCGGTCTTGCAGTCATGCGGTCATGCGGTCAAATTTGACTATTAATTCTTAACTCCTCTCACTACTGCATGCTGCATGCTGCATGCTGCATGAAAGGACTGTTGATTGCCTAATCTCCGATTATCTTCACCAGCACGCGCTTGCGCCGCATGCCGTCATATTCGCCATAGAAGATCTGTTCCCACGGCCCGAAGTCAAGCCTGCCTGCGGTGATTGCCGCAACCACCTCGCGCCCCATCAGCTGGCGCTTCATATGAGCATCAGCATTATCCTCAAAACCGTTATGACGGTACTGTGAGTGTGGCTTCTCCGGCGCCAGCTTCTCAAGCCACACCTCGAAGTCGTGATGCAGACCACTCTCATCATCATTGATGAAAACGCTGCTGGTGATGTGCATCGCGTTGACGAGCACGAGCCCTTCCGATATTCCGCTCTCGACTATGCACTGCTCTACCTGCCTGGTGATGTTGATATAATCCCGCCTGTGTGGTGTCTCAATCCAAAGTTCTTTCCGGTATGATTTCATGATTGTATGTACTTCAGCCTGATGAATTATGCATCTATGCTGTAAAAGTAAGGAATTTACAGGTCTAAAGTCCGGCCTTTGAATTCCATCCTTTCAAAACTGCATATTGCCTTGGCGCCAGGTATAGGGTTGACATACCCTTACCAAGAGTAAACGCAATAGCGGCTGAAACTACACCCGGGAGCTTCAGAAATACAACACAAACCAGCAATATTGCGATTATCCCGATCAGCTCTACTGCCGTTGCTGCTGAAATCGGTCCGGTGGTCCCATTAACCAATAGCAGAGACCTCTGGAAATTCAGAAGTACAGTCAATGCCGGAAGAAGTACCATAATCTTTAGCGGAAGATACGAGAGATCTGCAAGCTCTTTTGTTAGTCCAGATATATTCATAAACCACAGATCGGCCAGTGGTGTGAATGCCAGAACCGAAATAAGAACCGTTACTGCTATGCCCATGTAAACTGCAAAATTTCTCAACTGGCAGTAATTCTGCTTTTGTCTGCCAATTAGCGCAATATTCACCTCCTGATAAGATAACCCGAGGCTTCTGAAGATGAACACCAGGGAACTTACAACAGGCAGAACTGCAAGCGACTCTACTGCCATGTAGCTCCGGCCGAGGAAAAATGTGACGAAGGGATGCACGCCAAGGGATAATACAGATGTAAGTGCCAGCGGGTAATAGAACCTTGTGATCGATCTGAGGCCAAGGTGGCCGTTCTCCGTGTCCTCCTTATGAAGGAGTTCCTCCAGGGTTCGCGAAGCCATCAACCTGGTGGCAATTGCTTCAGTAAAAACCGCAAGCGACATGGCTGCTGCACCTACATACGCCCCCTTCACTCCTGCCCCGTAAAGAATCAAACCCACCACTACAATCACGGATAGCCTGACCATAGTACCGTATGTTACCCGCCTGGTGAGATTGTTCCTTATAAGGATGCCCTGGTAAAACCTCCTGTAACCGATCGATGCAGCCCAGGGAAGAAAAATAAGAAGAGTAATATGAGCCAGCCTGGCAACATCTACAGGAACTCCCATCAGATTTATGACAATGAATCTGAAAACGGGTGGAATGAGAACAATGAGCTGGATACCGGTCACTCCGAGATTGAGTAAATCAGTAAAACGTCTGAGTTTTATGTATGAATTATGTCCGGTGACAAGTGCTGTAGATGCGCTCATAAGCATTATCACCGGGGCTTCGATAATCATGGCAAATGATCCTGCTATTCCAAAAGCTGCCAGGTTGAGTTTTGCATCACTCAAGCGGGCAATAAAAGCTATCAGAAAAGGCTGCTCAAAGGCCATCATCAGCCATGTCAGAGCCAGCGGGCCCCAGAACAGGAATATCCTGCGGTTTGTAAGTTTATTAGTGAGATTCAAAGTTTAAAGAAAGTGCAAATATAGACATTCCCTTCCGCTCCCGCTGGGCCCTCTTCTGCATTCTGTCAAATGCCTGAATTTGACTGCTGACTCCGTCTGAGGTCTGAAGGCCCCGATCCGCCAGCTGGCGGATACGTGGTTTCGACCCTGCGGGTCTCAATCTGAGGTCTGTCGCTGCGCTCCGTCCTGCGGTCCTGCAGTCGTGCGGTCAGTTTTTGACTCAACATGCCGACTGTGGACTGCCGACTGTTGACTTTAACTCAGTACTGCCTATTGCCTGCTCCCCTGAAAAAAGCTGTCCGGAAAATTTACAAGGTAAACCTTATTTGTCGCCCTGGTCAGGGCAGTATAGAACCACCGCAGATAGTCTATGGTAGGCTCCTGCCGGTTGAACATGCCCTGGTCAATGAAGACCCTCTCCCATTGTCCTCCCTGCGACTTATGGCAGGTGACGGCATAAGCGAACTTCAGTTGCAGGGCATTGTAGTACGGATTGTCCCTTACCGTCTCAAACTGTTTCCGTTTAGACCTGATGTCAGGATGGTCACCAAGCACTGCAAAATAAAGTTCCCTCGACTTTTCCGGGGAGAGTGACGGGGTGCTCATCATCAGGGTGTCAAGCATCACCTTCGCCTCTATTTCCAGCTCGGTGTCGCGGAACCACAGGGTCATCTCCGCAAAGTGCATCCCGTACATCTCCTCAAACTTCCTGATCCTGCGCACCTCGGCGATGTCACCGTTAGCAATAAATGACCCGTTCTCTTCGTCCTTCAGCCAATAGTAGTTATTCTTGACAACCATCACAAGGTCACCGGTACTGATCTCCTCCTCGCGGAAGAAAACCCGGTTGCGAATACCCTGGTTATATCTGTTGGCCAGGTTGTTTGAGTTAACGACCACGATGGCTCCGTCAGTGCCACATTTGTCGTATGATTCCGCAAGACGCTCAATCAGGTCATTGCCGCTGAGGCGCTCAATATCATCATAACCGTCAATAACCAGCGCCGGGACGGAGAGGTCACCGTCATTAACCTGCTGCCTTACTGCCGTGGCATTCATCAGTATTCCCGACCCTTCGCTCTGCCGTATGACCTGATGCAGTTCAAACATCACCAGCCCGAACCCTGTTGTGCGCAAAACGTTTTCATCGAGCGCAGGACTGACTATCGAGCCTACAGGTGGCAGCTGCGCCACGTCGCCAACAAGAATAAGCTTGCAGTCGGTGCCGGTATAAACATATTCAAGCAGATCCTCCAGCAGCTTCCCGCTGCCAAACATCGACCCGTCTGATGCGTCGTCGGGTATCATTGAAGACTCATCTACAATGAAGAAAGTCTCCTTGTGCATGTTCCTGTCAAGAACAAACTTCCCAACACCATCAGTGGCTGATTTCTGCCTGTAAATCTTGCGGTGGATAGTATATGCTTCCTTGCTTGTGTAGGAACGAAGCACCTTTGCAGCCCTGCCTGTCGGGGCCAGGAGAACAGATTTCTGCCTCAGAGTGCTGAGAGTGCTTACAAGGGAGGCAATCACACTTGTCTTACCCGTGCCCGCATAGCCCGTCAGCAGGAAGATCACGTCGTTGGTATTGTCAGTCACATACTGTGACAGCAATCGCATACAATCAGACTGATCCCGGGTAGGAATGTATCCCAGGTTCTTCTCAAGAAGATTATAAATATTCTCCTTCCTCATTTTATTTTAACAATCCGGATATCAGTCCTCTTTTTTTTTAAATTTGCACAAAGTTACTCAACAATCGATCAGAAAAGATATGAAAACGGCTCTCAACATTGTATTTACAGTTATCATTGTCGTACTGGCTTATTTTCTATTCCAAAGCATCATGAAACCGATCCGGTTCAATAAAGAGAAGGATGCAAGGGAGACAGCCATCAAGGAGAGACTTATAGACATCCGGACTGCCCAGGAGGCATTTAAATCTGTGAAAGGATCATATACTGGCAGTTTCGATACATTGATCACCTTTCTCAAGGCCGACTCTCTGCCGCTCGTTTTTAAGCGCGGATCGCTCACTGATGAGATGATAGCTGAAGGTATTACAAGTGAAAAAGAGGCCGTCAAAAAAGGGCTCATCAGCAGGGATACAAGTTATATCCCGGTGCGTGACTCGATATTTCATCAGGGATACCCCATAGAATCACTCAGGTTTGTTCCAGGCATGGAGAACAACGAGTTTCAGATGTCAGCAGCCAGGGTCATGACTACCTCAATGGTTCTTGTCAACGTCTTCGAGGCCTATGTCCTGAATGACACCTTCCTCAGCGATCTAGACAGGCAACTGGTAGTCAATTACAATGAGCAGAGAACCAAGATTACAGGATTCCCGGGGATGAAGGTTGGTGATATCAGGGTACCCAATAACAATGCCGGTAACTGGGAGGATTGATGACCACGTCGCAGATATATCCCCTGGAGCTCTTAGATGAGACCCTCGACATAAACGCGACTGACAATTACGATCTTACACTGGAGCTTTCTGAAGAGGGTGTCTCCCTTGCGGTGCTTGATCTTCTTCGTGGTAAGTACGTGATGCTCAGACATTATCCCCTTGAAATACCATCTGACAGCTCCGTCAGAACACATTCAGAGATAATTGATTCCGACGATTTCCTGAGGAGACAATACAGAAAAGTTTTTATCATCACCCCTTCCCTGCTTTATACCCTGGTTCCATCACCTGTTTATGAACCCCGGTTGAAAGACGAGTACTTTCGATTCAACCACAATGTTTCGGATGTGACGAAGATCTTCTCAAATACCCTGGCCTTTCCTGATGCTGTTGTACTGTTCGCCCCCGGTAATGAACTGTGTGAAACCATAGCTTCACGCTGGCGCGATGTGATTCCGTGGCATCACACAAAACCGCTACTGCAGAATGTCTTCGCAACCTGCCGCACCTCCGATGATCGTTACATACACCTGCACTTCGACAAGAGTTTCATTACAGTCATCATAGCCGAAAAAAGGAACCTGACCTTCTGCAACAGTTTCGCCTGCCCGGCAAATACTGATGCAGCCTATTTTCTCTTTAACGTTCTTGACAGGAAAGGAATTAAGAACGACGAGGAGATTCATGTAAGCGGGACGATAGAGCCTTACAGTGAGGGGCATATATCACTGCTCAGCTTTGCAGAGAATGTGAAGTTCGCCTCCCCTGTTACCAGGCAGAGTTACAGTTATGTCATGAACGAGGTCCATCTGCACCGCTGGCTTAACCTGTTCACTGCTGCCTCGTGCGAATAATCGGAGGAAAATTTAAAGGAAGGCTCATCGAGCCTCCGTCAGGATTCAAAGCCAGACCAACAACCGACTTTGCCCGCGAAAGTCTTATGAATATCCTGAACAACAGGTATGATTTCTCAGCCCTGTCATTACTTGACCTCTTTGGTGGTACGGGCGCTATCAGCTATGAATTCGCCTCACGGGGCACAGAAGTTATTGACATCATTGAGACCGACAGACGCAGCTGCGAATTCATCAGAAACACGCTGAAGCAGTTTGACATGAAGTCAGCACGGATGCATCGGATGGATGTACGTGACTGGCTGAAGATATGCCACAAGCAATATGACATTATTTTTGCCGACCCTCCGTATGACCTGAGGTGGCTGACGGATATTCCTGACATGGTGCTCGGCTCAGACGCGGTAAATGACCAGACTCTTTTTATCCTTGAACACCCGAAGTCGCTGGTCTTCAATACTCATAAGGCTTTCCAGGAACACAGAAGCTACGGGAATGTAAACTTCACCTTTTTCACCCATGGTTCCGGTGTTTAATGTTAATCTCAGGTTAATAGTATATTTTTTTTACAAATTTTTCACTTTTTTCAGTCCCTAAATGAAGCAATATAATATTTTAGCGGTCTTTATTCGTTCACCATTAATTACACAAAACTCTAACTTCACAGAAAATGAGAAAATTGCTTTTGACAAGTTTGATTACATGCCTCATGTTGGTCTCTGCCATCGGGCAGCAGAAAACCATCACCGGCGTGGTCACAGACAAAACTGACGGTCTGCCAGTTATCGGGGCAACAGTTCAGGTTAAAGGAACATCCACGGGTACTGCCACTGATATTAATGGCAGGTATTCGATCAGTGCCGCTCCCGGCCAAACAATCGTATTCAGATTCATTGGGATGAAGACGCAGGAGGTCTCCATAGGAGACGCCGGCACTGTCAACATTGAATTTGAGCTTGATAATGTAGGCCTCGACGAGATTATTGTCGTTGGTTACGGCTCTGCAATCAAGCGCGAGCTGACCGGGGCAATCACAAAGGTTGAGACAAAGGGTATTGCCGAGATGCCTACCTCCAGCTTTGAGTCTGCTATCCAGGGAAAGACCTCCGGTGTATTCATTGAGCAGGCCAGTGGTAAGCTTGGCGAGACAGTAAAGATGAGGATCAGAGGATCGTCATCCGTCTCTGCAAATAACCAGCCTCTCTATGTTGTGGACGGTGTACCCATCACCACCGAGAACCTGTCAAACACTGATAACCAGCCGACAAGCCCGCTTGCTGACCTGGCCATGACAGATGTGGAATCAATACAGATCCTGAAGGACGCGTCTGCTGCTGCCATCTACGGCTCCAGGGCATCCAACGGTGTTGTAATTATCCAGACCAAGAGAGGCAAGACCGGCGCAACCAAATTTGACGTTCAGTACACAACTGGCATCAGTGAGCCTAGTCGGCTTGTTGATTGGCTTAATGCCGACCAGTACCTGACTCTTATCGGAGAAGCAATTGACAACGCTTCTGATGAAAACGGATGGCTCTGGGGCGAACCGGGTTTCACAAAAGATATTGTTTGGGAAACTTTTGTTGGTGAAGCCTGGGATGACGGTTATGACACCGACTGGCAGAAAGAGGCCTTCCAGAAAGGCTCTCTGAATAGGATAAACGTCTCTGCTTCAGGAGGCTCGGAGAACACCAAATACTATACCGGCATCAGCTATGATGACACAAAGGGTATACTTCTCGGTAACAACATGAACAAGATGAGCGCAAGGCTCAACCTTGACCAGAAGGCTACAGAAAAGCTGAGCTTCGGTGTTCAGATGAACGTGATCAGAACAGAGATGGAGAGGGTTCAGAATGATAACGCCTTCGCTACCCCGCTCCAACTCGTGGCTCAGTCGCCCCTCACCCCGGTCTATGACCCTGAGACAGGTGAACTGAATACAAATACTATTTACTACAACGGGCTGATCTCACTCAGGGACGAAACCAACAACCAGACCGCATTCCGCTCCCTGGCAAACCTGAATGCATCTTATAGTATTTTCAAAAACCTTGCATTCAAGAGCGAGTTCGGAACAGATATCTATGACCTCAGGGAGAAAAACTTCTGGGGAAGGAAGACAATCACTGGCGGACCTGCCGGTGAAGCCCAGAACCGCTCGGTCAGGGTTATTAATTACAACTGGGAAAACTACCTGGCATTTGACAAGTCATTCGGTGTCCATCACCTTAATGCCGTCGGCGGTATGTCATACCAGCAGTCAAACACCATGGGTTCAAATATCATCGCCAAGGGATTCCCCACAGATGATTTCACAAACATCGCAAGTGCCTCTGAAGCAACAACCTTCTCAAGCTGGGAGGATGCAACATCATATCTGTCATATTTCGCACGCGCGAACTACAAGATCAATGAGAAGTATTTCTTCACTCTTAGCGGCCGCGTTGACGGATCTTCAAGGTTCGGGATTGATAACCGTTTCGGATTCTTCCCGGCAGCATCTGCGGGTTGGATAATCACTCAGGAAGATTTCATGTCTGGAATAAAGGATGTACTCAGCTACCTGAAGGTGAGAGGCAGCTACGGTATAACGGGTAACTCGGGAATTCCTGATTATGCGCATCTTGCACTCTATGACGGTGTTAATTATGCAGGCAGGACAGGCCTTGAGGCAGTCCAGCTTCAAAGCAGGGAGCTTGGCTGGGAAAACACAGCACAACTTGATGTAGGTCTCGACTTCGGCTTCTTCAATAACAGGCTCACCGGTGAATTCGACTACTATCAGAAAAAAACCACTGACCTTCTGCTCTACCGTACCCTTCCGGCCACTTCGGGATTTGAAGGTGTATGGAGTAATGTAGGCGAACTTGAGAACAAAGGGATTGAGTTCTCTCTCCACTCAAATAACCTGACAGGCAAATTCATCTGGACCACTGACTTCAACATGGCATTTAACCGTAACAAGATCATCAGCATCAACGGTCCGGATATTACTCCCAATGCCATCAACTATGTCATTGAGGGACAGCCTATCGGAGTATTCAATATTGTAAAGTACGCCGGAGTTGATCCCGAAAACGGAGATGCCCTCTATTATATAGATGCTGACAGTGATGAGACTACCAGTAACTATAACCTTGCTTCAAGGCAGATAGTCGGATCACCAAACCCCGATTTCACAGGCGGATTTAATAATTACTTCGAGTTTGCAGGGTTTGATCTGAATGTGCTGATAAGCTTTGTCTACGGAAACATGATCTATAATGGTGCCGGCAACTATCAGTCAGCCAACGGCGACTGGTTTGACAACCAGACAATTGATCAGATGGACAGATGGCAGAATCCGGGTGATATCACAGACGTACCCCAGGCACGACTTGGCTATGGCAACGGCACCAAGGTGTCAAGCAGGTACCTCTACGACGGATCTTATGTCAGGTTCAGAAATGTAAACCTCGGTTACACTCTGCCCAAGACACTGACTGACCGGGTTAAGATGTCATCAGTGAGAATCTATGCAGGTGTACAGAATCTCTATACCCTGACCAATTATAAAGGCTGGGATCCTGAAGTTAACTACACCGGTACCGGTCGTTCAACCCAGAATACCAACATCATCCAGGGATATGACTTCTATACTGCGCCGCAGGCAAGAACCTATACTCTTGGTATAAACCTCTCATTCTAACGCCAAATACCAATAGTCATGAAAAATATGATAAGCAAATACAAAATATGGTTATTGATTGTCCCGGTTCTGGCAATGCTTTTCTCATGTACAGAAAAGCTTGATATCAGGCCCAAGCAGTCAATTGACGCTGAGATTGCTCTCACAACCCCTGATAACATCAAAGCTGCACTGGTAGGAGCCTATCTCCAGGCCAGCAGTTCAGACATTTTGGGTGCCTCTTTCAATGAATACAGCGAGCTGTATGCTGCCACAGGTGACATGTTGTTCCTGGGCACCTACCAGCAGCCCCGTGAATTCATAAACAAGGAGGCCACTATTACAAACAGCTACGTTGAAAATACATGGACTGAGGCTTACAAGATGATCAATACATGCAATACCCTTTTGCAGGATGAAGTTCTTGATCTTCTTGACGCCGGTGATAAAGACATGGTGAAGGGTGAAGCTCTCTTCCTCAGAGGATGGGTTGTCTTCGAGATGACAAGGCTGTTCGGACTGCCCTTTGAGCCTAACCAGGCAAATAACCAACCGGGCATTCCGCTGGTTCTTACTCCAACAAAAGATGTAGCTGATGCTGTTCCGGTGGCGCGAAGCACCGTTGAGGAATGCTACAATCAGGCTATTGAGGACCTCACGGCGGCTCGCGATCTGCTTCCTGATGAGAACGGAGTCTATGCATCATCAATGGCAGCCAGCGCGGTGCTTGCAAGACTGAACCTGCAGACGGGCAACCTCGCCCAGGCAGCTGTCGAGGCAAACAGAGTGATTGAAAGCGGGCTCTTCAGCCTTACGGCGACGCCCCTGAGGGCATTCAATAATACAGAGAATTCGACAGAAGACATCTTCGCTATTCAGAAGAACGCTACTTCTGAAATCAACTGGCTGGCAGTGATGTATGCTTCACTTGCAGGTGCTGGCAGGGGCGATTACGAGATTCAGGATGGATTTCTGGCCAGATTCCACCCGTCAGACCTGCGCGGAAGATATCAGGAGAACACCCAGGAAGGATACACAATTGACAATATTACAATGATGTATTACAAGGGTGTTGGCACGATACTGAATTACGGCGGTATCAACACTGCAAAATGGGGAAACTACTACAGGAACATATCCCTCATCAGGCTTGCTGAGATGTATCTCATCAGGGCTGAGGCAAACTTTGAGAACCCGGCAACAGACGTAGGTCCGAACTCCCCGACGCAGGATATCAATCTTATCCGCGGACGGGCAAATGCACCTGCTTATCCCGGAGCTGTTACCAGGGCCCAGATAAGAGAGGAGAGATACCTCGAGCTTTGCTGGGAAGGCCATCGTCTGCATGACCTGAAGAGGTGGAAGATGAATATCGGATCAGATGCTTATGATGCAGGAAACCTTATCCTCCCGATACCTTTCAGGGAGATGGAGGTAAATGACCTGCTCATCCAGAACTCCTGGTATACCTCAGGCAAATAGTCTGAAGACATTAGCATATAAAAAGGAGGGTGGCTTTTAGCTTCCCTCCTTTTCTTTTATGGCATGATGCCCAGTACTCAGTCAGCAGTCTTACCAGGCAATAGGCAGTTGGCAATAGGCAGTAGTTATGAGAATTTTCGATTTCAGATTTTCGATTGTCGATTTAATCGAAATTCGCAAATCGCAAATCTTTTGGACCTTCAGATTGAGGCTCCACCATTGGTGGAGACTTAATCCCGATAACGAAGTGTATCGGGACCTCAGACCTTCAGACTTTTAATTGCCTCCAGCACCCTCTCCGGCGTAAATGGCACCCTGAATAATCTTGCACCTGTTGCGTCGAAAATGGCGTTACCCACTGCAGCCCCAACGCCAATTATGGCCGGCTCACCCCCACCCTGCGGAGACTGGTCTTTCCTGTCCATGATCACGCATTCAAGCTTCGGGAGCCATGAGAACCTCGGAATAGCATAACTGTCGAAGTTTCTGTCGCGGATGTTGCCGCCCTCAAACTTCAACTCCTCGGTAAGAGTGTACCCGAGGGCCATTGTCAGGCATCCTTCCATCTGTATCAGCGCTCCCTGGGGGTTGACACATAGACCCATATCCTGGGCACATGCGAGCTTCAGGACCTTAACCTGGCCAGTGCTTTTATTCACCTCCACCTCGGCAATATGAGCCACCCAGGTCCCTGCATCGGTGCCGCAGGCTATACCTATTCCTCTTCCTGATGGACTCTTTCCGGGCACATATCCGAATTTTTCAGCCACTGCCTTAAGTACCCCGATCATCTTTTCATCCATCAGATTTTTCAGCCGGAACTCAAGCGGATCAGCACCTGCTGCAGCCGCCATGATGTCTATCTGGGTCTCGCGGGCAAAGGTGTTAGTATTGTTATTGGGTGCCCTCCATGCTCCTGTTCCGAAAGGATG
>JBFYPM010000149.1:0-3155 GCA_041303295.1 Bacteroidales bacterium
CGGTCATCCCTGAACAGAACGAGCATCCGGCATATGCAGATGGAAAGTACTATACGTCATCGGGAAAAATTGAACTGTGGTCCGACACCGCGGTGAAACTCTGGAGTGTCAATCCGCTGGCTTCCTATGATCCGCCAGACGATTTCAATGAATCTCATCTTCCCTTCAGGCTGATGACACCCAACATTGCGTCAAGAATACACTCGCAGTTCGGCAACCTCGAGGTGGTGAGGAGCGTGATTGATGCTCCTGCATGGGAAATATCCATTGCAGATGCCCGTATTCTGGGACTGAAGAGCGGTGACACCATAAGGGTCTTCAACTCCCGGGGCGAAGTTACTGGCCGGGTAAGTGTTACTGCTCGTGTCCGCCAGGGAAGCATCGTCTTCCCGAATGGTATCTGGCTTGCCGAGGGAGGAGGAGTGAACAGGCTCATAACGCCTGCTGAGACTGACATGGGACATGGGGCAGCTTTCCATAACACAAGGGTCAACATCGAAAAACTGCCGTCATGAGAAGGGGATTTTTATTCGATGCTGCACTCTGTGTAAACTGCAAGGCCTGCAGTGCCGCCTGCATACTGGAAAACGGCCTTCAACCGGGGACGAGAAGCATTTACACCTGGAACGACTCAGGACTGCCACTGATGTCCGTCATCAGCCTGTCGCTCGCCTGCAACCACTGTGAAAAGCCTGCCTGCGCTGAGGGTTGTCCTGCAAAAGCATATACAATTGAGGGAAACGGTGTGGTGATACATCATGCCGACCGCTGTATGGGTTGCGGCTACTGCACCTGGAAGTGCCCATATGATGCCCCGAAGATCAACAGTGCCCACGGATATATTGAAAAATGCCATTTTTGTGCCGACAGGGACGCTGAAGGCATTGAACCGGCTTGTGTGACCGCCTGCCCGACAGGTGCCCTTAAAATGGCCGAAAAAGAGCATTTTGACGATCTCCTTCCTGCCTGGTTTCCTGAAACAGGAATAGGACCATCGCTGATACTTAGAAACGCTGACCGTCATACCGGGCCGATTATCATTCCTTCCGGGGCCGGGGCTGATGAAGAGGAGACCGACCCGGACCTCGACGAGGATCTGGCCGAAGGTCAGATTGCGGGTCCAGAGAGGATGAGGAAGGAGTGGAGCCTCATGCTCTTCTCATTGATGTTGATTTCGGCATCAGCTTTGATGATTTTCTATGCCCTGAAAGGCACTGTAGTGTCGGGCCTGCTGCCACTCCTCATGATGGCAGGAGCGATGGCAGTATCGGTTGCACACCTCGGCGTACCCGGAAAAGCCTGGAGAGCCCTGTTGAATATTGGCTCCTCACCGCTGAGCCGGGAGATAGCGATGACCGGGGTCCTGACAGCGATAGCGCTTATGAACTGGCTGGCGCCAGGACTGATCCCGCCGCTTGTGGGTGGCATTGCAGCCCTGCTGATGCTGATTTCAATCGACCTGGTCTTCTTCACTGCCGACAGGTCAATGAGCCTTAAGCTGCACAGCGGCCAGGCATTCTTCTCGGGCATTTACGCAGTTTCATGGTTCATCAAGCCGGACGTGATATTTCTTGTCTTCTCGATGCTCGCAGCATTTTCCGTAGTAATGCGATACGGTTCAGCCGGCAAATCCCCGCTGGTTCGCAATATCTACTATTTGAGGGCCATGACTCTTCCTCTTGTCTTCCTCCTCATCTACCCGGGTACTCCCTTTACAGACACAGCCGCACTTGTACTCTTCCTGGCAGGAGTGGTTGCTGACCGCGTACTTTTCTACTATGATTTCAATCCGGTAAACATCAAAGAGACAATATCTGAACATTTCAACACTGAATATGAAAAAGAGAGAGATAAACAGCGCAAGGACACCGGTCTATCGTGATGCCGGGTTCGAGCTACCTACAGCAGGAACGACCTCCGGAGCCTTTACCGCGGAGACATTGCACGAGAGGGAACCTGACATGTACATCTATTCCCGTTACCGCAATCCTACAGTTGTAGCCGCAGAAGAGGCCATTATGGCTGTGGAGGGTTCGGAGTGGGCGCTGCTGGCACAGTCTGGTATGGCCGCCATTGACATCGCCCTCTCAATCTTCCAGGAGGCCGGCAGGCAGAGTAACTGGCTCTTCTTCTCGGAGATTTATGGCGGTACACTCTCATACATCAGCAGCGTCCTGCAAAAGCGTCGCGGCATGGAGGTAAGCTTCTTCAGGCCCACAGACAGGAATTATGATTACACACATCTTGAGAGCGTGATAACAGAATCCCGTCCGGATATACTTTACTTTGAAACTATCTCAAATCCTCTCCTGATGGTCGCCGAGGGTCGGCGCATCATTGACATGGCAAAGAAAAGGGGTTGCAGGGTCATTGTAGACAACACCTTCGCCACTCCTCTCTTATGGAAGCCACTGGACGACGGGGCAGACCTGGTCATCCATAGCGCCACCAAATACCTCTCCGGCCATGGAAATCTCACAGCAGGTGTGATATGTGGTAATGATAACAAACTGATGCAGAGCGCTGTGGAGTATCGTAAATTTGTAGGGCACATGCTCTCTCCTGATGATGCCTACAGGTTGCAGACGCAGATCTCTTCCTTCGAATTGCGCTTCAGGCAGCAGTGTGACAATGCCTCATATGTTGCAGCAGTTCTGAGTAAATCCGAACATGTGGCGCAGGTCCTTTACCCCGGACTGGATACACATGCAACACATATTGCGGCACTGGAGCTTACCGGGGGAAGGGGATACGGGGCTATGGTCACTTTTGATCTCACTGGCAGCACTCCTGAGACCAAGAGAAGGAGGCGCGACAAGTTCATTGAGGCTGTAAGGCCCGAGATAAAGCTTATACCCTCCCTGGGAGATAATCACACCATCCTGATGCCCGTTGAGGCCGTGTGGGGCGCAAAATACCCTGAACCGGGGATGATCAGACTGTCACTTGGCTACGAGGAACGGGCAGTGATAGAATCTGTCATCAGGCGCGGACTGGAGTCGTGATCACCACGCTACCGGCTCGAGTCCCCTGGCAACGAGCCATTCATTGCATTTGCTGAAATGCGAACATCCAAAGAAGCCCCGCGAGGCGGAGAGGGGTGAGGGATGAACAGTCTTAAGAATGAGATTCCGCAATGGGTCTATTGATGACCC
>JBFYPM010000150.1:0-6656 GCA_041303295.1 Bacteroidales bacterium
AGCAGCAGCTTGAAGAAGTCATAGAAAGGCTGGAGCAGGGGAGGCCCCTTGCGGAACTGAACCCTGGCGGTTATCTTCCTGTCGAACCAGGAGAGCAAACCCCCGGCCACTGCCATGAATAACAGCCCCGGAAAAACAAAGAAATAGAGGAGATTAACCGCCATATTCTTTCTCTTTACTCTTTTTCAGTCACATATATGTAGTCTCTTATAAGCACCCGTTCATTAAGCATATAAATATGCTCGTCAGGCTTCTCTTTTTCATCAGTAAGTCTTGCTGTACCCGGCGGGCATGCTTCAACAAACTTGCGGGCCTCATCATAATCACACAGATCATAGAAAAGGTCTTTGTTACGGTGATGTCTGAAGAAATCGGTCATCATTGTGCCGAAAGGACAGATAGTGACACACGACTTGCAGGAGACACACAGGTTAGTATGGCGCACGATCACACCGTCACTGTCTTTCTCAAGGGCATCGGCAGGGCAGACTGTTATGCATGGTGCATCTTCGCATCTCCGACAGGTGAATCTGAAGGTAGCCAGCTCACGTATTGTCTTGAGGCCGTTGGTGTTAACTGAACTGTAACAGAGAGCCTCAGGCAAGGACAGAGACGGGTTCTGCGTCATTGCAGCCCTCAGTTTTATCATATCTATAAGCACCTTCATGCCTGTTGCCTTTTTATTTCCAAATCTCCGGATTGTGTTTGATCTCGTTGTAGGTGAATACCGGGCCGTCTTTACAGACAAAAAACTCACCCATCATGCAGTGGCCGCATTTGCCAAGGCCGCATGACATGTTCTTTTCCATGGAGAGAAAAATCTGCTCATCGCGGTAACCCATCTGGAGCAGCTTTAATGTTCCGTATTTCATCATTATGGGTGGACCGCATACTACTGCCACGGAATTGTCAATTTTGACCTTAACATCGTCAAGCAGTTTAGTGGCAACACCGACCGGACCATCCCAGTCGTCATCAGTTATATCCACTGTACGGTAGGCTTCAAATTTATCGATACTGTTAAGCCGGCTGAAGAGCGGCTTGTAAATGCAGTCGGCCGGTGTTTTGGAACCGTAGCAGAGTATGACCTTTTTAAGATCATCCTTCATGTGTTCAAGAGTGAAGAGCAGTGAACGTATGGGAGCCAGGCCGCAGCCTCCTCCGAGAATAAGCACCTCTTTGCCCATAAACTCACTTACCGGGTAACCTCGTCCGTAGGGACCCCTGATACCCATGACGGCGCCCGGTTTGAGCTGATGCATCATTCCTGTAACATAGCCGGTCTTCATGACTGTGACCTCCAGCCTGTCAGTTACGAGGGGTGATGACGAGGGCGTAAAAGGAGCTTCACCCACGCCGTCAACGGCCAGTTCAATGAACTGGCCCGTTTTAAAGACAAATTCTTCATCCGGTACCA
This sequence comes from Bacteroidales bacterium, assembly GCA_041303295.1. Taxonomy (GTDB): domain Bacteria; phylum Bacteroidota; class Bacteroidia; order Bacteroidales; family VadinHA17; genus SR-FBR-E99. The sequence goes on from JBFYPM010000150.1 coordinate 1,418, forward strand.
GCACGAAGGTCCTGATCAGAGGAGACTCTTCAATCACCTCCTCTAGGGTTGCCCGAAGGGGCTTATATATATTATAGGTATCGCTGGCCATAAGAATCTTCAGGTGAGTTCCATGAACAGTTCATTTTTATTGATCTTGCCTATGCATGCCTCAATGCACCTGCCGCAGCCCGTGCATGCAAGAGAATTGAATTTATGAGGTTTCCATACATACTTACACATGTACCTGTTGCGGAAACGATGCGGAAGTTCAAAGAGAGCGTCCTCCCCTCCGGCAACCCTTTCAAAACCAGGGTACTGGCAGGCATCCATCTGTTTTACCTTTTCAAAATCAGGCTTGTCAATTAGGAGAAAGCAACTGCAGGTGGGGCATATGGTTGTACAGGCCCCGCATGAGACACACTTTGAGGCGTATTTTACCCAGATGTGATCACCTGCCTTCTGTACAATTTCTCCGGTTGCCTTGTAATCAGGGAGGCCGATATTGCGTTCAGCCAGAAAAGCTTCAGTTTCCCTGTGCCTCTGATCAATGAACAGGAGTTGTTCAGGATTATTGACCCCGGCAACAGACGATAACTGCCTTACCAGTTCCTCCCCCTTCTCGGAAATGACTCTCAGAAAGATATAATCACCTTCCGACAGCAGTGCCATATCTGCACCTTCCATGGTATAGGGCTTAACGCCGTAGGAGGTGCAGTGACAGTGATCATTTACCGAGAAGCAATCTGAGGAAACAAGAAAGGTATTCTTCCGGCGGTTCCTGTAGAAGGGATCTGTGAAAGCTTCATCAAGATATATCTCGTCAAGCAGTCCGAGAGCCTCAATATCACAGTTTGGCGACCCGATAATGATCCTTGGCCTTTGATTATTCACCTCTGAAGTCACGTTTTCCCTGACGGGGAGAAAGAAATTCTTGAGGGGTGTGGCAGGCTTGGGAGTGTTGTAAGCAATATTCTCAGCCTGACTCAGCCTGAAAGGCTCGTAATCAAGGCTATATTCATCCTTCACCGGAACAAAAATGTCATGGGAGGGGAGCAGTTTTTCCAGTGAACGATGCCAATCTTCTTTTTTAATACTTATGTAGTACATTTTATGTGAGAAGATTCACATAATAAAGTTAAGTGTGCAATTAACGCAAGTCAAATTTTTTTTATCCCTTATAGGATGCGGAGTTGCGATCTTTTTAATAACATGCTCATAATCAATATCCTATTTTTTATATATGCTGTATTAAAAAGATAGTTTAACTTGCATAAGGGATTTGTAAAACATCGGTTTAATGTGAAACAAATCACAAAACATAATATCAGGAACAGCCTCAGGAGGATTTTTCTTTATCACGGGCTGCTGGTAAGGCTGAACTCGATGGGAGTCACCAGGGTCTTTTCTTTCACCCTTGCCGGCGGCACCGGAGTCACTCCGGAACAGGTGAGAAAGGATTTTTCCGAGTATGGGATTCGGGGAAACAGGAGAGGAGGTTACCTGACCAGTACACTTCTGAAGGAACTGGAGGCTCTTTTTAATCGTGGACGGATCACCAATGTGATCCTGGTGGGTATGGGTAACCTGGGTCAGGCCCTCTCCAGGTACAGGCTGTTTATTCAGCGGGGTATAAACATTGTTGCTACTTTCGACATCGATCCCTTCAAACAGAAGGCACGGGCAGACAACATTGTCTATCCGCCGGAGCGTCTCCAGGAGATCATTGACAGGTTCCATGTCAATGTTGCTATCGTTGCAGTACCGGATATCTCGGCCCAGGAGGTGTGTAATGAACTTGTGAATATGGGTATCAGGGGCATTGTAAATTTCTCCCCCGTGTTGCTTAAGGTGCCGGAATATGTAGTGGTAACAAATGTAAATCTGAGTGATGAAATAGAGAGTGTGATCTGGTCTGTTACCCGGATGAAGGAAGAACAGTCACTATTTCTGTAGCAGACATGGAAACCGGATATGAGATACTCATCAGGGGGCTTGTGCAGGGCGTGGGATTCCGCCCGTTTATCTACAGGCTTGCCTACGGATATTGTCTGAACGGAGAGGTGGTAAACAGGACCGGCGGCGTAACGGTGATAGTACAGTGTGATCAAGAGACAGTTGCGCAGTTTATTGCTGATATACGGGCTCTTGCCCCTCCGGCAGCCAATATCAGATCGGTGGAGGTCAGAAAGAGCGAGACCAGGCCTTACAGTGGCTTCACCATTACTCCCAGTAAGAATACCGACGAGAGCATCACCGAGGTGAGTCCGGACATTGCTGTATGTGACGAGTGTCTGGCTGATCTTGTGTCCGACCCGGGACGTCTTGATTATCCCTTTATTAACTGCACAAACTGCGGTCCCCGTTTTACAATCATTCAGGCTCTTCCATATGACAGGGCCGGCACAACCATGGCTCCGTTCGTGATGTGCCACAGGTGTGCTGCCGAGTACAATGAAATTTCCGACCGGCGGTTCCATGCCCAGCCTGTAGCATGCAACAGTTGCGGACCGAAATACACACTTAAGGCTGGTGGTCTTGTTGTTACAGATATTTCTGAAATATTGCAATCCATCTCTGACCGTCTTGCAGGAGGAGGCAGTGTCGCCATTAAATCTACCGGTGGTTATAACCTGATGTGTGATGCCCTTAACGAGGAGGCTGTCTTACGTCTCAGGCAGAGAAAGCAGCGCGATAACAAACCCTTTGCCGTCATGTTCAGGGATATTGATACCCTGAAGGAATTCTGTCAGGCTGACAGGGAGGAGGAGGCTGCGTTGCTCTCATGGCGCAGACCTATACTTCTCCTGGAGCAGAGGATGCCGCTGGCATCTTCTGTGAGCAACGGACTGAATACAACTGGCGCAATGCTGCCACATATGCCTGTTCACCATATGCTTTTCAGGATCATGCAAACACCTGCAGTAGTGCTGACTAGCGGTAATTTGAGTGACGAACCGATAATTACCGGTGACCTTCAGGCCGAAAGGGATCTCATGCCCGTAACAGGATGTGTTGTAAGCTACAACAGGGAGATTAACAACAGGGCTGACGATTCGGTTGTCAGAGTGATTGGCGGTAACATCACTCTCATTCGCCGGTCAAGAGGATTTGCCCCGCAGCCCGTTGAACTGACGACTTATGCCGAAGGAATTTTTGCCGCCGGAGCAGAACAGAAGAACAGCTTCTGTATCGGGAAAGGCTCACAGGCCTTCATGAGCCAGTACGTAGGCGATCTAAAGAATGTTACCACATATGATTATTATCAGGAGACATTCAGGCTCTTCTCCTCCCTCTTCAGGTTCACTCCGTCATCTGTTGTCTGCGATATGCATCCAGATTATCTGTCAACCAGGTTCGCGGAGGAGCTGGCTGAAAGCAGCGGACTGCCGCTGATGCGTGTGCAGCATCACCATGCCCACGCGGCATCGGTAATGGCTGAACATGGCCTGACCGGAAAGGTTATCGGGGTGATTATGGATGGGACCGGCTACGGCCCTGACGGCAATATATGGGGAAGCGAGTTCATGATAGCCAGTGCCCTTAGTTTTGAGAGGTACACACACTTCGACTATTTCATGATGCCGGGAGGTGATGTTGCCGCAGATGAACCATGGAGGATGGCCCTTTCATGCCTGTTCAGTTACTTCGGCAGCGATTACGACTTCATGTCGGTTAAGCTCTTCAGGTTAATCGATGAAAAAAGACTGGCTCTTGTCAGGGAGATGCTTGTTAATGGCATCAATTCGCCCCTGACATGTGGCGCAGGGCGTATATTTGATGCAGTTTCGGCATTGCTTATGCTCTGCACAAAGGCCTCCTTCGATTCCGAAGCACCTATGAGACTCGAATCAGCTATAAACCTCATTACGGATGATTATTATCCCTTTACGTTCAGCGATTCGATATGCCTGAGAGAAATGTTTACGGAGATTATCAGAGAGACTGGCAGGTATGACATTCCTCTGATAGCAGCCAGGTTTCACAATACAATTGCACAGATAATACTTGCCGTATGTAAAAAGATAAGGCAGGAGACTGGACTTAAAGATGTTGTCCTGTCGGGGGGAGTCTTCCAGAACAGGTATCTGCTTGAGAAATCTTTGTATCTTTTATCCGTGAACAAATTTCAGGCATATACAAATCACCTTGTCCCGTCAAATGATGGGGGGATCTCACTGGGCCAGATGCTGACAGCGGCAGAAAGGAGGGGCGTATGTGTCTGAGTCTCCCTGCCAGGGTAATAGCAATAGACGGAGATATGGCGGAAGTCTCCGTAGGAGGGGCCGTATTCAGGGCTGGGCTCCAGATGGTTGATGACGTCACGGTGGGTGATTATGTTCTGCTTCACGCCGGATTCGCCATTGAGAAACTGAAGGAGGAAGATGCGCTTGAGACGCTCCGTCTGCTGAAGGAGATGGATGATTCACTGACCGAATGAGCCGGGCATGAAATACGTTGACGAATTCAGGAATAAGAGACAAATTATCAGGCTGGCAGAACTGATAGAGAAGGAGGCTACTCGTGACTACACCTTCATGGAGGTTTGTGGGGGCCATACAGCCGCCATACACCGCTTTGGCATACCTTCACTGCTGCCTCCGCGGATCAGTCTTATCTCCGGGCCTGGCTGTCCGGTCTGCGTTACCGCTGCCTCCTACATTGACACCCTGATTGCCCTTGCCTCAGGTGATGAAATGACTATTGCTCTCTTCGGTGACCTGATGCGGGTACCGGGCACTCATCTCACCCCGGGAGGGGTAAAGGCTGACGGAGCGGATGTCAGGGTAGTCCTGTCAGCATATGAGGCTCTTGAGCTTGCTCGTTCAAATCCTGGAAGAAAGATAGTTTTTTCGGCCATAGGATTTGAAACTACAGCGCCTGGCACTGCTGTCACAATGATACAGGCAGACAGGGAAGGGTTGGATAATTTTTTTGTACTGAACGCTCACAAGGTGATGCCTCCTGCAATGGAGCTGATATTGAGAGCAGGAACAGCTATTGACGGCTTCATCTGTCCGGGTCACGTGGCTGTCATTACCGGCTCATCGGCATTTGATTTCATTCCGCAAAGATATGGCCTGGCGTGCGTGGTCACCGGATTTGAGCCGACAGATATCCTTTCATCCGTACTCATGCTCGTCAGGCAGGTGAACAGCCTCAAGCCCGCAGTGGAGATACAATACAGGAGAGCAGTGTCTGTTGAGGGCAATGTAAGGGCGCAGGGTTATATGAGTGAGGTTTTTGAACCTGATGATGT
>JBFYPM010000151.1:0-9738 GCA_041303295.1 Bacteroidales bacterium
GATCTTCCACACGGAACCTACGGTATGATGTCATACAACAAGGCAGCCGCATGGCTCCATACCCTAGAGGGTCTTATAGGCACGGAGACGATGGATAACCTCTTTCGTGAATATTACCGCCGCTGGGCTTTCAGGCATCCTTCGGGGCGCGATTTCATAAGTGTGGTGAATGATGTGGTGAGGAAGGAACACGGTGACAGGTTTGGTGAGAACATGGACTGGTTCTTTGATCAGGTTCTCTATGGCAATGATATCTGTGATTACAGGGTTGCCGGGGTTACAAGCCACAAGATAAAGAGCTATTCCGGCATCGTTGATGGTGATTCTGTCACTTATACCCGCAGTGACCGCACAAGTGATACCCTTTATATCTCAAGGGTCAGTATCGAGCGGCTGGGCGGAGTGTCCCTGCCGGTGGAGGTGCTCATAGGGTTCGATGACGGCAAAGAGCTTCTTGAGAGGTGGGAAGGAAAGGAGAGTTACAAGGACTATGAGTATACCGGCACCACCAGGGTGATCTGGGCGAAGCTGGATCCGGATGACAAGATTGACATTGACGTTGACAGGATAAACAATTCATGGAGCAGCACACAGAAATTCCATGCCTCACGCCGGATGACGGGCAAGTTCGTCTTTCTTGTTCAATTGATGATATCTATGTTTACTCTATAATCTTTTGAAAAATGAATGCTTTAAAAATACTTGGAAAAGGAGCCGCAGCAGCGGTCTCATCATATAAACTCATTCTTCTGATTTGGGGAACTACAATTGTAATGGTGTTTATGATAGCCCTGCCATTGAGGAGCTTCCTTAGCAATATTTTCGGAAACAGCATGGCCGTCACCAGACTTTCTGACGGTTTTGACCTTGGGCTTGTGGGAGATATGGGCAAGCCATTTGTCAGCCTGCTGTCAGCGGTCTCCCTGGGTGGCCTGCTGCTTCTGCTGGCCGGGTTTCTCCTATACACATTCTTCGCCGGAGGACTGTTTGCCTCTTATGCCACAGGATGGGGAAGCCTTAAAATGAACACCTTTATCAGGGAGTCAGCCCGCAATTTCCTGCCTTTCCTGAAGATAGCAGTCCTGATGATGCTTATGATAGCCGCCTATACCTTCATTGTCGTGGGTATTCCCATTATAGTGGCAATGTCCATATCAGGCGGTTCAATGTCTGGATCCAAGCTTATCTACCTGTTTTATGTCATCTGGGCCCTTGGTATACCTGTCTGGCTGTTTGTGGCTGACGCCTCAAGAAGGTGGGTCGCTGCAACCGGCTCCGGGAAGGTATTCAGTGCGCTGGGCGCAGGCTTCAGGGCACTGCGGGAGAGGTTCCGGGTTTCCTATATAATTGTTCTGGTGATCCTTATATTGAATGCAATCTTCGTATGCCTTTCCATATGGTTCACTGCATGTTCAATACCGGAAAAGGGAGGCATGATCTTCCTCTTTTTCCTGGCTACTCAACTCCTGTTCATCATCAGGCTCTTCATGAAGTCATGGCGGTATGCCTCTGTTTGTGAGAAAGTTACTCTACCGGCGAGAGATAATAATATGATGTAACTGAATAATCGATTGTCGTTTTCACCCAGTGCCAGAGTTCAATATCTGTTCTTATTGATTCATTGAAGGGTATTGCATCCAGAATGCGGTATCTCATGTTGATGCTCATGCCGGGATGGAAATTGCCTGCACCTGCCGGTTGGGCTATCAGCGGATGAGAGAAATATTCAGGTCTGCACCAGGCATACCCGAAATAGTCCTCGGTGCCTGTTCCGAAAGAAGAAGGAAAGGTTTCGCCATCGACATATATTTTTTCATCCCCTTCTCCCCACCAGGCATCAGCAGTATTTATTACTGTTACTGCATCCCCGGCATACACGCCTTTGCCGCTAATATTCAGTATGTTAATGTCAGTGTGCAGGCCGGTGCCTCCGGTATTTTCTGAACCGGCAGTCTCAATAGCCCTGTACTCATGCCATGAAGCACCGAAATGCATTGATGAAATGTCCCATTCATACGGCACAAATGTTACATCAGCGGTGATGATGACAGAATCGACCGTACCGTTTATGATGCTAATCGAACAACTATCGCGGAACGGCATCAGCCGGGTGAACCTCATTTTTCCTGTTGTGTCAACTGAACTGAAGAGCGTCCTATAGGGATAATATGAAGATCCGGTGCCGAAAAAGTATCCGGCAGGTAGGTTCACTGTCTCTTTACCGTCAAACCGCATCCGCATAATGCAATTTTTCAGTGCAGATGCGGTGTCAGCTGTTTCAAGCGCCAGGGTGAAGCTGCTCACGGCAAGTCGCGGTTTACTGATAATTATCGAACATTCAGCATTCGGGGCAAACTTCCCTGATGTAAAGCTTTTCAGGTCGTTGCTGCCCGTTGCTCCGGGCAGAGAGATAAGGGTCTTAGCGCATTCGGCTATGGCAAGTGAGTCAGCAGTAAGCATATCACGCTTCAGGGAGACTACCCTGGTTCCCTTTTCATACAGACGTGCACCGATACTGAAATATATTGACGGATTGCGTCTTTCGGGTGTGATGATAACCGAGTCATTCTCCAGGGTGACCTTGCATCTCTCCGAGAAGGGTATCGGGAGGTAAAGGTTATAGCCCTGGCGCTGAGGTTCAGTCAGGGGCGAGACAGCCGCACTCAGCGGTTCAGGGGCGAGGATACCCCTTCCTACGAGCTCCGGGGCCATTCCTTCAACCACAGGGGAGGAGTTATTGTCTATATAGACCCTGATATAAGAGTTGAGTGCGTTGGCGTTTCCGAAGGTCATCCACCATCTCACCACGGCTCCGGGCCCGTCAGCTTCCATCATGACATACTCGTGCCTCTCCTCAGTGACCTCCTCCCTGATGAACTGGGTAAAATCATTGTTGGCGAACCACCCGGCACTGTCAGGGTGAACGCTCCTTCTGTCAAAAGAGCTGAACTGCACCAGCCTGAAGGAGGGATCAGGGAAACGGGTGATGGCTTCCGCTTCCGTCATCTCGCGAAGGAGGGAACGGAAGGTAATGATCTCCTCATTCCTGCAGGAGATTGTGGTTATGAGGGATATAAACAAGACTGCTGTCGTGATGAAAGATATGGGTTTTTTCATGAGAGGTGGTTTGGGAATAAAGTTATGCCTTTCAATTTATTTTTTTTACTTTGGAAACAGATTTCAAATTATGAAAATGAAGAATATCCTGGTTGTAGCTATGGTTTTACTGCTTTCATCATGCAAGCCTTCAGACCCGAAGACGGATAACATTCACGGGTTTCTTCGTACTGGTGGGAAACACATTGTTAACGGAGATGGTGAATTTGTAATTCTTCGGGGGATAGGGCTCGGAGGATGGATGCTTCAGGAACCGTACATGCTCAAGCTTGCGGGGGTGGCCCATGCACAGTATGACATCAGGGATAAGATTACTGCACTTATCGGAGAGGAGAGATGTGAGGAGTTCTATTCCTCATGGCTGAATAACATGATCACAAGGAGGGATATTGATTCTCTTAAAGCATGGGGTTTCAACTCTGTCAGGCTGCCGATGCACTACAACCTGTTCACCCCGCCGGTTGAGGCGGAGCCGGTGGCCGGGGAGATCACCTGGCGGGAGAGTGGATTCCTGATGACCGACTCATTGCTTGCCTGGTGCGCCGCAAATGAGATTTACCTTATCCTTGATCTCCATGCGGCACCGGGCGGACAGGGGAATGACATTCCCATAGCGGATGTTAACACTGCGAAGCCGAACCTCTGGGAGAGTGAGCTTAACAGGAAGAAGACCGTCGCTCTCTGGGGCAAGCTGGCAGCGCGATACAAGGATGAACCGTGGATAGGAGGATATGACCTGATCAACGAGACCAACTACCCTATTGAAGGCAATAGAGCCTTGTATGGACTGTACCTGGAAATAATCAGGGCCATTCGCGAGGCTGACGCAAACCACATCATTTTCATCGAAGGCAACCAGTTTGCCAATGACTTCACCGGGCTGACCCCGCCATGGGATAAAAACATGGCCTACAGTTTTCACAAGTACTGGAACCCGACCACCGTTGAGACTATTCAGAAGTTTCTGGATCTCAGAGCAGAACAGAATGTACCTCTCTGGATGGGCGAGTCAGGAGAGAACAACAACGAATGGTACCGGTCGGCTGTTGAGCTGTTTGAAGCTGAAAGCATCGGATGGGCGTGGTGGACCATCAAGAAACTGGACTCTGAGAGCGGTCTGATGAATGTGACAGTACCCGTGGGATACCAGGCTATAGTGGATTACTGGAAAGGTGCAGGTCAGGCGCCGGCGCCGGAGGAGGCGCACAGTACGCTTATGCAGCTCGCGGAGAATATCCGGATAGAAAATTGCAGTGTAAATTACGGGGTCATAGAGGCGCTGTTCGGCAGATAACCGGCTTCTGGTTTCAGTCAGCAGTCTTCAGTCCACGGTCTTCAGTCAAATACGACCGCAGGACCGCAAAACGGAGCGCAGCGACAGACTCTTTGTAAGTATAAATACCTCCGGAAAATAGGCTTTAATAGCGTTCCCTGTGAAGGGCATCGTGACTACTTTTGAGCTTCCCTAAAAGGCTAACAGTCACATCATGGAAGATCTTTATTCAAGGCTAATGCAGGATGTCCGTTTTGAGGAGGGACTTAAGGCATGCATGAACTGTGGAATATGCACAGGAATCTGTCCCGCCGCCGAATACTACAACTATGATCCCAGGAGGGTTGTGGACCTCGTGCAGACGAGGAACAATGACATTATCAGGGAGTTGCTGAAGAGCGAGACGATCTGGTACTGCGGTCAGTGCATGAGCTGCAAGACTCGGTGTCCCCGCGGTAACACCCCGGGCATGGTGATCATGGCTCTGCGAAAGCTGTCACAGGAGCTGGGATACTTCACCGCTTCCGAAAAGGGCCGCCAGCAGTTCGCCATTAAAAGAACCGTCGGAGACAATGTCCTTAAACATGGTTACTGCGTTGTTTCATACGACGTTGATCCTGCCACACATCCTGAACAGGGACCGGCTTGGGAACACTATTTCAAATACATGGACGAATCCCTGGCACGACTCGGCGGTGAGCTGAACGGCAAGGAGGGACCCACACGAAAGATAAGCGATGATGTGCTTGATGAGCTGAAGAGCATTTTTAAGGTGACAGGAGGCCAGGAACTCTATGACGCCATCGAGGAGGCATCTGAAGAAAAAGCAGAAGAGATGGGCCTTGAGTTCAAAAAGGAGGGAAGGGACTTTGAATATTTCAGGCATGTTGTCACAGCTGACAACGGCTCTCACCAGACTGAAACAGAAGACGTAAGAAAGGATATATATGAAGCCGGAAGGTAAAAAGAGGATATGGGCTGAGTACCAGAAGGAGATACCCGACGATCATTTCTTCTACGTCAGGTCATGCATCAGGCAGACATTCTTTGCCGGCTCGGAGCAGTACTTTCTGAAGATTCTGCGTGAGGACCTGGGCAAGGATGTCTTTGAAGACCCAAGGCATACAACTTGCACAGGTATAGGTTATCACGGCGATGTGGTGCCATTTGAAACGATACAGGCGGTTGTTGCGCGTCATTTTGCGCTGGCTACTGAAGCAGGCTATAAGCATATTGCAATCTCCTGCGTCACCTCCTTCGGTATATACTCTGAAATTCTTGAGACCTGGAAGCATTTCCCGGAGACCCTGGAACGTACCCGTGAGGATCTGTTCAAGGCTACCGGTCGCACCTTTGATGTGCCGGAGACAATCTCGCACACCAGTGACCTGATTTACAAATTCAGGGATGAAATAGCACGCAAGGCGAAGTACAACCTGGTTGACATAGCAACAGGCAAGCCCCTTAAGGTAGTTGAGCATATTGGCTGCCACTACTCGAAGATGTTCCCCAAGTACGGTATCGGCGGTGCAGAGTTCCCGCATGTGCTTATCGGGATGGTGGAGTCATGGGGAGGAGATATCATTGACTATCCTGAACGTCGCCATTGCTGCGGTTTTGGCTTCAGACAGTACCTGGTCCAGGCCAACAGGGGCTATTCTCTCTTCGCCTCACGAAAGAAATTTGAGTCGATGGAGCCCTATCAACCAGACATGATCATTGCCAACTGTCCGGGATGCACCATGTTCATGGACCGCTGGCAGTATACGATTAAAGAGATTGACGGGCTTACCTACGGCGCTGACGGTCAGGGCATTCCCGTTCTGACATATGAGGAGGTTGCAGGACTGGTGCTTGGATATGATCCGTGGGAATTAGGGCTTCAGTACCATAATGTTCAGTCGCTCCCGCTCCTGGAAAAGATGGGTATCAGGGCTGATCCCGCCAGGAGGTTCCTGGCAAAGGATGGCACGAGGCTGCCTGAACCAGCCAATCTTATTAACGGATGAAAGAGACTGCAAAGCATGTTATTGTGGCTGGCGGCGGTGTTGCAGGCATGGAGGCCGCCGGATCGCTTGCAGAGATGGGCATGAGGGTCACCCTTATTGAGAAAGGTCAGGACCCCGGAGGCCATCTGCTGAAGTGGCATGCTCTTTTCCCCGACCGCAGACCGGCAGAGGAGGTAAGGGGCTACCTCAGGCAAAAGATTGACCATGAAAACATCAATGTAATTACAAGTACCGTAGTTGAAAAAATAAGGCATCATGGCCATGATGTGATTGTAAACCTGTCAGGAGGAACAGAGGAGAAAGCTGATGCAGTGATTATTGCCACCGGCTTTGACCTGTTTGATGCTCATCGCAAGGAAGAGTACGGTTACGGCATCTATGACAACGTAATCACCGCTGCCGACCTGGAGGAGATGTTCAACAAGGGCAAGGTTGTCAAAGCTGACGGATCAGTGCCTGCACGCATAGGCTTCATACACTGCGTGGGATCACGCGATGAGAAGGTGAATAACAATCACTGTTCAAAGGTTTGCTGTGTCTCGGCCGTGAAGCAGGCAATAGAGGTAAGGAAAAAACTCCCGGCATGCGAGATCTTCTGTTTTTACATGGATATGAGGATGTACGGTCCCAATTATGAAGAGCTATACCGTGAGTCACAGGAGTTCCATAATGTCAATTATATAAGGGGAAAAGTATCTGAAGCTTCTGTAAACATAAACAACCGGCTGGTCATCAAGGTGGAGGATACTCTTGCCGGGAGGCCGTTGAAGATGGAACTTGACCTGATGGTGTTGATGGTAGGGATGGAGATGTCAAAGACGGGAGCCAGGCTCGCCGAGGCCTCCGGCATGGAGACCGGTATAAACAGGTTCCTTGAGACGGGCGACCATCATTACGGGAATAACCTGAGCCGTATTAAGGGGGTCTTTTATGCCGGCACCTGCACCGCACCGATGAATATCACTGACACAATCTCTCATGCCCGCGCGGCTGTTGCGGAGACAGTAAGATACCTGAACGGCAGATGAGTGTGAAGCAGGCAAACAGGTTTGGGTTCGGAATCAACCAGAGCAGGCTGATCGATTATGACTCCTCCGACCGCAAGGTGAGGGAGTATGTCACTCTAATGGAACCAAGCTTCCGCCTCTGTTTCGCCTGTGGAGGATGCACTGCCACCTGCACTGCCGGTCAGCATATATCGTTCAACCTTAGGCGGATGAATACATTGATCCGGCGGGGCGAGATAGACCTCCTGCGTGAAGAGGTCACCCGTTGCATGCTGTGTGGCAAATGCCTCCTGGTGTGTCCCAGGGGAGTCAATACCCGAAACGTGGTTGCAGTGACAGCTGAGGCTATCAGAAAACTTGACAGCAATGAGCTCTGATTTCTTCGTATGGCCGTTTAACCTGGGTCTCTATTTCATTTTGATCTACAGTGTTGTACGCAGTACTGTCTGGTTCCGCAATCTGTCGCGTGCTGACAAGCTGCGCCTGCAGCGCGGCTTCTTCGGCAGGCCGTTCATGGAGAGTATCAGAGAAATTTTCATGGAGAGCCTGCTCCATCGGAAGATATTCAGGAAGAATCCTGTCCTGGGCTATATGCACATGAGCCTTGCCTTCGGGTGGTTCCTGCTCATAGTCTTCGGTACAATTGAGGCCGACTTCTTCGGCGAGAAACATCTCAATCCTCCGTCACATGCCATCTTTTTCCGGGCGTTTAATCCAGATCACGGAGCTTCGGGTCTGCCTGCAATATTCAATTTCTGGATGGACCTGCTGCTTGCTTTCATCCTTTCAGGACTTCTTCTGGCTATGATCAAGAGGTTCATTCCCTCCATGATGGGGATGAAGAAGACAACGAAACACACCTGGACAGACCGCATTGCCCTGCTGAGCCTCTGGCTCATCTTTCCGTCAAGGCTCATGGCCGAGAGCTTTACCTGCGGTGCGCATGGCAGCGGCAGCTTCCTGACAGGCAACCTGGGTGCCGCGCTGGCATCATTTCTGCCGGCGGCAGAAATAGCCCCCTACTTCTGGTGGCTCTATTCGCTTGCCCTGGGGACCTTCTTCTTCCTTCTTCCCGTATCCAGATACTTTCATATACCTGTTGAGCTGTTGCTGATTTTCATGCGTAACTCCGGCATCACTACTGGAGACAAGGCTTCATCATACACCGAGGTGCAGACGCATGCCTGCTCATCATGCGGGGTTTGCATCAGTATCTGCCAGATGAGCTATGCTGCAGGGATCAATGATATACAGTCAGCCTACTTCATAAAGGGGCTGCGTAATGACAGAGATATAGCCGCCATCACCGCAAACTGCCTTATGTGCGGAAGGTGCGAGGAGGTGTGTCCTGTCGGTATTGAACTGGGGCCGATGAGGCTGATAGAGAGACGCCAGGGTGAGAGACCCGACAACAAGATCACATTCTCAGATGGCTACTCCTTGACTAAAAAACGGAGTCACATTGATAAACCGGCTACCCAGTCATACAGTTACCTCGTCAAAGAAGAGACTGAGAGCGCCGAAGTACTCTTTTTTGCCGGATGCATGACCCATTTGACACCTTCTATAATATTGGCAATGAAGAAGATAATGGATCATGCGGGAGTCAGGTACCGTTTCATGGATGAGCAGGGCGGAGTATGCTGCGGCAGGCCGCTGATGCTTGCCGGAAGAGACAAGGAGGCACGTGAACTTATCAACCATAACTCAGATATCATCTGGAAATCAGGTGCCAGAATTCTGGTAACCTCTTGTCCTATCTGCTATAAGGTCTTCAGGGAGAGCTATTACCTGGAGGCACAGGTAATGCACCATTCGGAATTTTTGAACCTCCTTATTGAGGAGGGCTCTTTAAGATTGGGCTACCTTCACAGGAAGGTTGTTTACCATGACCCGTGCGACCTGGGGCGCGGCTCGGGAATCTATGATGAACCGAGGGCAGTTATCAGCTATGTGGCTGACCTGCAGCATGCAGCTCAGGAAGGTAGTATGTCACTCTGTTGCGGCGGCAGCCTCGGCAACCTTACTCTCTCCTCAGCCAAGAGATCACTTATTGCTGCTGATGCAGCCAGGATACTTACACAATCATCCCCCGATGAACTAATCACTTCCTGCCCTCTCTGCAAGAAAACCTTCGGTCAGGCTACAGATACAAAGGTGAGCGATATAGCAGAGCTGGTCGCTGCCGCCCTCCCAAAACCGCTGAAACAAGCAAGAAACAGGTCCGCCAGAACTTCAAACAGGGCATTGAAGGGCGGTTGAAAACTTTTTCCGCATGAGTTAGATAATTGATTTCATGATGTTTCTATTGTCATTTATTTGATATTATTTT
>JBFYPM010000152.1:0-31609 GCA_041303295.1 Bacteroidales bacterium
GCGGACAAGGATCTCTGCAGCGGTACGGCCGATGTTGCCCTCTCTGATGCAACGGCCACGGGTGGTACAATAGCATGGACAACATCAGGGAATGGTACTTTCAGTAATCCTGCAACACTTAATCCGACCTATTCATTTGGCTCTTCAGATACAGGACCTGTCACCCTCACAATGACGGTTACAAGCACGGAGTGCGGTACGGTAACTGATAACCTTGTCATAACCTTTACATCTGCACCCGTGGCCGATGCCGGTCCTGATGCCGGCGTCTGCCTTACTGCTGCAAACTACCAGGTTACCGGAGCCTCCCATGCGGGAGGAACGGTCACATGGAGCACCAGTGGCGACGGGTCATTCAACAGCACCTCTGCTGACAATCCGTTATATTCTTTTGGATCAGCAGATTATGCTTCCAGGTCGGTCACCCTCACCATGGAGGTGGCAGGCGGCGGAACATGCGGCACAGTGACCTCCTCTGCGGTGATCACCATTAACCCGTTACCCGTCATTCAGGTCACCTCACAGGAGAATATCAGCTGCGCCGGCCTGACCGACGGAGAGATACATCTTGCTGCCAACGCAGGGCTTGCTCCTTACACATTCAGTATCGATGGCGCCCCCTTCCAGGCTTCAGGAGATTTTACGGGACTGCCGGCCGCATCCTACCTCTTTGAGGTTATGGATGCCAGCGGCTGCACCTCTGATACTACTCTTGACATTACTGAGCCCTTACCGTTCCTTGCAACTTCTGACAGTACTCAGAATGTTACATGCAATGGTGGAAATGACGGTGCTGTATATACTACATTGACAGGGGGTACAGAGCCATACAATATTAGCTGGAGCGGTCCCTCTGGCTTTACCTCTTCTGCACCGGATATTACAGGCCTGGAGGCAGGGACATACAGTATTACTGTCACTGACCTGAACGGATGTGCAACATTTGGCTTCATTGAGGTAATCACGCAGCCGGATGCCATAATTATTACCAGCTCCACCCTGTCAGACTTTGGGGGATTTGGTGTTAACTGTCCTGAATCTGCTGACGGATCAATTTCAGTCACTGCTGAGGGCGGAACTGCCCCACTCTCGTACTTATGGAGTGGTCCCGGAGGCTTTACCTCTGCTGCTGATAACCTCTCATTCCTCATGGCCGGTACGTACACGCTGACCATTACGGATGGAAACGGGTGTGTGCTTACTGAAGACTATATTCTTACTGCACCGGAGGCCATGCTTATTACCGCAACCGCAGAGTCAGCTTCCTGTCCTGATACGCCGGACGGCAGTATTGACCTGTCAGTGACAGGCGGTGCCGGTACCCTTATCTACCTCTGGGATGATGAAGCCACCACTGCTGACCGCTCTGGCATCCTTTCAGGTGACCATACCGTTACTGTGACTGATGCAAACGGATGCGTTCAGGAGCTGACTGTCACAGTAGGAGTTACCGGTATTGATTGCCTGAGGATATACGAAATCATAACCCCAAACGGCGACGGCAGTAATGACACCTGGAGACTAAGGAACGGGGAGTTATACCCCAACGCAGAGGTGTTCGTCTACAGCCGGTGGGGCAGACTGGTTTACCATTCACGAAACGCAAGTGATGAATGGGATGGAACATTCAATGGTAAGCTTCTCCCTAACGATTCGTATCATTACGTCATTCACCTGAACGATGGCACTGAGCCGCGCACAGGAGTCATCTCAATCATCAGCAAATAAACCGGAAGGAGATATGAAACGTCTGAGAATAATAACAGTGTTGGGCCTTCTGGCAGTAATGCCTGCTTTGTCAGGGCAGCAGTTCCCGATGTACAGCCAGTATATCATGAATGGCTTTCTGCTTAATCCCTCGTATGCAGGCAGTGACTATTACACCACTTTTGGACTTACCGTGCGCGAACAGTGGCTGAATTTGCCTCATGCGCCAAGCACATACGCAGCTGCCTTCCAGACCAGGATTCTCAATGACAGTTATATTACCAAATCGACTGCTGTCAGAAAGAAGATCAGCAGGCCAACCAGGGGAGGCAGGGTAGGAGTAGGTGGTTATTTATTCTCAGACCACAACGGGATAATGCACAGGACTGGTTTACAGATGGCCTATGCCTATCACCTTCCTATTGATGAAGAACAACAGCTCTCATTTGGTCTCTCTTTGAGTGCATACCAGTATTTTGTAGATATCAACGGCGCGGTGATGCCCGGAGATGTTAACGACGAGTTACTCAATAACTATGACCAGGTAGTCTATATCCCCGATGCCAACTTCGGTATCAGTTATTCAACAAGCAAGTATTACGCCGGTTTTTCAATGACTAACCTTTTCAGAGGAACCCTGATGATCGGTAATGGCGGAGACAATGGAAGGTCAGAATTAGGGCACTATTTTCTCACAGGCGGCATACGGTTTAATGTTGCCTCAGACTGGATAATTGAGCCTTCAGTGATGTTTAAGTCTTCGGATATGGTACTCAAGTCTTTCCAGGCTGACCTGACTGCCAGGGTTTATTACATGGAGGACTACTGGCTGGGACTCTCCTACCGTTCTGCAGATGCCTTGATCCTGTTGGCGGGAGTAAAGGTTGACAGGTTTTACCTTGGGTATGCCTTTGACTTTACAATGTCGGAGATACGCAGCTATACCTACGGAACGCATGAGTTGACCGTTCTGGCCCGGTTCGGGGACAATCCGAGGAGGTACAGGTGGATTAACAAGTACTGATGAGGCATATCATTCTGTTTTTAACTCTTGCCGCAGCCTGTCTGGGTTGTGACCCGCTTGCAAACCCCGTATCAGGAAATCTTAGCTTCTCTGCGGACACAGTCTCATTTGATACGGTTTTCTCCGGGGTGGGGTCAGCCACGATGGAATTCAGGACAATTAACGCCGGAAGGGACCCGGTACTGATAGACCGGATATGGCTCGGAGGAGGAGATAACTCTCCCTTCCGCCTGAATATCAACGGACTGCCGGTTACAAGTGATGAAAACCTTGTCTTAGCCCGTAATGACAGCCTGTTTATTTTTGTGGAGGTCACAATTGATCCTTCCGGGGCAGATGCCCCTGTTGCTGTAGTTGATTCGGTCAACTTTATATCGGGCGATTTTACAGGAAGAGTGATCCTTGAGGCATGGGGACAGGACATTTGGCTTGTTGACGATGATATCTATGAAGATACCTTTTGGAGCGCAGGGAAGCCCTATGTAATAAAAGGGACTTTTTTCATTGACACACTGACAACTCTGACACTCGGCCCTGGTACACGGATCTATCTTCATCACGGGGCGGGGATCACTGTTGCAGGCTCGCTGCAATCGGCCGGCACACCGGACAATAGGGTGATCATAGCTACGGACAGGCTTGAGGAGGAGTATACCAATCTACCCGGGCGGTGGAAAGGAATCCGGTTTATTGACTGCAGCCGCAATAACTTTTTAAACTTTACCCAGGTCAGGAATGCAGAGATAGCTGTTGAGCTGGCAGGCATGGAGAGTTCTGTTCCAAACCTGTCGTTGAACGGGTCAATGCTGATGCATAATACTGTGGCATCCCTTTCAGCTCGACATGCCGAGGTTTTTGCGGTCAACTCCGTATTTTCCCACTCTGGGTTCAGCACAGTATCACTGACGGAGGGAGGGAGTTATGAATTCGTTTATTGCACCATGGAGTCGAGGTGGGAGTATGGTTACCGTTCGGAGCCGGTTCTGTTCATTGGTCCGGGTGAGGGCGAATTGCCTGATGTGACTCTACTTAACTCTGTCATTACCGGGACTCTAGGCAGTGAACTGAAGATTGACGGTTCTGCCTCTGAAGCGTCATTGATTTTCAGGGCAGACAGCTCACTGTTAAGGGTTGATACTCTCAGGAGCAGCTGGTATTCGGGGACTCTTTTCAGAGATGTTATCACCGGCGCATCTCCGCGTTTTATAGATGAGGGCGCATATGATTTCAGACCTGATACCCTCTCGCCGCTTCTGGATATTGCAGGCAGGACAGAGGCAGTGGCCTGGCCTGGTGATATAAGGAATAAGCCGCGGTTGACAGATGACGGGCCGGATATTGGGGCGTTTGAGAGACAGCCCGGGGAGAAGAGGAAGGAGGAGAGGTGATTCCAGTCGGCAGTCTTTTTTCAGGCAGTAGGCAATAGGCAGTAGGCAGTAGTGAAAATTTTCGATTTCAGAATGTCGATTGTCGATTAAATCAAAATTCGCAAATCGGAAATCCTTCAGAATTTCGACTTTATGGATTTTTGACTTTACGGACTTTATGGACTTTACAGGCTAGTCTATGACAAGAAAAATAATCATATTGTTGACCCTGGCGGTCTTGTGTGTGCCTTCTTCCGGGCAGGAGTTCACAGTCATGTTCTACAATGTTGAGAATCTCTTTGACACCACTGATGACACCACCAGGAACGATGATGAATTTCTTCCGGAGGGCAGCAGAAGATGGACCGGAAACAGGTATCAAAGGAAGATCAGTGCACTGGCCCGGGTCATTGCAGCGGCAGGGGAATGGGAGCTTCCTGCACTGGTTGGCCTGTGCGAGGTGGAGAATGAGGAGGTGGTGAAAGACCTGGCCTATGGAACTATCCTGTCGGCCGGTAATTACGGGATAGTTCATCGAGATTCGCCGGATCCCAGGGGTATTGACCTCGCGCTCTTATACAGGCGTGATCATTTCAGGGTTGCAGAGGTCAGATCATGGATCCCGGAAAGGGCTGCCGGTGATCAGTTTGAATCGAGAAACCTGCTGTATATAAAGGCAACGATGGATAAGGATACCATACATGTCATCCTCTGCCACTTCCCGTCACGAAGGGGAGGAGTGCTGGCTACGGAGCATGCAAGGGAAGAGATGGCATTGCTTGTCAGGGCTAAAACCGATTCAATATTATCCGTTTCTGATGGAGCATCAGTCATAGTAATGGGCGATTTCAATGCCGGACCGAAAGATGAGATTATGGTAAACCTCACCAGCGGAGACCACCTGGTGAACACAGCTGTAAACCTTACGTCAACCGAGATGGGGTCATACAAATATCAGGGAACATGGGAGGTGATAGACCAGATCCTCTTAAGCCCAGCCCTGGCAGAAGGAACCAGTCCCATTAAGGCTGATTTGGAGTCGGTCAGGGTACTGGAAGAGCCCTTTCTTATGACGGATGACCTCTCTTATCCGGGGAAGAAGCCGCATGCTACCTACGCCGGCTTCAGGTGGGCGGGAGGGTATTCTGATCACCTGCCTGTACTGATCACCTTATTTCGAAGGTAAGTGTAAGCCCGGAGTCAGCCCAAGCTCGAGACCTTTTTTTATCATGAACTCACGAGCTGCTTCGTGTTCATTTGGTATTACGCCGTCAAGAATGGCCTCCTTGATGGCAGCCTTTATCACGCCTACGACGGGCCCCGGAGGTATGTCGAATGCGGCGATGATCTCATCACCGTGTACAGGTGGCTGGAATGTCCTTACTGCGTCTTTCTCCTCAATCTCCTTAAGTTTTCTGCGCACCAGGTTAAAATTATCACGGTGCTTCTGGACCTTCATCCTGTTACCGGATGTGATGTCAGCTTCGCAGAGCAGCATCAGGTCATCAATATCATCACCTGCCTCAAACAGCAGTCTTCTAACGGCTGAGTCAGTCACCTCCTCCTGAACAAGCGAGATAGGCCTCAGGTGCAGGCCTACAAGCTTTTTCACATACTTCATCCTGTCGTTAAGAGGAAGCTTCAGTCGTGTAAAAATCTCAGGTACTATTTTTGCTCCCAGGAACTCATGTCCGTGGAAGGTCCAGCCCGTCCCAGGCACAAATCTTTTTGTCAGCGGCTTTGCGATATCGTGCAGCAGTGCTGCCCACCGGAGCCACAGGTCATCACTCCTCTCCGCGGTATTATCGAGCACCTTCAGGGTGTGGTGGAAGTTGTCCTTATGTCCTTTCCCCTCCTTATCCTCGACACCCTTAAGTTTAGCCACTTCAGGCAGGATCAGTTCAAGCAGGCCTGTCGAATCAAGCAGGAGGAGGCCGACAGAGGGTACTGCCGTGGCCATGATCTTGTTAAGCTCGGTGGTGATCCTTTCTGCAGAGACGATTGTGATTCTCCCGGCATTCCGGCTTATGGAGGCCAGAGTATCATCAGCAATCCGGAAACCGAGCTGGGCCGCGAATCTTACCGCCCTCATCATCCGAAGCGGATCATCACTGAAGGTGGTGTCAGGTTCAAGCGGTGTGCGGATAATACAGTTGCTGATATCCTCTATCCCACCGAACGGGTCAAGCACCTCTCCGGGGTTTGCGGCGTTGAGGCTTATAGCAAGAGCATTGATTGTGAAATCACGACGCTTCTGGTCGTCTTCAAGAGTGCCGGGAACAACAGATGGTTTGCGTGAGTTTTCGGAATATGATTCTTTCCTGGCGCCCACAAACTCTACGTCGTAGTCCCGGTAACGGAACATTGCAGTACCAAAGGTTTTAAAAACAGTTACAGTGATATCTGGGCTTATCTCTCTTGCAACAGCCCTTGCCATCGCTGGTCCGTCACCAAGCACTACGATATCAACGTCCTTGTCAGGATGTATCCTCCCCATGATATGGTCACGCACATATCCGCCGATGACATACACGTCAACCTGTTCTCTGTCAGCCACACGGGCGACAATTTCAAAAATCCTGTCATCAGGGAAAATATTCATATTCAGTCTGACAAATTAACCGCAGCCGGTGACAAAATTACAATTATTAGCCTAACTTGTTGAAAAAATGATGCCAGGCGACTTGCGGCACGGCTCTTGCTAAAGGTGAACAATAAATATATTAATCTGTTAAACAATTAAAAAAATAGATATGGCAGAGCATTTGACAAAAGAGACGTTTCTTGAGAAGGTTTTCAACTATGAGCAGAATAAAGAGTGGAAATATACCGGGGACAAGCCTTGCATAATTGACTTTTATGCTGACTGGTGCGGTCCCTGCAAGATTGTGGCACCTGTTCTTGAGGAGCTATCAAAGGAGTATGACGGCAAACTTTATGTCTATAAGATTGATACAGAGGCAGAGCAGGAACTGGCTTCAGTATTCGGAATCAGAAGCATACCGTCACTATTATTTGTTCCGATGGATGGCCAGCCACAGATGGCGATGGGTGCATTACCTAAAGAAACCTTCGAAAAAGCCTTTAAAGATATATTTGGAATAGAAAAGAACTGAAAAACAAAAAAAAATTCAATTTTTTTGCGTTTTTTCAAAACAATATTGTAACTTATACGTTTAATTTAATGAAGGTAGTTTTCTAACAGAAGAGTTAGTTTTCTGGAATTTAGGTTAGGGTTTCGAGTTGAAGCCCCGCGAAGGCGGGGCTTCCTTGATTTATTGCTCTCCCTGAACTAGGATTTCAGGTCCTGAATGATCCCATCTATCTTCTCGCCGGTTTCGCGGAGCCTCTGCCTGCAGATTTTTATCAGTTCTGCAGCCTTTTTCACATCCTCAGAGAGCCTGTCAATATCAGCTTCGCCCTCTTCAATTTTCTTAAGGATCTCTTCAATGCCCTTTACGGCCTCATTGAACCCCGTCTCTTTTTTTATCATGGTTTATCTCTTATGAGTTATTTCATTTATGGTACTTGATGCCTTTCCCTCTTCGAAGTGGGTTATGATTGAATCTCCAGGTTTGAGCCCATCAGTTGAGCGTAGTATATTTCCATTCCTGGAGGTAAGGGTAAATCCCCTTTTCAAAACTCCGGCCGGATCAAGATGGCGTAAAGCGTTCTCCAGGCTGTCGGTCGCTTCTCCGGCATTACGTACGACCCGGGTTGCGGATCGGCGGAGTGTTTCAAATTGATAATCAAGCCTTTCCCGGTTGACTCTTACAATCAGTCCTGCTGTGGCCACTATACGGTTACGGAGTGAAGAGAGGCGTTCGCCGGAAGCGGACAGGAGGTCTGTTACGGTGGAGGTAAGTGTCCCGGCCATTTCAACTATCCTGTTCTCACAATCGATGGTCCTCGTCACCAGGAAGTCAGCAACAGCGGTGGGGGTCTTCAGAGCCTTCCATGCCACCATGTCAGTCACTGACTGGTCTTTTTCGTGACCTATCCCGGTTAGTACCGGCAAAGGGAATTGGGTTACATGGAAAGCGATCTCATAGCTGTCAAACCAGCTCAGGTCGGTGGTTGACCCTCCTCCCCGGATAATGACTACGGCATCAAACCGTTCCGCCTCATCGGATATCATATTCAGGGCTTCGGTTACGGAGGCTTCTGTCGTTTCGCCCTGCAACACTGCCTCGAAAAGCTCAGGTACGAATACATATCCGTAAGGGTTATTCAGGAGGTGGTTGATGAAATCCTGGTACCCTGCTGCTTTTGATGATGATACCACCGCTATATGCCTCGGGTAAGGGGCAAGAGAGAGCTCCCTGTTCATTGAGATGACTCCGTCGGCTGTCAGGCGTCTTATAATTACCTCCCGTCTTAGCGCCATGTCACCTGCAGTATAGGAGGGGTCTATATCTGAAATATTGAGGCTGAGACCATAGAGCTCATGGTACTCAATTGTCGCTTTGCAAAGGATAGAGATACCCTGCCGGATTGGTATTCCTGTGCTGGCAGTGAAGAATGTGTTAAGAGACCGGAATTTTGACGACCAGATTGTTGCCCTGGCCCTGGCTGTGATACGTCCACCCGGAGTTTCGCTGCCGGTGAGTTCGAGGTAGCAGTGGCCGGTGCTGTGTGTCTTCATCTCGGCTATCTCTGCCATAACCCAGAATGCCCCCGGCAGCGACTCGTAGATCTTGTCGCGTATCAGGCCCTGAAGTTCTGTGAGAGATATTTTTTCGCCCTGGTTCATCCCCTGAAATTTTCGCTCAGATTCATCTCCTGATCCTGTTCATTCTAGAGTCTTTTTGACCTTAAACATTTCATGATCTTTTTCATTTTGAAGACCCCCTGGCATAAATCATCTTCTGACCCTGACCATTTTGTAGGTATTTGCTCCCTGTTCCGTTTCCACCTTGACATAGTATATTCCCTGTGCCATCTTGCCGAAACCTTCAATACGGAGGGAACGGGCTGCATAGTTGGGGTAATACCGCTGGATGACCGGACTGCCGGTGTTGGATGAGACGGTGATCGTCAGAGTGCCTGGCGCCTCGCGGAACCAGAGGTTGATCTCATCAACGAATGGATTGGGTCCGGCGGTCATCATCACCTCAGGTTTGAAGGTATGAGTCTCTTCAAGGATTGCCAGGGTCCTTAGGAAATCCGGAAGGCCATAGCCGAAGAGTGTATCCGGGTTGTTATACCTGTCGCTGCTTCTGTGCAGGGCGTCGATGATCCCGGCGGGTGAGGCCTCCTCCACGGCCTGCATCAGTGAGGCGCACAGTCCGCTTATCACAGGGCAGGAGAATGAGGTTCCGCTGCCGGTGTGCCAGGCTCCGGGCTCGAACTGTATTGGCAGGCTTACGCCGGGTGCTACTACGTCCGGTTTGACCTGTCCGTCGGATGAGTATCCTGCAGATGAAAAATCGGAGATGGTAAGGTCTTGTCGTACCGCACCAACGCCAAGGATACTGTCTCCGTCTGAGGGAGCTATGATCCGGAGCCACTCCTTGTTGCGCTCATTCCCGGCGCTGTTGACTACCAGAATGCCTTTGGAGGCAGCAATATCTGCCACTCTGGTGATGAAAGCCGTATTGCCGTCCATGTCGCTGAACGAGTAATCCATTGACGGATCGTCGAAGGCGAAATAGCCCAGTGATGAGGTGATGATGTCAGCCCCGGCGCTGTCGGCGTACTCAGCTCCCGCTGCCCAGTAGTCTTCCTCCACAGGGTATTCCGATTCATCGTCCTCCGTACGGAGAAGGAGGTAATCTGCTCCCGGGGCTGTGCCGTTGATGATACCGGGTATGGCTCCTGCAAGAATTGACATTACGGATGTGCCATGGGTATGGTAATTGTATACATAGTCCGAGCCATTTACAAAATCACGTGTTGCGATGACGCCCCCACGATCATGCAGCGTTGTCAGCGCCTCAATCCTGTCGGCGTTAAGGAATCCTGCATCCAGTACCGCTATCAGCTTATTCCTGCCAGTGAAGCCCGACTGATGCAGTATATGTCCGTTGTGAGGCAGTCTCGGGTCAAAAGCGGTCGGGTCAGCAGCAGGGGTTGCTACACCGTATTTGCTGCCTATTGATTTGGCAGGAGCGGAGGGTCGTTTCACGAGCTTCACGCTGTCGACAAACCACAGCTCTTCCAGCTCGCCGGTATCTTCCAGTTTGTCAGAGGAGAAGAGTGCAGTATTCATCCATTTTGATGAACACCTGAATGAGTAACCCAGTCTGGTCACAGTTGTGATGTGATCTCTGCTTACCGGGATATCACTCAACACGGGGAATGGTATTCCAAGCTTTGCCCTCCGGGCTGAAGCGGCGGGGGAGAGAAGCTCTTCAGGTGACCAGGCATCCGGTCCGGAGCCCTTGTCATTGAAATAGACCCGGTACAGGTAAAGATCATTATAATCTGAGGCTACCTGAGCCTGTGACGAGGAGAGGCCTGCAACCAGCAGAAGGGTCAGCAGTGGTTTTATGAAAGTCCGACAGTTCATTGGATTATAGCTCCGGTAACATCCCTGACCTCAATTTTCCCCTTGTTCTTCTCAAGCTCGTCGAGAAACCTGGTTTCTGTCTCAGCCTGTTTCGGGTCGGAAGGTACACCATCCTTGTAAGCTATTATCTTTTTAAGTGAACCGTCCTCGTTGAAAATCATCCAGTCGCCACTTCTGACGTCATCTTTGTATCTTCCCTCGTATTGGAGTTTGCCATTGGGGTGGTAGTAGGAGAAGGGGCCTTCGAGCCTGCCTTCCATGTATTCGGCCCTGAGGGCGACAGAGCCGTCAGGATAATACTGAAGCCACTCGCCGGTCTTGTTGCCTGAATCCCATGTCACCTTTTCGGCCAGTGTGCTGTCAGGGTAATATTTCAATGACTGCCCATGTCTTTTATCCAGATGATAGTACTCTTCGCAGATGAGATAGTGAGGTTGTGTCGCCGACCAGAATTTCCAGAGCCCCTCCTTGTTGCGGGTCACGTATTTTCCTTCCGCGGCTTTGAGTCCGTCGTCATAAAAGAATACTGCTCCAGCCTCATCCTTACCGTCAGTGTATGTCAGTTCGGAGAGCAGTGTGCCTTCCACATTATATCTCTTAAAGAGTCCGACGGGCTTGTCATTTTTGAAGGTGCCTTCATACATCACCGTGCCGTTGGGGTATTTTTTTACCCACGGCCCCTGCTTCCTGCCATCAGAATCGGTTGCATTCTGCGCGCTCAAAATAACAGGCAATAGCAGTAGTAAAGCCAGTGGTAAATATCTCTTTATCATTGTTTGCAGTTTGATGTAAAAGTAAGAAAAAAGCCGCAATGGCTTTCACCGTTGCGGCCTTGGGAGATATATAATAGTTATTTACTTGACTTCCTCGAAGTCGACGTCAGTCACCTGCTCGTCGCCTCCTGCTTTGCCACTTCCGCCGGCTTCACCGGCTGTCGGTCCTGCATCAGGTCCTGCCTGCTGTCCGGGCCCGCCCTGAGCCTGTTTGTACATGTCTTCCGAAGCTGCCTGCCATGCGGTGTTGATCTCCGCCAGTGCGCGGTCGATGGCAGTCACATCTTTATTCTTGTGAGCCTCGCGAAGCTGTCCGAGAGCATTCTCAATGCGGCCTTTCTTGTCTGCCGGGATCTTGTCACCGTATTCCTTCAGCTGTTTCTCAGTCTGGAAGATCATGCTGTCAGCAGCGTTGACCTTGTCAGCCACCTCCCTGGCGGCCTTATCTGCGTTTTCGTTTGCCCTTGCCTCATCGCGCATACGGCGTATCTCGTCCTCACTCAGACCGGATGATGCCTCGATGCGTATCCTCTGTTCCCTGCCGGTGCCTTTGTCCTTTGCGGAGACATGGAGTATGCCGTTGGCGTCGATGTCGAAGGTGACCTCAACCTGCGGAATGCCTCTCGGGGCAGGCGGGATGCCGTCGAGGTGGAAACGGCCGATTGTCTTGTTACCCAGTGCCATTGGTCTTTCGCCCTGCAGCACATGTATCTCAACCGACGGCTGGCTGTCGCTTGCCGTGGTGAATGTCTCAGTCTTGCGGGTCGGGATTGTTGTATTTGATTCGATCAGTCTCGTCATAACTCCGCCCATGGTCTCGATGCCGAGAGAAAGCGGTGTCACATCAAGAAGAAGAACATCCTTGACCTCACCGGTCAGAACACCACCCTGGATGGCGGCGCCTACGGCGACTACCTCGTCAGGATTGACACCCTTGGAGGGTACCCTGCCGAAGAACTTCTCAACGATCTGCTGTATGGCCGGGATACGTGTTGATCCGCCGACAAGCAGCACTTCATCTATATCTGAGGTCTTCATGCCTGCATCGTCAAGAGCTTTCTGGCATGGGCCGAGTACTGAGTTGATAAGCTTGTCGGTCAGTTTCTCGAACTGAGCCCTTGTAAGGGTCTTGACAAGGTGCTTGGGTATACCGTTTACCGGCATGATATAGGGAAGATTGATCTCTGTGCTTGTAGTGCTTGAGAGCTCTATCTTGGCCTTCTCGGCTGCTTCCTTGAGTCTCTGGAGGGCCATAGGGTCTTTGCGAAGGTCAATGCCTTCTTCTTTCTGGAACTCGTCGGCAAGCCAGTCGATTACAAGGTTGTCAAAGTCGTCACCGCCAAGGTGTGTGTCGCCGTTGGTTGATTTGACTTCAAAGACGCCATCGCCCAGTTCAAGGATAGATATATCAAATGTGCCACCTCCAAGGTCGAATACAGCGATCTTAAGATCGTGAGCCTTCTTGTCAAGGCCATATGCCAGTGAGGCAGCTGTAGGCTCGTTGATGATACGCTTGACCTTAAGGCCTGCGATTTCACCGGCCTCTTTGGTGGCCTGGCGCTGCGAGTCGTTGAAATATGCCGGAACGGTAATGACAGCCTCCGTGACCTCCTGTCCCAGGTAGTCTTCAGCAGTCTTCTTCATTTTCTGAAGCACGATGGCTGATATTTCCTGGGGCGAGTAGTTCCTGTCATCAATCTTCACCCTCGGGGTGTTGTTGTCACCTCGGATGATCTGATAGGTCAGCTTCTTCATCTCGTTGGTCACTTCGTCAAAGTTCCTTCCCATGAATCGCTTGATCGATGAAATGGTCTTTGTCGGGTTGGTGATAGCCTGCCTCTTTGCAGGGTCACCTACCTTGCGTTCGCCGTTCTCAAGAAATGCCACTACCGAAGGGGTGGTGCGTTTGCCTTCACTGTTGGGGATTACAACTGGCTCATTGCCTTCCATAACTGAAACGCAAGAGTTAGTGGTTCCCAAATCAATACCGATAATTTTTCCCATTGTTATTCTTATTTATACTTTAAATTCTTTTCTGATATCCCGTAAGGGACAATGTTTGTGCCACAGGCTCACTTTACGGGTTATTATGAAATTATGTCATGCCTTACCTGAAAGGCCGGCATCGGGTAATTTTTTAATTATGACAAAACGGCAGATGAAGCCAAAAGAATTACTTACAATGCTATTCATTGTCTTTATTTGTAGCTTTGCAGCTGATAAAAATGTAATACCATGTCAACGGAGAAGATAGTCAAGTTGGTGACCACTCATGTGCTGAATGAGATGAAGCACAGGGGAGAGAAGATAGCAATGCTGACAGCATATGATTATTCAATGGCCAGGATCCTTGACGAGGCAGGGATAGATGTGATACTTGTGGGTGATTCGGCATCCAATGTGATGGCAGGTTTCGAGACCACCCTACCAATCACCCTTGACAACATGATCTACCATGCTGCATCGGTTGTAAGAGGTGTGAAAAGGGCTCTGGTGGTTGTTGACCTGCCGTTCGGCACATACCAGGGCAACTCGCGTGAGGCGCTGGCATCAGCCATCAGGATCATGAAGGAGACAGGCGCCAGCGCTGTGAAGGTGGAGGGAGGCCGCGAGATAGTTGAATCGATTGAACGTATTCTATCAGCCGGCATACCGGTGATGGGTCATCTCGGACTGACCCCGCAGTCGATTCATAAGTTCGGCACCTATGTGGTGCGTGCACGTGAGGCAGATGAAGCCCGCAGGCTTAAGGAGGATGCAAAGATCATTGAGAAGGCAGGATGCTTTGCAATAGTACTGGAGAAGATCCCTGCTTCACTGGCCGGCGAGGTTGCAGAGGCAGTGAAGGTTCCAATTATCGGTATCGGGGCGGGACCGCTTGTTGACGGCCAGGTGCTTGTACTGCATGACATGCTGGGCCTTAACCTGGAGTTCTCACCGAGGTTCCTGAGACGTTACCATAATCTTCATGATGAGATCATGGGTGCCGTGCATAACTATATAACTGATGTCAGATCACGGGATTTTCCGAACGAGAAGGAGCAATATTAGTCGAAAGTCCATAAGAGGCAATCGGCAGTAGGCAATAGGCAATAGGTCATTATTTATTGAAGAACAATGAGAAAAGATTTCCCGGCTGTACTCTACGAAGACAATCACATCATAATAGTCAACAAACGATCGTCAGACCTGGTTCAGGGAGACAGCACCGGTGATGAGCCGCTTGATGACATTGTCAGGGCATACATCAAGGAGAAGTACAACAAGCCGGGCGACGTGTTCCTGGGTGTTGTTCACAGGCTTGACAGGCCTGTGAGCGGGTGTGTCGTCTATGCCCGCACTTCAAAGGCGCTGTCACGGATGAGTGAGCTCTTCCGTACGCGGGATGTCCGTAAGACCTACTGGGCTATTGTCTCCGAGCGCCCCCCTGCAGAAGAGGGAACCATCAGCAACTATCTGAAGAAGAATGAACCGCAGAATAAGTCCTATGTCTATGCCACGGAGGTGAAGGGATCGAAGCTGGCGGAACTGTCGTATCGCGTGCTTTCAAGATCAGAGAAGTATTACCTTATTGAGGTAGATCTTCTTACAGGAAGGCACCACCAGATCAGGGCACAGCTTGCCTCAGCCGGATGTCCCATAAAGGGAGATCTTAAATACGGATCGAAGAGGTCGAACGAAGGAGGAGGCATCTCCCTGCACTCGCGGAGGATATCATTCGTTCATCCCGTTAAAAATGAGGAGGTAAAGGTCGAGGCCCCGCTCCCTGACGACAGGATCTGGAAGCTCTTCTCAAACGTATAAGGTCGATTTGAGGAAAAAAAGAAGAGATACCTCTGCCGCATCTCTTCTTAACCTAACCCAAAACTAACCTAAATCAACCACCTTATGAATGCTGCTCCCTGGTTGCGGGGTTAACGCAGCATGAAAAACTATTTCTTCATTAAAATTTTCTGTGCTTCTTTAAGGATCTGATCAGCTTCTGCCGCCTTCTCCTTCGGTGCCCTGATGGTGACCGTCACGCCGTCAACCGAAATATGGTAATTGACGCCCTCTTTCTCAGGCCTGTCGGGATTCATGACCCAGGCCGGTCCAGCTCCCATTCCTGGTGCAGGCTCGCGTCCGGGAGCTCCCATTTCGGTACCCACAAACACCATATGGCTCTTTTCGCCTGGCTTATGTATGATCCTTTTGCCTTCCCTGGTATGGATGATCAGGTTTTCATTTTCGAACTCCAGGGTGTCGCTCTTTATGATCGTTGTATCCTTCGTTACACCGTTTTCATCAACTGTAACGATTGTGAATATTTTTTTGACCTGATTCTTTTCCTGCGCCGACATAGTGGTGGTAGCGATAAAAAGAGATGCCATTATGGCTGCGGCTGCTATCAGGGATTTTTCCATTCGTTTCTTTTTATAGAAATTGACATTACAAAAGTAAGTCTTAAAAACCTTAGGGGAGTTAACGTGAGGTTAAAACTGGTTAACAAAAAGTTAAAACGGATTTTATACTTATATATATGTATAATTTTACGTCATGAACAAACGGAAATTTACCGGACTGATACTGCTTATGGTTCTTTCGATTATGGCTATCATCTGGGTGCAGGTAACATGGATCGGCAATTCAATCAAGGTGCAGAGCGAGCAGTTTGACTTTTTTGTCATCAACAGTCTCCGCAACACGGCCCGGTCAATGGAGACAAACCGCCGCATGAATTTCCTGAATGATATGTTCATCAGCGGATACTCAGCCCTTCCGCAGGCAATCAATCGATCTGCATCACCCGGCGCAGGTTCGGAAAGCTTCAGTATCCAGAGCAAAGCCACCTCGGAGACCGACTCCGTTGAGATTATCGTATCCACAAACAACAATCCGCCTGTAAAGATGAAGGTGCCGCGTGATGAAGCAAAGTCAGCTGTGCAGAACGGTATTGTTATCGGATCTGATGAATACATGAGGTGGGTACAGCAGCAGGCAGTTGAGTTTCAGTCGATGAGCAACCAGCTGGTCTCAGAGATGTTCGTCTGGGAGAGGAACAGGAAAATCAATAAAGAGGAGCTGCTTCACACGCTTCAGGGTGAGTTGCTGGCCTCTGGTATAGAGACCCCGTTTGAGTTTGCCCTTATCAGGGGTGATTCGATCATTGACGGTGTTTATTCCAGAGTAAGGGCGAAGGAGTTCATAGAGAGTCCGTATAAGGTTAATCTTTTTGCTGAAGGCCTGCTGATGAAGGGGGAGACACTCTCTGTGGTCTTCCCGCGTAAGGCGAACTACGTGCTTGGTTCAATGGGACTGATGCTTGGAGGGTCAGGCTTGTTCCTGATAATCATCATATCAACTTTTGCTCTCAGCCTCTGGTTCATTCTGAGGCAGAAGAAGACTTCGGAGATGCAGGCCGACTTTATTAACAACATGACTCATGAGTTCAAGACGCCAATAGCCACGATATCCCTGGCTGCAGATACAATTGCCAACAACAGGGTGATTTCCGATGAGGATAAGGTGCGTCATTTCATCGGTATGATCAAGAAGGAGAACTCGCGGATGAACAGGCAGGTTGAGACTATTCTTCAGATTGCCACACTCGATAAGCATGAAATGGATTTCAAATTCAGCGAGACCGACTTGCATGAGGTGATAAGGCATGCCATTGAGACGATTGAAATACAGGTCACTGACAGAGGCGGGGTGATCGGGCGTTATCTTGAAGCGAAGAAGAGTATTATTGCAGGAGATGCGGAGCATCTGCGCAACCTTGTGCACAACCTTCTGGACAACGCTAACAAGTACTCTGACGGGCCACCCGAGATAACAGTACGGACCCGCAGTAATGAGAGCGGCATCTTTCTTGAGGTTGAAGATAAGGGTATAGGGATGAGTAAGACCGTGCAGCACCGTGTTTTTGAGAGATTTTACCGGGAGACGACCGGAAATATTCACACTGTCAAAGGCTTCGGCCTGGGACTTAATTATGTTAAAGCTATCACCGATGCTCATGGCGGCAATGTCACTGTCGAGAGCGAACAGGGGCATGGAAGCATTTTTACTGTATTTTTACCTTTTAACAACGGGTCTGTAGCATGAGTAAAAAGAATGCAAGGATATTTCTGGTTGAGGATGATCTCAGCTTCGGGTCAGTACTAAAGTCATATCTCGAGATTAATGACTACAGCGTTGACCTGGTTGATGATGGCAAGCTTGCGGTGGATGTCTTCCGCCGCGGGGTTTATGATCTCTGTATCCTTGATGTGATGCTGCCTCATGTAGATGGCTTCACAATCGCTACAGAGATCCGTACAATGAACTCGGTCATACCAATTATATTCCTGACCGCCAAGAAGCTCAAGGAGGACCTGCTGCAGGGCTACGGTGTGGGCGCCGACGATTACATTACCAAGCCCTTTGATACTGATATACTTCTCTGCAAGATCAGGGCCATAATCTCGAGGAGGGATACCCAGGATGGTTCGAAGGATATCTATGAGATCGGGAAGTACATCTTCAATGCGAAGCTGCGCACCCTGACCATTGCCGGCCAGGAGAGACAGCTGTCGCCCAAGGAGGGACAGCTGCTGGAGATGCTGGCGCTCTCATCCAATGCGCTGGTGAGCCGTGAGGCTGCTCTTAAGAAGATCTGGGGTACGGATGACTACTTCACTGCCCGTAGCATGGATGTCTATGTCACCAAGCTGCGAAAGTACCTGGGGGATGATCCGCAGATCGTGCTTAAAAATATCCATGGCAGCGGGTTTCAGCTGCTCGTCGGTGAGCAGGGATAGACTCGAAGTCCACAGTCTTCAGTCTTCAGTCCTCAGTCCTCAGTCCACAGTCCACAGTCATGTGGTCTAAGTTATAGATTATCAAATTATAATTCTTAATTCAGACTGCCGACTGGCTACTGGCTACCGCCGACTGGTCAGTCTTCAGTCAATCAATAAGTTAATAACTGCATACTGCCTACTGCCTCATTTAGCAAGATTGCTCCGGGTGAAGCTGAGGGGCATCAGCGACTGGCAGTTTTCGAGGATTATTATGCCTGATTGCCCTGCCAGGATTACCTTTATCGGGGTGCCGAGCCTCTGTTCCTCCTCTATCAGCATCTGGCGGCAGTTCCCGCATGGGGGAACCGGTTCGTCGGTCAGCTTTCCTCCGGATTTGGCCGCAATGGCTATCGCAATGGATTTTCGTCCGTGATAATTGGCAACCGTGTATGAGAGAGCTGTCTTCTCGGCGCAGCTCCCGGAAGGGAATGCAGCATTTTCAACATTTGCGCCTCTGACAACTGTTCCATCATCAAGCAGGATGGCTGCACCCACCATGAAATGAGAATATGGAGCATAAGCCCCGGAAGCCGCGGCGACAGCCTCCTCAACCAGTTTCCTGTCTGCAACGGGTAGCTCATCGATACCCTGGTACTCCAGGTAAGAGATGATCGTTTCTCTCTTGTTCATAAGCGATAAGAGTGATTTATAGCGCGATAAAAGTAATAATATTTTTCCTCAGGCGTCAGGATAAGCAGATGGTAAAGACATTTTTATATTTTTGTCAAAACGGTTTAAATGAGAAACTGCTGTCTCTGTCTTGCAATAGTTTTGGTTTTATTACTTAATTCCTGCGGCTCCTCCCGGCGTACGGCACGAACTGCCTCACCATCAGGAGGCACACCCTCCTACGTCTCTGACTACATCAACAAGTACAGCGCTGTTGCAGTGAGTGAGATGCAGAGGACCGGTATTCCTGCAAGCATAACACTGGCCCAGGGCATGCTTGAGTCAGGTTACGGGCGAAGCACCCTGGCAACAAAGGGAAACAATCACTTTGGCATCAAGTGCCACAGCACCTGGACCGGGGCAAAGATTTATCATGACGACAACCGCCGGGGTGAGTGCTTCAGGGCTTACAGCTCAGCCCTTGAATCATACAGGGATCATTCTGAGTTTCTCGTTAACGGATCACGCTACAGGGAGCTGTTTAAGCTGAGCAAGACCGATTACAGGGGATGGGCTCATGGCCTGAAGAAGGCAGGGTATGCAACCGACCCGCAATATGCTCATCTGCTTATCAGAAAAATAGAAGAATACGGATTGCATGCATATGACACAGGTACTAAAATGGCAGGGGTGCCCGGAGAGCAGGAGACAGCAATGCCCCCGACGGTTGCTCAGGCAAAGCCGGCAGCGACTGTTCCGATAGAGACAGAGACAAAGCCAGCCGCGACTGTCCCGTTAACACCTGCTGCAACGGTCAGGAAAGAGACTGACACCCCTGCAGTACAAAAAACAGCTGAGACAACCCGTGCGGTCGAAGCTCCGATAAAGGTTATCAGCCTCAATACCGGCAGTAAACCCGGAGTAAATAACGGAGTCGAATTTATAATCGCCGTGGAGGGTGATACCTTTGAGTCGCTTGCCGAAAAGCACCAGCTTCTGGCATGGGAGATAATCCGTTTTAACGATCTGAACTCAGGCACTCCCATTCAGCCAGGCCAGGTATTATACCTTCAGCTCAAGCGCACCAGGGCCTCACAGGACAACCAGATGCACACAGTCACTGACGGTGAGACAATGCACAGCATATCACAGAAATATGCCATCAAGTTGTCTTCGCTGTATAAGATGAATGTCATGGAGGAAGGCACTGAGTGCAAGCCCGGACAGAAACTGAGACTCAGGTAATAACCCGTATCAGGCTAGCTCCCATCCGTCCGGATCAAAGCCTCTCAGAAACTCTGAGGCAGTCATCCGTATCCGTCCTTCAGGTTGAAGTGACAGTACTTCAATGGAACCGTTGACGCACGCGATAACCAGATGCGATTTTTCAGCAACAATCATGGTTCCCGGGATCGTCTTAATATCAT
Source organism: Bacteroidales bacterium (assembly GCA_041303295.1). Taxonomy (GTDB): domain Bacteria; phylum Bacteroidota; class Bacteroidia; order Bacteroidales; family VadinHA17; genus SR-FBR-E99. Next base: position 20,243 of record JBFYPM010000152.1, read on the forward strand.
CCCTTACTTTGCTTTCGAGGAGCTTCAGGCGTATGGTCCTGTCTCCTGAACGCATGGTGGCCAGTGCGCCAGGGTAGGGCGAAAGGCCCCTTATCCTGTTGTTGACTCTAATTGCAGTTTCCCTCCAGTTAATAACGGTGTCAGCTGGAAAGATCTTTGGTGCCGGCTTCAGCACTTCTCCCGGCCTGACTGATTGCGGCACAGGATTGAGGATGCCGGCGTAAAGTCCTTTTATAGTTTCAATGACAAGTGCAGCTCCCAGTGCCATCAGCCGGTCGTGCAGGCTTCCGGCAGTATCCTCAGGTTGTATCTCCTCAGACCGTGACAGGAGTATGCTTCCGGTATCTATTTCTTTGTCTATCAAGAATGTAGTCACCCCTGTCAACTTCTCGCCGTTTATCAGGGCGTGGTTTATAGGGGCAGCACCGCGGTATTGGGGCAGGAGGGAGCCGTGCAGATTGAAAGTGCCAAGAGAGGGGATGCTCCACACCTCTTCGGGAAGCATCCGGAACGCTACAACAGCAAAGAGGTCGGCCTTCAGTTTTTTAAGGGTGTCAATAAAGCCAGGGTCACGAAGACGTTCCGGTTGCAGGAGCATCAGCTTATTTTCTATAGCAAACTGCTTAACCGGAGTGAAGGTTATTTTCCGGCCACGACCGGCAGGCCTGTCCGGGGCTGTCACCACCGCGGCGATTTCAAATCCTGCTTCATGTACCGCACGCAGACTGGCAACCGCAAACTCCGGTGTGCCCATGAATACTATCCGTGGCAGTTTTTTAGTCATTTTCGCCTTTTGTTGGCGTTTTGTAACATGACAGGCTGTGGCCCATCTTAGTAGCCTTTGTCTCGAGATAGAACGAGTTGAACCTGTTTGGCTGTATTATAAGCGGGATGGTCTCAACGATGGTGATCCCGTATCCTTCAAGTCCGGCCCTTTTGACCGGGTTGTTTGATATCAGTCTTACCCTTCCCAGTCCAATTCCTCTCATAATGTTGGCCCCTATCCCATAGTCGCGCTCATCCTCACGGAAACCCAGTTCAATATTGGCTTCCACGGTATCCCTTCCCTGCTCCTGGAGCTTGTAGGTTCGTATCTTGTTTATGAGGCCAATGCCTCTCCCTTCCTGGTTCAGGTAGATTATGGCACCCTTACCGGCTTCGTTAACCATTTGCATGGCCTGGTGAAGCTGTGGTCCGCAGTCACATCTTTTTGATGCAAAAATATCGCCTGTGAAGCATGATGAGTGCACCCTGACAAGCACGGGTTCGTCTTTGGTCCAGGTGCCCTTGACGAGAGCGGCATGTTCCAGCCCGTTGCTTACCTGCCTGAAAGGTATAAAGTCGAAGTCACCGTACTCGGTAGGCAGCTTGACCTGTTCTCCCATCTCAATAATGGATTCGAGGCCGAGGCGGTAGCGTATAAGGTCCTTTATGGAGATGATCTTTATCCCGAATTTTCGCGACAGTATGAGCAGGTCCGGAAGGCGCGCCATGGAGCCGTCTTCATTCATTATCTCAACCAGCACGCCGCCGGGGCGTAGTCCTGCGAGACGGCTAAGATCAACAGCAGCTTCCGTGTGTCCGGCTCTGCGGAGTACTCCTTTTGAGCGCGACTTAAGAGGGAAGATGTGCCCCGGCCTGCCCAGCTGAGAGGGTTTTGTTACAGGATCGACAAGCGCTTTGATAGTCAGTGCCCGGTCTTTTGCCGAGATGCCTGTTGTGGTCTCGTGGCTCAGGAGGTCGACAGATACTGTAAAGGCCGTCTCATGAAGAGAGGTGTTGTGGCCAACCATCATATCGAGGTCAAGCTCCTCACACCGTTCTTCAGGAAGGGGCACACATATAAGTCCCCGGCCATAAGTCGCCATGAAATTAACTATCTCCGGAGTGACAAGCTCTGCAGAGCAAATGAAATCGCCTTCGTTCTCCCTGTCTTCGTCATCAACAACGATGACAATCCTGCCCTCTCTTATCTCCTCGATGGCCTCGTTGATTGTATTAAGCTTTGTCTCTTCCGTCATTCTAAACTCGTTTCGTAGGTTCCCATATCCCGTTTTTTATTCCTCTCAGTGCCTTCACAAACCCCGCCACCAGCGCCGCATTCATTAACAGGAACTGGGTTATATACCTCTGGTATCTGATCTTTTTTCCGTACCTGTCAAGCACCAGGTCAAGCGCTGACAAAATTATGAAAATCAACTGAATTGCTGATAGCCAAAAATATAAATCAGAACGTCTTGAAAGAATGACGGTTGTCATAAAAAGCAGACCAAGGAAAAGAGGTGAGAACCATCTCAGAACCTTATGTGAGAGGAAGACAAAGGAAACTGAAATTTTACCTGAAGGGAAGGGTCCGAAGCGAAACAGGTTCTGAAAGGATCCGGCGGCTATTCTTATTCTTCTGCGGAACTGGGCTGCCATGTCAGCTTGTGTGTCCTCATATACAATGGCCTCCGGGATATTGAATGATTTATAATTGTTACCCAGCACCGTAAGGCCCACGAAGAGATCATCAACCAGCGTGTTCTCCGGCAGGAGTGGGAAGAGCTCCCGTCTGACGGCATAGCAGCCGCCGTATGGGCCGGGCATAGCCCCCCACAGGTCTCCCTCGGCCCTCTTGAGGCATGCCTCAAACATGCTGTAGCCATTTTCCTGTTTCGTAATACCTTTGTCATCCGAAGCCCGGGGTTTTGCTGTTGCATCACACAAGCCGGTGCCTGTTTGGCTGAAGCCGGCCAGAAGATGCCGGAGGGTGCCGGTTGTGAACATGACGTTCGCATCAGTAATAACCAGGATGTCGCCCTGCGCAGTTTCAGCGAGATCATTCAGCATTGCAGACTTGCCTCTTCTCCTTTCATCATGGATGAACCTTACAGGGTTGCCCTCTGCTATGATGTCCAGCATTATTTTTTCAGTTCCGTCAGCAGACCCGTCTGAACCGATGATAATCTCCATAAGCTCATTCGGATAGTCCGATTTCAAAAGGCTCACCACTTTTTCCCTGATGACCATTTCTTCGTTGTGGACTGCCATTATTACTGAGACAGAAGGCTGATGCGGGCTCTGTCCTGTATCTTTTACCGGAGACCTTTTTCTCCTTCTCCTGTTCATTGCAGCCATTGTCAGCACCAGTGCCGGATAGAGCAGGTATGTCCAGCTCAGGAGAACAAGTGCAATAATCAGTATTATCTCAGCGGCCATGGGTCAGGTTCCTGTAGAATTCAAGCAATACTGCTGTATTGGCAAGGTTGTCATAATTTCTGCGCACAAAATTCACAGCTGCTATTCCGGTTGTGGTTCTGAGAAGTGGGTCTTTCAGGACGCCTGTCAGGGCTGAGCAGAAGGAGGAGGCTTCGGCAGCTATTAAAAGTACCCCGGCGCCACCATCATGCAGTCCGTCAGCTGCTACTGGAGTTGCCACAACAGTCCTGCCGAGGCTCATCGCCTCAATGATCTTGATGCGTAATCCGCTGCCTGCAAAGAGAGGTGCAATAATAACATTCATTGAAGCCATATACCTGCGTGAATCACCAACCTCACCCTCGTAAAACACCCTCTCTCCATGAAGCCATCTCTTCGTGTTGGCTGTTGCTCCTCTGCCTGCTATATGGAAGGTGGCCCCGGGAATCTGTCGCGAGACTGTCGGCCACACCTTTTTGAGGAACCATTTCAATCCGGCAAGGTTAGGTTCCCAGTTAAGTGCTCCGATGAAGCCCACGCTGAGGGCTGCCCCCTCCGGTTCTTTTATGTATTCAGCTTTTTCTGCGCCTGTTTCAGACAGCTGCACCGGCTTGCCGGTTGCAAGAGAGGAGAACCATCTGCTGTCAGGCTCACTGATGGGGACCACGGCGTCAAATTGCCTGGCGGCTTCAGTCTCAAGCCGGTGGATTCTGACTGAGAGATTCTTCAGGTATACTCTGTAGAACAAATTGGAAGAGGTATCAGCCATCATTTGCCTCAGTTGGTGTTCGATATTATGTGCCCGAAGCACCACGGGAGCTGATGTTAGCTTCCTTAACTCTCCAAGATAAAGAGCAAACGGAAGTCCTTCGCACTGGATTATGTTGTAATTACCTTCACGGATAAATGACCGGAGCCTGTCATTAAACCGGGGTGAGCGGAAACGTATAAGGTCATAGGGCGCATCAGAGAAGATAAGGTTGCAGAGTAAGGGGAAGGGTTTGATCCTTGTGTCAACTGCCACTTCATCATAGTGTTTCAGGAGATCCGGCACCATTGCTTCAGGGGACCCGGCATGACCGTGCTTTTCGGTTCTCATTGCCAGAACTGATACCTGGGCGCCGTTGCCATTCAGTCCCTCAATGCACCTCACCGTCGCCGCAGCGCCTCCGTCATGTGTTGGCCACGGCGGTTTAGGCGACAGAACCAGTATCTTCATTTTCTTTTTCAGGTTTTATCCCGGTAAAGAAAGCGCCTATTTTTCTGAAGAAGAGGATATAGGTATCCGCGTTCATGATGGCAGCGTCGGTAGTGGCTTTGTAGGTAAGGAAGATACCTATCGGGAAAAGGATGATTGTGGATGCCAGCATTCCCATTGGGACGCTGATTATCAATTCCTTGGCAAATTTCTCGCCGGACAGTGTGATCACATAATAAAACAGGAAGAAGAGCACTGAGATGACTGCAGGAGTTCCCAGTCCGCCTTTTCTGATGATGGCACCGAGGGGTGCGCCGATGAAGAAAAAGACCAGGCATGCGAGAGGAAGGGTGTAACGCTTGTATCTCTCCGCTTCGTACTTTTTAAGGTTCTTTGCCTCAGCCAGGAGTGATTCGCTTTTTTCCGTCATGAAAGCTGTGCCGTCTCGTGCGTAGTTCAGTGCCCGGTTGATAGAGGTGCTCTTGTCCTGGAAATTCAGGGTGTCGAAGATTGCCATGCAGTTGAAGTTTTCAAGCTCCTTCACTTTTGATGTGTCTCCGTGCTGATAATAATCGCCTGAAAAGTACTGCGCGTTCGTGAACAGCCTTGTTTTACTGAATTCTTCGAAGTAGACTTCAGACCTTGTTTTATATCTGGATGAGAGTGAATCAATGAAGTGAGTCAGGTCTGTTGTATTCAGCATGGCGTAGTTTGACCGGTAGAGGTCCAGGCCTGACCTGCTGAGTCCGAAACCGGTCAGCTCAATTACCATGGTCTGTTCGGTGAATTTATCGCGACGAAAAGGGTAGCTCTTCCTCTCCTGGGGAACGTTCTTCTCTTCAATGTCCTTGTAGGCATAACCATTAAAGAGGGTCAGTATGAGTCCGCTTTCGTCACCCGTGACGGACATGTATCCGGAGTCGGCGTGTATGACGGAGCTGTTACCGATGCCTTCACGATGATCATAGATGTAGATGCCGTCCAGCCTGTTTGTCTCGGGGTCCTTGTCGGTGATCTTGATGCTGAAACCGTCTATGCCGTTGAAGAAGATGCCGGACTGTATATCCAGTTCAGGCCGTTTACGGCGGATGTCGTAAAGGAGGGTCCTGGCCTTTCGGTTGGAGATTGGCAGGATTAAGTCGGCGAAGAGAAAGGAAGCGATAGCCAGTAATGATGCGAATATGAAGATTGGCATCATGATTCGCTGAAGCGGGACTCCTGCAGATTTGAGAGCCGTCAGTTCAAGGAACTCGCCCAGGTTTCCGAATGTCATAAGGGAGGCAAGCAATATAGCCAGTGGGAGGGAGAGCGGGACGAAGGTCAGAGAGAACTGGAAGAGGAGTTCGCCAAGAACTTTCAGTTCCAGGCCTTTGCCTGCCAGCTCATCAACATACATCCAGAGGAACTGGAGGATGAAGATAATGAGTACAATGAAGAACGTCAGGATCAACGGTCCTATGAACGATCTTATCATGAACAGATCGATTTTCTTCATCGTCTAGGGTGTGGTGCAAACGTACGTTATTTTTGAGAAAGATACAATGCTCTTTCACTCGGTAAGGCCGAGCACCTTTTTCAGGCTGGAGATCTGGGTGTCCCACAGGTCCTTTGCATCCTCTACTTCATCCTCGTCGGCATGATCGGTAATCATAAGGGCAGTGTCACCGGTCAGTTCGTGGATGATCAGGCGGAATTCAAAGAAGTTTGTTTCGGTATCGGCGAAGTCGAGCCAGTCGAATCTTACTGACTTATTTTCCCTGACGTATATGAGTCGGGCCCGGGCGCCGGTTTTGTCCCACCAGAAGGTGTAAATATCGCCGTCGACGGTAACGTTATCCGCAAACCACTCTGCGAGGCCTTCAGAGGTGCTAAGCCGGTCAAACAGGACACGGGTGGGGGTGTTCAGAGTGTATTCAATTTCAAATCTCAATCTCATTTCAGGATGCGAGTGTGATGCAATATAAAAATAATACCTGAAAAGAAAAAGTTTGCCGGTCAAAATGAAAAAATATTTATATTTGCACCCGCGTTTTGACAGCATGGCTATGAATCATGAAGTTGATATTCGCAGGTTGACAAGTTGGCGAGATAGCTCAGTTGGTTAGAGCGCATGATTCATAATCATGAGGTCGGGAGATCATTCCTCCCTCTCGCTACAAAGAAAAGCCTGAGCACAAAGTGCGAAGGCTTTTTTGATTCAGAATGGAGCTGAAAACAAGTTTTCAAGTAAGATAGTGTGCTGCCTGTTACCTCTTAGCTGATATATTTGAGGACTGCCCTGAATATCTGCAACCGAACCTGGTTAAGATTATAATATTCGCCTACGTCTGACAATCCGGTATTCTGTCTGTTGACAAGAAGAATTACTGAGATATTTTCAGATGGGATTACTGAAATGCTTGTCCCGGTAAAACCTGTATGCCCGAATGATCCTTCAGGGGCATTCTTCATGAATGAATTTCCGGGATCCATCATCCATCCCAGGCCATTGCTGAACTCATCCTTTGTCAGGAAGGCAGCCACCGTTCCGGGAGAGAGAAAAGGTCCGGACCGTGTCATACCCTTATTGATAAGCATATTCACCAACTTTTGGAGGTCAGCGGCAGTTGAGAACAATCCAGCTGCACCCGATACTCCGCCAATGGCATACCATGTATTACCGTCATTGACCTCACCCTTAAGCAGGTATGTACGCCACCCGTTCCACTGTTGCGGATCGATCTCCTTCACACTGAAACCGAGGGTAGAATCATATACCATCCTTTTTTCATATGGATTACCGGAGGATGTGGCGGCAATTTTCCTGTACCTGACGGAAGAGAGCGGATTAAATGTTGTATTATTCATTCTCAGGGGCAAAAAAATATTCTCTCCCATAAATTCTTCAAGCGACATACCTGAGATGGTTTCAATTATCTCACCAAGTATGACAAACCCAAGATCACTGTAATGCCGCCCTTCTCCGACAGGATATTTGAGCGGTAGCTCACCGATTACCCTGAAACATTGCTCTTTTTCAGAAGCGAGGTAGTAGAGCGGGTACCAGTCATAAAGGCCTGCAGTGTGCGTAAGCAGATGACGCACTGTAATTCCCTTCTTGTCAGGCGTATTAAATGCCTGAATGAATTTACCAGCCGGGTCATCAAGATTCAGTTGCCCTCTGTCAGCCAGCAACATAATAGATGTTGTTGTCCCTATTACCTTGGTTAGAGAGGCAATATCAAACATGTGACCGACTGTCATTTTCTCAGGGGGGATGACCAGCTCATGGTTATAATCGAATTTCACTGCATTTCCAAAGGCCTGACGGCAGAGTGTCTTACCTCCCTTTTTAATCAGGATGACTGCCCCGGGGATCTTTCCCAGGTTAACCTGGCTTCGTAATATGCTGTCGACCTCAGCTTTCAGCAATGCATTTCTGCCCCAGGGTTGAGCCCCTTCAGCGTTTGGTACAACGAACAGTGAAAAAACCAGTGTCAGTGATAACTTAATTAAATGGCTCATAATTTACTGTATTAGAGAGGATTGTAGCCTACCCTCGGCCCTGCGGTCTTACGCATGAGTATTTCCGTAAAGCCCTGCTTAACAAAATTATCCAGCTCCCCGACAACCTTAAAACCATATTTTTCATAGAGCCGGAGAGCACCGGTATTAAACGAAGAGACACAGATAAAGAGGTTGGGAGAAAACTTCAACACTCTCTCTTCACAAAAACTCAGTAAAGCTGTTCCTATACCTCTCCCTCTGTGGTCCTCCTCTATACAGATTGTCTGGATGTAGCCGGAGAATGTGCCGCAGACCTGCAGAATTACAAAACCTGCAATATCAGGACCGGTTCTGGCAATATAGATTTCTTTGCATGATCCTTTGAAAGCATCGAGGCATTGCTCGAAATCCATTTCAAGAGTTGTCCATGGATCTGTCTTTGACATCATTAGTGCACAGACAGCCATTTCTCCATGATCTTCAGTGATTCTGATTGAAATATCATCTTTTGGCAAGAGCATCTTTCTTTTTGATAATCACCAGGAACAGTATTGTAAGCAATGCATTTACAAAAATATTCATAAACCCGAAATCAAAGTCAAAAACCCGGATAAAGTATGTGTTGAGTAACCATGTGCCTAATGCAGCTGCCACACATGCGAGGGGCACCCATTTCTCCCTGAACCTGATTTTAGAAAAGAGACCGGTAAGGTACAAACCAAGTATCGGGCCGTAAGTATAGCCCGCGGTCTTAAATATTGTATTAATAATAGCTCCCTTGCTGTTCCAGAAAGAGAGAACAATGATGAACATTACGATATTGACCCCGAGGAGTACCCTTGACTTGATCCTTTTCTTTTCATCATGGGATTTTTCTGCTATGTTCATAAAATCATAGCTGAAGGCCGTTGTTAAGGCAGTTATGCAGGAATCAATACTTGCAAAGGTTGAGGCAATAACGCCTATCAGGAAAGCTACAGCCCCGATCTTTCCGAAGTAGTTAAGGGTTAGCAACGGATAAAGCTCATCGGTATTCACAAACTGTCCGTTCTGTTTTAGCAGGCTGATACCATTCCTCTCTGCATACATATAGATCAGTACTCCGAGGGCCAGGAACAATGTCTGCGCAAATGCAATGAAAAAGCTGAAGGCGAGGACATTCTTCCTGGCATCCTTCATATTCCTGACTGTAAGGGTTTTCTGCATCATGCTCTGATCCAGCCCTACGAGAGCAACCGTTATTAGTAAACCGGAAATAAATTGTTTGAAAAAGTTCGAGCCGGAGTGAATGTCCCAGTCAAATAGCCTGGCATAGGTATGGTGAGTGATATTTCCTGCCATTTCTGAGAAGGAAAGATTAAGTGAATGCTTGATGGAGAGGATTGAAATAATGATTACCGTGATCAGAAAAGCGGATTGAAGAGCATCGGTCCATACAATTGTCTTTATACCGGATTTGTTAGTATAAAGCCAGATAAGTAGTAATACAACAATTATCGTAATGAAGTGCGGAATATTCAGTGAATCAAAGAAAGCATACTGGAGTATTTTGACAGACAGGAGCAGCCTCAGCGCTGCCCCGAATGATTGTGAGACAAGGAAGAAAAGCGACCCGGTCTTGTATGTGACGTTTCCGAACCTGATATTGAGGTAAGTATAGATTGATACGAGTTTCAGTCTGTAATATATCGGGGTAAGTACAAATGCAATAAAGAGGTAGCCTACGATGGTCCCGAGGATAAACTGGAAGTAAAAGAGGTTGTTGTTACCGACGTTACCGGGGATTGAAACGAGTGACACGGCTGAAATACCGGAGCCTATCATTCCGAAAGCTACAAGAAACCATGGTGAAGCTCTGTCGCCATCGAAGAAGGTTGTATCATGTACACGCCTTGAAGCGAGGACTGAGATCGTCATCAGCAGTGAAAAGTAGCCCAGGATAATTAGAAGGAGAGATAGAGGACTCATTATTGAATTACAAAACAGACTTAAACCTAATTAAAAAGTCTGAGATTCCACCTCTGAAAACTCTAATGATTTGTAGGGGAGCCTGGCTGGTTACACTAGACCAAAAAAAACACAGCATCCTTTGATGCCGTGTTTCTTAGATAGTTATTTGGATGGTATTCTGACTTTTACTACTCGCACTTAAGGTTTGTCCTCTGCGCTTTTGCTGCCTCGGCAAAGGGACCGTACTGGGCGTTTTTAAATGAAGCACATGCTGCGGAGGTCTCTCCCTTGCCAAGCTGTGCAACAGCAAGCTGATAGTAGAACATAGCCTTGGCTTCGGCATCTCCTGTTTCAAGATCGAGACCCTTCTGTGCATACTCTGCTCCGCTCTTGAAATTATTCTGTTTGTTATAAACATCGGCAAAGTAATAGAACATGGTCTTGTCGTCACCGTACTTCGCAGCCTTGTTGAGAAGGGTCAGAGCATCGTCAAGCTTGTTTGCGTTATTTGCCTTTCCTCCTGCAGCGCGGAAGTACTCAAGTGCTGAACCCTTGGCCTGCGTGGCCTTGTCAGCATCCTTCGCCGGATCAAGTTTCGACAGGAAAAGATCAACGGTTTGTTCAAAGAGGTCAGCCTCTTCACGGGTTCTGTATATCTGTGCCTTGTTGTATATCGAGGCTATATGATCGGGATTGAGAGTAAGCACGCTGTCGAATGCAAGCATTGCATTGTCAAAATCTTTTGCCGCGAAGAACTCCGAGGCCATCTTATAGTAACCGTTCACCAGGATCTTCTTTGAATTCTCCTTATGTGTGGCGCTTGCGTACTTTTCTGACATCGCACCTGCGAGTTTCGCGGCGGAGATAATTTCGAGGGCCGTTTTCTTTTCGTTATAAGCTGTGGCGGCCAGTTTATAGTAAAGCCCGGGCAGAGCCTTTATGGCATTTTGCTTCAGGTCATTGGCGGTCTCCCCAACCTGATCAGAAAGAGTAATCACCTTTTCAAATGCAGCAATGGCAGCCGGTACATCGGTCTGCATGGCCTTGGCTCCCTCATTGTATGCAGCTATAACTTCATTCCTGTCCTGCGCACTAAGACTGACTCCGCAAAACGCAGTGACAACTATCATCACTGTGGCTATTCTCAATACTTTCATCTTTTTTTGAATTAATTATTGGGTTATTATTTGTTCTGATTCAAGTTCCAGTGCGTAAATATAGAAATTCTGAGTAATTTTTTCATCAAATGTAATTTTTACAACCTGGTATGAAGTACCTGCCATCACGACATGACAATTATCCTGTAACAGACCAGCAACCCGGGGCTGCTCAGTATCTCAGCAAAACATGTAATTTTAAGCTTTCGAAAATTCATACACAATGCCGGAGAAAAAAAGCGTAAAGGAAGACCTTAATTATGTTCTGAGGGTTGCCTGGTCAGCCCACCGCGGAGCCGATGAGCAAACCGGTGCCAGGGCAGAGGAGCTAATTCTGGGAATGCTGCCCCGGGAGTCTTTCATAATGACTGATCTGAGGCCCGACATTATCCTTTT
>JBFYPM010000153.1:0-4564 GCA_041303295.1 Bacteroidales bacterium
CATCCGGGACACCGGCAGCCATCGTTGTGCAATTCATCCAAAAATCTATATTTAAAATACTTTAAACATGAAAAAACGTATAGCAATTCCTCTTGAAGGAGGAATACTTTGTTCACATTTCGGTCACTGCGAACAGTTCGCAATAGTGGATGCCGACGACAAAGCAATAACCACCCAATCACTCATTACACCCCCGCCTCATGAGCCGGGACTGCTTCCCGGATGGCTGGCAGAAAAAGGAGTGACTGACGTCATTGCAGGCGGCATGGGACAGAGGGCCATTGACATTTTCAAACAGAATTCAATAAATGTATTTGTCGGGGCACCGGTAAAAAGCCCGGACGAACTGGCAACAGACCTGCTCAATGACAAGCTGCAGGCCGGAGCCAATTATTGTGACCATTAACTGACAGTCATGGAAACGAAAAGGATTGGTATCATTATATGCGACCGGTATTCCACATGCGCCGGCGGCAAGTGCTTCAGGTCCGTACGCAACCGCGAGGGTGCTTTCGACAGATATAAGGATCAGGATATAGAGGTAGCAGCATTTACAACCTGTGGAGGATGCCCTGGCGGAAACGTAGAGTATACACCTGAGGAGATGATAAAGAACGGTGTGAGCGTCATTCACCTTGCCACCGGCCTCGTTGTTGGTTATCCACCCTGTCCCCGGCTCGACTATTTCACAAGGTTCATCCCTGAGAAGTACGGCATTGAGGTGGTCGTCGGTACTCACCCTATCCCTCAGAAGTATTACACCACACACATGAACCTTGGCACCTGGAACGGGACAGCAATGCAGCGGTTTATCCAACCGACGCTGGCTGATGAGTCAATCAGGCTGGCCTACGACTAGACGCAAAACTGATGAAGATAGCAGTTGCAAGCGGCAAGGGCGGTACAGGTAAAACTTTTGTTGCCACCAACTTATTTCATGTCCTGGCCGAAGGTGGCGACAGTGTAACACTGGTCGACTGTGACGCAGAGGCACCGGATGATCTCCTCTTCTTTCAGGCTGAGAAAATCTCCGAATCAGAGGTGACCCACCAGGTGCCTGTAATCAATAAGGATGCCTGTACATGGTGTGGCCGTTGCAGTAAGTGGTGCAACTACAACGCAATCTTCTATGTCCCCTCGGCAAAAGTGATAGAGGTAATTGAAAACCTGTGTCATGGCTGCGGTGCCTGTTCATTCGCCTGTAACGCAGGTGCAATAACAGAAAAACCCGTTGTGCTTGGAACAGTTACTTCATACAAAACTTCCGGACAGACACCATTGATTGAAGCCCGTATGCGGGTGAACGAGATGTCTCCCGTGAGGGTTATTAAAGCCGCAATAAAAGAGGCAGGCAATGATGGAGTGACTATCCTCGACTCACCTCCAGGAACATCATGTCCATTTGTGCAGACAGTAGCAGCAGCTGACTATGTCTTACTGGTGACCGAACCGACTCCTTTCGGGCTGAGTGACCTCAGACAGAGTGTTGAAACACTCAAGACCATGGGCAAACAGTGCGGGGTGATAATCAACCGTGCCGACATTGGAGACGCCAGTGTGAAAAGGTACCTTGAGGATGAAAAGATTCCGCTGCTGGCGGAGATTAACTATGACCCTGAAATTGCCCGGTCATATTCCGAGGGCAGGCTCGCGTCATTTACGAACAGGGAAACAGCTATCCTCTTTTCTGAACTGGCTGAAAAATTAATTTCTGATCATGGAACTGGCAGTTATCAGCGGTAAGGGCGGCACCGGGAAGTCAAGCGTGACTGCGGCATTTGCTACCTTGGGTGAGAAGCTTGTGGTGGCCGACTGTGATGTGGATGCAGCCAACCTCTACCTCCTGTTCAGCCCGGCACACGATAAGGAAGTAGTTTATATTGGCGGTCATAAGGCTGTTGTAGATAATACCCTGTGTACCGTTTGCGGTATATGTGAGAGCTACTGCCGGTTTGATGCCATTAGCGAGAAGGACGGAAAGATAGTAATCTCAGAGACATCGTGTGACGGTTGCTTTTTCTGCTCACGGATTTGTCCTATGGGCGCCATTAAGATGGTCCGCAGCGACAGGAGCAGGATGTATTCCGGCAGCTTCAGGAACGGAATGATGGTCTACGGCCGGCTGGCGCCGGGAGAGGAGAACTCGGGCAAGCTGGTCAGCATGGTAAAGGATGAGGCCAGAGCGGTTGCAACCGGGATTGGGATGCGTACAATATTGCTTGACGGCCCTCCGGGTATAGGTTGTCCGGTTATTTCAACGGTCACGGGTGCAGACAGGATAGTGATAGTCACCGAACCCACAATGTCCGGACTGGCCGATCTGAAAAGAGTATATGAAGTGGCCAGAAAATTCAGCGGTGAAGTGGGCATTATAATTAACAAGTACGACCTGAACGAATCAATGGCAGACAGGATTGAGGAATGGTGTGCGGCACAGGGAAGTCCTGTGCTCGGACGCCTTCCTTTTGACAGGCGCGTAACAGAGGCCATGGTAGCGGGAAAGAGCATAACCGAGATGCATCCTGAAACGGAGATAAGCAAAACGATAACAGATATATGGAATAAATTATTGACAGATGGAAAAGAAGAACTTGTTTGAGAAGTTACCCATGGAGGGTGTTAAGAACATTATAGTGGTTGCCTCAGGCAAAGGCGGAGTGGGTAAGTCAACCATTGCAGCCAACCTGGCCATAGCATTGGCCCGTAACGGGATGAAGACAGCACTGGTTGATGCGGATATTTTCGGCCCGTCAATACCGACAATGTTCGGTTTAGAGGATGCCCGGCCTGATGTCACGGCTAATGGCAATAAGGAAATGATCTTCCCGATTGAGAAGTTCGGGATTAAAATAATTTCAATTGGCTTTTTTATTGACCGCAACCAGTCGCTCATCTGGCGCGGACCAATGGCGGCCAACGCAGTGAAGCAGTTGTTTGAAGATACCCAGTGGGGAGAGATTGACTACATGATAATTGATTTTCCTCCCGGAACCAGTGACATTCAGCTCACAACCGTGCAGCAACTGAACCTTACAGGTGCCATCATTGTGACGACCCCGCAGGAGATAGCTTTGAACGACGCCCGCAAGGCATCATCAATGTTCCTTAATCCAGACCTCAAAGTTCCTATCCTGGGAGTTGTTGAAAATATGTCATGGTTCACACCCGCAGCACATCCGGAGGAGCATTACTATCTCTTTGGCAGGGGAGGCGGAATGAGGCTGGCAAAAGAGTACGACACAAAGCTGCTCTGCCAGATACCCCTGGTGATGGAGGTTGGTGAGGCTGCCGATGAGGGCCGGAATGTATTCCAGCAGTCAAACAAGGCTGCAGTAGAGGCCTTCGAGACCCTTGCCGGCCAGGTTATTGAGGCAACAGAAATTTCAGTTTCAAGTAATTAAATTATCAATAAAATGAAAAATACAGATGTATTGATTATAGGTGGAAGTGCTGCCGGAATGGTAGCAGCCCTGACAGGAAAATCGTCTTATCCTGATAAAGACTTCACAGTTATAAAAAAACAAAAAGATGTAATGGTTCCATGCGGCATACCTTATATCTTCGGGACCCTCGACAGTTCAGCCCTTAATATTATGCCAGTTGACAATATGATGGGGAAGGCCGGGGTAAATTCTCTGGTGGGAGAGGTTGTCTCCATAGATATCAAAGCGAAGAGTGCAAAACTTGCCGACGGCGAGACAATAAGCTATGAAAAACTTGTTCTGGCAACAGGTTCACTGCCGGTACTGCCCTCATGGCTCAAGGGTGGCCATAAGGAAAATGTCTTTACAATTCCTAAGGACAAGGTATACCTTGATGAGATGAAGGAAAAGCTTGCAGGATGCAAGAGGGTGGTAGTAATCGGAGCAGGGTTCATTGGTGTTGAGTTTTCTGATGAGTTTGCTCAATCAGGCCATGAGGTGGTACTGGTTGAGAAGCTTCCCAATATTCTTGGCCTGGCGTTTGACGTCGAACTGTCTGACCGGATTGCCAGCCTGCTGATCGAAAGGGGAGTACAGATAAGGACAGGATCAGGAGTGACTGAGATTGTTGGCGAAAGCAAGGTTGAAGGTGTCAAACTCGACAATGGTGAGGTGGTGGCCGCTGATGCGGTAATACTTGCAATGGGATATAAACCAAATGTAAAGCTTGCAATAGAATCAGGTATCTACGTAGATGAAGGAGGGTTTATTGCTGTAGATGAATATATGCGTACACATGTGCCCGATGTTTTCGCCATTGGTGACTGCGCCCAGAAACGTGACTTCGTGACCCGCCGCCGTGTTCCTACAATGCTGGCGTCAACAGCCTGTGCCGAGGCCCGTATTGCCGGTATGAACCTCTTCCAGCTTGAAACCGTCAAAACCTTCTCCGGAACCATTGCGATATATGCTACTGCTATTGGTAAGACCGGCTTCGGTACAGCCGGACTGACCGAAGCTACAGCCAAAGCTGAAAATATAGATGTCCTTACCGGCTTGTTTGAAGGGATGGATCGTCATCCGGGAACCCTTCCGAAAACGCAGAAGCAGGTTGTTAAACTTATTGCAGCACGCAATTCCGG
>JBFYPM010000154.1:0-18661 GCA_041303295.1 Bacteroidales bacterium
ATAATGAGGAGGTTTATAACAATAACCGCAGTCATGGCCATCTCCCTTCTCATCCGCGGACAGGGGGCCGTAGGATCATGGAATGACCGTCTTTCATATAGTTCGTCATATTCTGTTGCTGCAGGTGGAGACAAGATATGGTCTTCTGCAGGAGCATCGATTCTTGTACATGACATACCCTCCGGAACATCATCCTCCCTTTCAAGGGTGTCAGGGCTCAATGAGACCGTCATCGCAATCATTGAATGGTGCGATGATGAAGAGACCCTGATAGTAGTATATAACAATACCGGCGTTGACCTTGTAAGGAAGGGAGTTATCACCAATATGCCCGATATCAAAAATAAATATATCGCAGGGCTCAAGGAGATCTATGATGTAACCGTTTCGGGCAGCCGGGCCCTTTTGTCAGGCAGTTTCGGTATTGTAGTGCTTGACATCAGGGGAAGATATGTGTCTGACACATGGAGGCCCGGGCCTGATGGTGAAACAAACCCGGTCCACAAAACGGCAATCCTTAATGACCACATCTATGCCGCCACCTCAAAAGGGGTATTTTCCGCACCCCTTAACCGTCCCGGACTATCATACTCCGGCAACTGGGACCTGCTGGAGGGATTGTCTGACCCGGCGTCAGAATATGACAATATTGCTGCTGCAGGACCGGCCCTATTCATTAGCAGACAAGGATCATCCCAGTCTCCGGATTCGCTGTTCCGCATTATACCCGGCCAGGGTGCCACGCTCATCACCACTGCTCCGGCAGGGACCATCAGGTCTCTCGACGGCGATGGCTCATCCGTGCTTGTCTCAGCATCCTCATCCCTGATAATTTATTCTCCACAGGGTACTGTAATAAGGGAGATCAACGATTACGGCTGGGCTTCCGTCAATCCCCGCATGGCAGTGAGCCACGGGCAGAGCATCTGGATAGCCGATGCATCTGCCGGCCTCGTTTCTACATCTGACTACAACACATTCCAAAATCATACAATCCCGGGACCCTATACAAACAATGTGTCAGACATCCATTTCTCAGGTGATAATTTCTATGTCACAGGGGGAACGGTAGACAATGCATGGGGCAATGTGTACAGGCCACTCCAGATCTTTACAGGTGCAAATGACGAATGGCAGAGCATAATCCTCTACGGAGATGCAGACAGGGATGCCATGAGAGTAATTGCTGACCCGACGGACGAAAATCACTTCTATGTATCATCATGGGGCAACGGTCTCTATGAATTCAGAGAGGGCGCGATTGTAAACAACTTTAACCAGTATAACTCCCCACTGGCCAGCATTAGACCGGGAGAAAATTATTCACGCATTTGCGGACTGGCATATGACGGGTCGGGAAACCTGTGGATGACTCAGTCAGGCGTGCCGGGCAATCTGAAAGCTCTGACCCCTGACGGTAACTGGATCATACCATCACTGAACCTGAATGTGCCGGTTACAGGAGACATTGCAATTGACCGCAACGATTTCATCTGGGTGATTCTGCCCCGCGGCAACGGACTGCTGGTTTATGACCCGGCTGGCACATCTGAAACAGTCACAGACGACAGGTATCTCAGGCTTCAGGCCGAGGATACCGAGGGGCATGTTATGAATAACCTCTTTGCAATTTCCACTGACAATGACGGGAACATCTGGATCGGAACAGACACCGGACCAGCAGTATTTTATAACCCGGGAAAAGTTTTTTCCGGCGGACTGATGGCTTCGAGAATTAAAATCGCGCGTAATGACGGGTCGGGACTGGCTGACTATCTACTTGGCACAGAGACAGTAACATCAATAGCCATTGATGGGGCAAACAGAAAATGGTTCGGTACAATGAGCTCAGGTGTCTATCTGATGTCAGACGACGCCAAGAAGGAACTGCTTCATTTCAACATCTCCAACAGCCCACTTCTGTCTGATAATATTGTAAAAGTAGCTATCAACGGACTCTCCGGCGAGGTCTGGTTCGGCACATCCGAAGGCATTATTTCTTTCCGCGGTGAGGCTACAGCAGGTAAAGAGGATTATTCGGGAATCTATGTGTTTCCCAACCCGGTCAGGGAGGATTATGAAGGCGTTGTAACCGTGACAGGGCTCATTGAAAATTCATCGGTAAAGATCACTGACGTAAGCGGGAACCTTGTTTATGAGACCACCTCCCTCGGGGGGCAGGTTACCTGGGACCTGGACAACTACCGCTCCGCCAGGGTTGCCACCGGAGTCTATCTTATCTTCTGCTCCAATGAAGACGGTAGTCTAGCTGCAGTTACCAAGGTACTGGTAATCAGATGATCACTCTTCAGTGATCAGGCTTTGTATCCTTTCAATCTGCAGTTTCTTGTTCACTTCCCTGAGACTGCGGGCAGTAGCAGTGAAATACTGATGGCCTGAGATGAACTTCACCTGCATCTTGTTCCAGTCGTTCAGTTTTGTGATCTTGTCCTGCGCCTTCAACTCCTCAAAAAGGGTATTTGAAACAGGAATAAAATCACTTCTGCCAAGGTAATCGAGATCGGAGTCACAGATGATCTGTTCAAGCAGGTCGGAGGGCCGGGGAGGCAGCTTGGTTGACATGATAATACTGCAAATCCTGTCAATCTGCTTACCTGAGTAACCATAGCCGGGCAGCATCTCCCTGGCCAAAAGCGTTCCCTGATACTCATGGTCGTCATATGACACTGTATGCCCCGCATCATGGAAGAGAGCAGCAGTCTTCAGCAGAAGTATCTCCTCGTCATTGCATCCTTCTGCCCATCCGATTAGCTCAACCTCCGTAACCACATCAACCGTGTGCTTGACATTATGATAAAAGAGAAACTCGGGCAATTCCCTCTCAAGCTTATCCAATATAATCTCTTGTATATCAGTGAACTGGATTAACCCGAATTTGATTCTGAACGCATCATTGGGTATGAATCCGCGGCCGTCAACAGATAACTCCGGAAGCAGGCCTTTAACCCGGTACATCTGAATGCTGCCTGTATATTTCACAGGCAGTTTCCCGAAATACTCACAATGGAAAAACTCCTTGACCAGTTCGTAGGTCATAACCGAGATCAGGATTGAGTCTTTATCCGAGACGTTCTCGATGCGGCTTGCAGTATTTACCGCCCTCCCCTTGATGTCGTACGAGACCTTGTTCTTGCCTGACAAGGAGGCAGTTACCGGGCCTGTATGAATGCCTGTCTTCAGATTCCATATCCTTTCATCTGTTCTCTTTCCCGATTCATAATTCTTCAGGAAATGTCTGAGCTCAACCGCGGCCATAACAACCTCCACCGGGTTGGTAATATTCCTGGATGGTATCCCGCCGGCACACATCAGTGTGTCACCAATGGACCTTATCTTTTCAACATGGTATTTCCCGATTATTTTATCGAATTCCAGAAAGATCTCATCAAGTTCATCCATTATTCTTGAGGAGTCTGTGTCTTCCACAAGTTTTGAGAAACCGTGGATATCGGCAAACAGCACAGTGACCATGTTGTACCTGGCCGACTTTTCTTCCTCAATGGTTTTAGATCCTGGCAGCTCATTCCGTTCAAGCAGAAGCCTGTACCTTTCATTCATTTCCAGAATCTTCCCCTTCTCCCGCTCAAGCTTCTTAACCTGCTCCTCAAGCTCTTTATTCTGACGGGCAAGCCTGGCTATGCGTTTGAGCAACTGATCCTTTGATCTTGAATCCATGTTCTGAAGTTGAAGAGTAAATATACTAATTTTAAGTCTGCACGCTGATGCACAATGCGCTGTCGGGAAACTTTAATACATTTGGTTTCAGGTTTCAT
Organism: Bacteroidales bacterium; assembly: GCA_041303295.1. Taxonomy (GTDB): domain Bacteria; phylum Bacteroidota; class Bacteroidia; order Bacteroidales; family VadinHA17; genus SR-FBR-E99. Next base: position 3,795 of record JBFYPM010000154.1, read on the forward strand.
GCAATGCTGGTAAAAACCAAAGCCGTTCTGCTTCATCATGTCCGTTATTCAGACAACTCCCTGATTGCGCATTTCTATACACAGGAATACGGAAGGTTATCTGTAATGGTCAAAGGAATTTCCTCCGGCAAGAGAGGAGTCCGGTTCAATTATTTCCAGCCACTGAATATCTTCAATATCGAACTTTACCATTATGAAAACAGGGAGCTGCATAACCTGAAGGAGATAAGTCTCGCCTTCATCCCCAAGACTATTCCCGGGGATATTCAGCGTACCACAGTGGCAATGTTCATTAGTGAGATCCTGTACAATATAATAAGGGAGGAGGATGCAAACCGGATGCTTTATGAATTCATTGAATCATCCGTCATCACCCTTGATGACATGACTGCCGGGACCAGTAATTTTCACCTGTGGTTTCTCGTGGCATTCATGGATTATGCCGGGATTGGTCCGTCGTATACTTCACTTCCGGAGTGTTATTTTGATATGCTTTCCGGGCAGTTCACGTCACGGCAGCCAATGCACCCAGATTACCTTGAACCGCGCAGCGCCACCATTCTCAACCGCCTGCTGCAGATGCCGGCTGAGCAGGTCAGTTCTTTGCTCCTCACCGGAGAAGAACGGACTGACCTGCTCGAACGGATACTGAAATACTATCACCTGCACCTCACGGGAATAAGGCAAATCAGATCCCTGCAGGTCCTGAAGGACATTTTCAGATGAATTGAATCAGGCTTTAGTTATCTTTGGAACAAAATCTGATAAATGCCATTTATTCCTTCAGTCATTAAATGGGTAAACACCAAAAGAGTCTCACAGATCGAGCTCTTCAGGAAATTCCCTGCGGAGAGCCAGGAGGAGGTCCTCTCACAGCTTATTGCCCGCAGCCGCGATACGGTGTGGGGCAGGGAACACGGCTACTCGTCCGTTTCAACTCACCAGCAATTTTGCAGTAACGTCCCCGTCCAGTCATATGAGGAACTAATCCCGTACGTAGAAAAACTAAGGGCCGGAGAAAAGAACCTGCTATGGCCCGGGGAGGTGAAATGGTTTGCTAAGTCTTCAGGCACAACAAGCACCAAAAGCAAGTTCATACCAATAACAAGGGAATCCCTTGAAGGAACACATTACCGTGGCACCAAAGACTGTATAGTGCTCTACACAACATACAATCCCGCAACCAGGTTGTTCCTCGGCAAGGGTCTGACACTCGGAGGAAGTCACCAGATCAACAACTTCAGCAATAACTCATTATACGGAGACCTCTCTGCCATATTGATTGAGAACGCGCCAGGCTACTCTGACCTGATACGCACTCCGCCGGCACGCATCGCGCTCATTGAGGACTTTGAGGAGAAGATGAAGATGATCACCGAAAAGACGGTGGATATGAACATCACCAGCATCTCCGGTGTACCATCATGGTACCTTGTCCTGATCAGACATATCCTTAAGACCACCGGCAAGGAAAACCTTCACCAGGTTTGGCCTAACCTCGAAGTTTTCTTTCACGGAGGCATCAGTTTTGCTCCATACCGTGAGCAATATAAAAAACTGCTTCCTGACCCGAGGATGCATTACATGGAGACATACAATGCATCCGAAGGCTTCTTCGCCATTCAGGATGACCTGTCAGACAGCTCAATGCTGCTGATGCTCGATTATGGCATTTATTATGAATTCATCGCGGCAGATAAGATCGGGACGGACAACCCCCGTACCCTTACAATCGGTGAGGTTGAAAAAGGTGTGAACTATGCCGTCATAATATCGACTGACTGCGGGCTGTGGAGATATGCCATAGGCGATACTGTTGAATTCACCAGCCTTTTCCCCCACAAGATAAAAATAACAGGCCGGACCAAACATTTTATAAATGCCTTCGGCGAAGAGGTAATAATTGACAATGCCGAAAAGGCTCTCGAGAAAGCCTGTCTCGGTACGGGAGCACATATCACTGAATATACTGCCGGCCCGGTATATATGGGAAGTGACACTCGCGGCTCCCACGAATGGGTGATTGAGTTTGACAAGGAACCAGATGACATTGACCATTTCATCGAAATACTTGACACCACCCTCAAGGCACTGAATTCTGACTACGAAGCCAAAAGATACAAGGACCTGACCCTTGTTAAACCGGTGATCCGTGTTGTTCCAAAGGGGACCTTCTACAAATGGTTCAGGGATAGGGACAAGCTCGGCGGACAAAATAAAATGCCCCGGCTATCAAACAGCAGGGAATTTATCGAGAGCGTCCTGAAAACCGCCGGGAGGTGAAATCTTTTTATTAACAGACAGATCATCTCCCTCCCTTTTTCCTATATTTAGACTCAGATTTAAACGGTTATTTATATGCACATAGCAATAGCAGGAAACATCGGATCAGGCAAGACAACACTGGCCGGACTGCTCTCTAAACATTACGGCTGGCAGGCTCATTATGAGGAGGTGGATGAGAATCCCTACCTCAATGATTTCTATGAGGATATGCAAAGGTGGTCTTTCAACCTTCAGATATACTTTCTGAACTCACGATTCAGCCAGGTTCTCGAAATAAAAAAGGCAAAAAACACAATTGTCCAGGACCGTACAATATACGAAGACGCATACATATTTGCCCCTAACCTCCATGCGATGGGGTTAATGTCTACACGCGACTTTGAGAACTATTTCACACTCTTCAAGCTTATGAGCTCGCTCGTGGAGCCGCCAGACCTGCTTCTCTACCTCAGGGCTTCGGTGCCGACACTTGTCAGCCAGATACAGAAACGTGGTCGTGAATATGAAAGCTCAATACGGCTTGACTACCTCAAGAGACTCAATGAGCGTTATGAGGCCTGGATAGAATCATATAAGTTCGGCAGACTGCTTATCCTTGAGGCCGACTATTACGATTTCCCCGAGAATAAGGAGCACCTCAGCGAAGTCATTGATAAGATCAACGCCGAGTTGCACGGTCTCTTCTGAAAAATTTCAGCTGATAATCAAGTATAAACCATCCTAAGTGATGGTTTTTTTCTAAATTTGAGCGTAATAAGTCGTGTCAATGTCTCTGATAACTAAAAACAATTGATGATCATGAAAAGATTTCTTGTTCTCTCATTGCTTGTTGCCGCTACACTGTCAGCAACGGCACAGAATCCTGCCGACAATACTATTCCGGTAGATCCCGCTTACCGGATCGGAAAGCTGGATAACGGCCTCACCTACTACATCAGGCATAACACTGAGCCTGCAGGCCGGGCCAGCTATTATATAATCCAGAATGTCGGAGCCATTCTTGAGAAGGACAGCCAGAACGGCCTGGCCCATTTCCTTGAGCATATGGCCTTTAACGGAACCTCACATTTCCCGGGTAAAAGCCTTCTTGGTACCCTTGAACGTCATGGAGTAGCCTTTGGCTATAATATAAACGCCTATACAAGCTTTGACGAGACCGTTTATAACCTCAGCGATGTCCCGGTTGACAAACCCGGCCTTACAGACACATGCCTGATGATCCTGGCTGACTGGTCCGATTTCCTCACCCTTGATGAGCAGGAGATAAACAAGGAGCGCGGCGTTATCATGGAGGAGTGGCGCAGCAGGCGAAACGCTCAGTGGAGAATGATGACACAGATGCTGCCTGTGGTGTTTGAAGGATCGATGTATGCCAAACGTGATGTCATTGGCGACACCGCGGTCATTAAAAATTTTACACCTGAAACCCTGAGGTCATTCTACCATGACTGGTACCGTACCGATCTGCAGGCAATTGCGGTTGTGGGCGATATTGATGTCGATGCCGTCGAAGCAAAGATCAGGAAGATCTTCTCTCCAATACCGGCAGTAGAAAACCCGGCCCCAAGACCTGATAACATCCTCATTCCCAAACAGGGAACAAAATACCTGCTTATCACAGACCCTGAGGCTTCTGAAACCTCTGTCAGCCTGATCACTATCGACCGCGAACCTGATACGGCACCCAGGGATATGAAATATATCCGTGACGGCTATGTCATCGCACTGATGAACAACATGATGAGAAACCGGTTCAGTGAGATAGTGCAGAAAGGCACACCGCCGTTTGTCAACGGATCTCTTAGTTACGATTCTTTCCTGGCCAGGAATTACAACGCTCTCACACTATCAGCAACCGTAAGGGATGACCAGGAGAGCAAAGCCCTTGTAGCTGCACTGACGGAGCTTGAAAGAGTCCGGCAGCATGGTTTTACCAGTGGTGAACTGGAGAGGGCCAAGGCAACAATGCTTGCCAACTTTGAGAACAGGTACAAGCAGAAGGATAAAATCAGCAATGACTCGTGGGCATCGTATATCCGTAACCACTTCCTTACAGGTGAGCCTATCCCCTCTCTTGATGTTCAGTATGAATACTACAAACAGATACTTCCTCTTATAACCCTCGAAGAGGTAACGGCAAGACTGAAGGGCCTCATTACCGGCGATAACAGCTTCATAATAGTTGAAGGTCCGGATGACAGGAAACATCTTTCAGAAGCAGAGGTTGCGGACCTGTTCTCAAAGGTCCAGGCAGCCCGGATAACACCTTACGAAGATATCACCGGCGGGACAGACCTGATAAAGGAAACCCTGCCGGGAGCAGGGGTGATCAGCACCGTCATCCTGCCTCAGTTCAGCGCTACTGAATGGACCCTTGCAAACGGAGCAAAGGTAGTCTTCAGGCATGCCGACTATGAAAAGGACAATGTGACTGTTTCTGCATTTGCTTACGGCGGATCATCACTCTATCCTGACTCCCTGGTTCCTTCACTCTCGCTTTTCCCGCAGATAATCTCCATGTACGGAGCAGGTGAGTTTGACAATGTTGCCCTGACAAAGATGCTGGCCGGTAAGAAGGCTTCAGTGTCGCTTGGGCTGCAGGAGACCTTGCAGACAATAACAGGCTCATCAACGCCAAAGGACTTTGAGACAATGATGCAGCTCCTCTATCTTCGTTTTGCCAGGCCTAACTATAACAAGGAGGCGTATGATGCAATAATCGGCCGATATACAGCCGTTATCACCGCCATGCAGAAAAACCCCAACAAGATTTTGTCTGACAGCCTCTCAATGAACATGACCGGATACCATCACCGGACCTTCCTCATGACACCTGAGTCAATGAAGCTCATCAGCTATGATGATGTGAACCACATATATGAGACGGCTTTTGACGATGCATCTGCATTTACATTCTTCATCACCGGTAATGTAGAGGAACAGGTTGCACGTGATATGGCAACGAAATATATTGGCTCGCTGCCAGCAAAAAATATCACTGAGACCTGGAAGGACCTTGGAATAGCCCAGCCCGAAGGCACCGTACGCAAAGAGATTGCCATCCCGCTTGCAGTACCCAAGGCAACTGTTGTAATGAACTATTCTGCCGGCATGAAGTTCAACCCGAAAAACAACCTGATGATGGATGTTCTTAAAGGTATCCTTGACCTGGTCTATACTGAGAAAGTAAGAGAGGAAGAAGGGGGAACCTACGGCGTCAGCACCAGTGCCACATCACATAAGAGACCGGTTGAGAAAGCTGATTTTCTTATTGCGTTCGAATGCGACCCTGCCAGGGCTGCGGACCTTAAAGCAATAATCTACAAAGAATTGCAGGGAATTGCCATAAACGGCCCTTCACAGGTGAATCTTGAAAAGAGCGTAAGTAACCTGCTCAAAACACGAGAGGAGGAGAAGGAGCACAACAGCTACTGGGCAAGTACGGTCACCAACTATTACCTCTATGGAATAGATGGCAATGATGAGAAAAATTATGCCGGAATACTCAACAGCCTTACCGTGAAAGACATGAAAAAGCTGGTTAAGAAATATCTTGCCAAGGCTGACCTGCTTGAGATGGTTTTTGTACCGGAGAAGAAATAAAATCACTTATTACCCGGCCCATCTCAGCGCTGTGGGTTCTCCTGTTGTCGACAAGGTCGATGTAACCGGCACCGCTTATCTGCCTGGCAATATCCATGCCCTCGCCATGGCTGTGGAACTTGTCCTTTGAGGCAACCACAACCAGTACCGGTACGTTTATCTCCCGAAGGCATCCGGTCATGCGGTATGCGCTGAGGTCTCTTATTGCACGGCCGGTACGGACCGGCTCTGCCGCATCAAGTATCCTGCAGTTAATAAGATACATCTCGTAATCCTCTGCAAGATTAATCCGAAACCGTCTCAGGTACCACTTGAGAATCGGTTTCAACGGATAGTATATTACCCCGGCTGCCCTTGCCAGAATAAGCAACCATCCCTGAAACGGGAAGGAGCTGTTCGGCTCAATAAGAACGATCTTTTCAGGCTTGTTATTAAGTAAATGAAAGGCCTCTGCAATTGCTGTCGCCCCCAGTGAATATCCTGCCATGACATACCGGGAACCGGCGGGGAAGGTCTGATGGGCAAAGAGAACCAGGTCAGATGCAACCTCCTCAACGGTGAACCGGTGACGCTTGCTGATCACCGCACTCTTTTTTTCCCGGGTTTCAATATAGTAAACCGTATGTGTTCTCGTCAGTTCTATGACCGTCTCCCTGAAGTTCTCAATTACAGAGGCCAGTCCCGGAATAAAAACCACCGGCGGAGCATCAATCGGTTCAGGCGGGGTGAATCTGACAGTCAGCAACTCCACCCCAGTCAGAAGAGCAGAGTATTTAACCTCATATATTGTTCCAGCGTGACAGAAGTCAGAATAATCGAAATTCATTTGAAATATTCATCATGGTAAGAATAATTTCACAATGATACTAATATTATCGATTTTAAGGACTTTAATGAGTGAGCTGCTGCCAAATCAGTCAAATCTGCGTAACTTGGTCTGTAATAACGGCACCCGGTGAGGCAACCAACCTGACAAAAATTATGAAACTGGGAATCATTACTGATATCCATGAAAATGTAACAATGCTTGAGGCAGTCCTGAAGCTTGCTGAGGCCAACGGATGTGATGAGCTTGCATGCCTGGGTGACATTACAGGGTATGACCGCAGATTCTATAATTATCACTTCCGCCGAAGCGCCAGGCAGTGCATATCACTCATACGGTCAAGCTGCCGGTGGGTTGTCGCAGGCAACCATGACCTTTATGCGGCAAAAAGGCTCCCCTCCTGGTCAAACGGCTTCAAATACCCGGAACACTGGTTTCAGATGACACCACCTGAGAGAAGAGCAGCCTCTGGCGGATTCGTATGGTCATTTGAAGGCGAAGACCCAAATGATCTGGGCGAGGAGGAAATATCATATCTGAATACTATTCCCGAATATGTTATTCTATCTGAGATCAGGGCAACTCTCCTTCTTTCACACTATGTCTGCCCTGACTTTACAGGCTCATCCACAAGATATATTGAAAAGCACCATCACCTGAATGAACTGTGGAAATTCATGATCCATCATAAAATCCTGTTCTCCTTATCAGGTCATTCGCACAAACCAATTGCATACTTCTCTCACCGCGGACCGATTCCTTTCCTGCGGGCTGTTCATCCTGTCCCCAACGACAGAATCTTTCTCGGAGATGAAATGACAATGATCCTGCTCCCCCCCCTCACGGGAGGCAACGGAAGAACCTCATTTTCGGTTCTGGATACAGAAACAGGAATGCTATATCTGATACATGAAAAAATTACTTAGGAGATAATTATGAACGAGCGAGCTCCAAGAGATAAAAGAAAGGTATTCCTGCTGAAGATTGACCTTCCAGCCCTGCTGGCCATTATACTTTTTGCGGGAATGATATTCCTCTACCTCATACCGGCTTTTGAAAAGGTCATGATGGAGCGGAAAAGGAACCTGATCCATGAAATGACAGCATCAGTCTACAGCCTGCTCGAGTACTACCACACACTGGAGCGCAACGGTGACCTGGAAAAACCTGAGGCTCAGGAACAGGCCAGGGCAGCCATAAACACAATCAGATACGGTCATGACCTGAAGGATTACTTCTGGATCACTGACAAAGTCCCGGTAATGATAACCCATCCCTATAGACCTGATCTTAACGGCCAGGATCTCACCGGGTTTTATGATTCCAAGGGCAAGGCAATTTTTGTCGAATTCGTAAAAGCCGTGGCTAATGACGGTGAGAGCTACGTTGAGTATATGTGGCAATGGAATGATGATTCTACCCGTATAGTACCGAAATTATCTTATGTGAGATTGTTTGAGCCCTGGGAATGGGTTGTAGGCACCGGAATATATGTGGAGGATGTCAGGATGGAGATACGCAGGATGGAGATAAGGACTCTTGCATTTTCCGGGGTTTTCGGCCTCGTCATTATTGGTCTACTCCTTGCCATATCAAGCCAGAGCCATAAAATAGAACAGAAGAGGAGCCGGGCTGAAGAGGAGCTCCGTAAATCGAGAGAGCTCTACCGAACACTTGCAGAGGCAGCATCAGAGGGGGTCATAATATGGTCAGGCCAGGGACTCCGGGCAAATAAGACATTACTTTCGTGGATTGAACTTGGTGAGGATGAGATCCTGAACCGGCCTCTGACAGATATTCTGAGCTCACAGAGTATCAGTGATCCGGATGATCCCGGAAAATTATATGAGGAACTGTCAGCCCGACAATTTGTCGAGTGCATGCTGAAAACAAAAACCGGAAGACAGATAGCATGTCATGCCGATCTGTCACGGATTACTCTCGGAGACCACAATGCCGTACTTATTGTAATCCGTCCTGCTAAAAACCTTGCAATATCATCAGGCATAAACCTCCCGATATCGCTGCTTGAGAATGCCGGGACAGGATTTTTCCGTACCACCTATGGTAAAAAGCCAAGATTTATTCACGCTACGGCACCTGTTTTAAACTGGCTTGGATATTCAAGCATTCAGGAATTGCAATTGCAGCACTTCGAATCAGTTTTTGCCGAGCCTCATCAGTATGAACGCATCAGGCACCTGCTTGAAACCGGTAAGGCTCTTTATAATGAAAATGTAATTCTCAGAAGACAGGACGGAAATAGGTTAAGGGCACTGTTAACCATCATGGTTGCCGACCCCGGAGCTGATGAAATATGGTGTGACGGAAGTGTAGAGCTTCTTACGGCATCGCTTTCTGCCACTGGCATTCCGACCGCCGGACATGAGGCCCTAGGCTCCCCTTACATGAATGAAGTGCCTGTGTCCGCAATCATGAAACCCCCGGTTACATGCTCTGAAAACACAACTATCTCAAGGGCTGTTTCATTGATGAAAGAGAATAATACCAGGGTAATGGTGGTCCTTAACAGTACCGGGGAACCAATGGGTGTGGCCGATGTCGCCAGCATCGGATTCGGAATGGCGGAGGGTGCTTCGGCAACCTCTGAGATCTTCAGGTTCATGCATGCCCCACCATCCTTTATCAGAGAAGATGCAAAGATTTCCGTAGCTATAGACAGAATCAGGAACAGTTCCGGATGTCTCCTCGTCATGACATCAGCAAACAGTCTTACGGGTGTGATTACAAATGAGGAGCTGGTCCATGCCTCCTCCATGACCCCGGAATTGATCATGAATGATATTGCCAATACAAGCTCTGTCAACAGCATTAAGAAGATCTGGCAGAAAAGCCGTACAGCCTCACTGTCAATGCTTGCCGGCCATGCAGACCCCTATTCGGTCTCTCTTCACATCTCTTCCGTCGCCGATGCAATTTGCAGGAGAGTGATCGATTTGTGCATAGAAGCTGCAGGAGAGCCTCCCTGTCGCTTTTCATTCATCCAGACAGGCAGTGCGGGGCGACGAGAGCAAAGCTTTCTTACAGACCAGGATAACGCCATTATTTTTGAAAACCTTTCAGGAGATAAGATGCAAGCTGCAGAAGATTATTTCCTGGCACTCGGTAAGAAAGTAAATGAAATGCTTGACCAGATCGGCTTTCGTCTCTGCAAGGGGAATAACATGGCCGGGAATCCGAAATGGTGCCAGCCTCTTGATAAATGGAAAAGCTACTTTTCAGACTGGATAAGGATCCCCGGCCCCACGGAGATCCTGGATGTAAGTATTTTCTTTGACTTCAGACCCTGTTACGGCGATGACTCACTCTGCAATGAACTGAGGGAATATGTTAAAACCAGCCTGCGGACAAGTGACATTTTCTTCTATCATATGTCGATGGCATTGAAACAGTACAATCCCTCCCGGACACTCCTCTCAGATGAGACAACAGACATCAAGAGAATCCTCATGGCTCTAACAGGTGTTATCAGGCTCTATGCCCTGAAACATAGTCTTGCCGGACTGTCAACCGTTGACAGGATACTTGAGTTGCATGAAGGAAAACATATAAGTCATGAGCTACTTCGTGATGCATTGAGGGCATGGCAAAACCTCGCATATATCCGACTCTCGCATCAGGCATCCTGCATAAGCAGCGGCAGGGAGCCGGATAACAGGGTCGATTTTAAGGTACGATACGCCGATATGCAATTACTGGCCTCCGGTGCAATTGAAGATATAAATAACCTTATGCTGAAGGCTGGCAATGATTTCCACACCGTGACAATTTAAAAGCGATAGATCATGCTGAGCAGCATACGCACATTAGTAACATCATGTGTATCAGTCACTTTTCCGCCAGACTCCATTGTACCGTAAGCAGCCAGGGTAGTTTCTATCTCCGCTGCAATGCTCAGTTTACCTTCCGTGATGGTTAACCTCGGAGATACTCTGAAGAGATGATCAATGTTGCTGCCCCTGCCGTAAACAGTCCCCTCCACCGGTTCCCGTGAACCCAGGTTTTTGCTATAGCCGGAGAAGAGACCAAAAACAGCCTTCTTGCCGTTGGTGCTCAGGTCTAACCAGAAACCGGTGTTGTTGATGGTGGCCCACTCCCTTATCTGGTCAACAGGGTCTGTTATGTCAGATACGGCATATCCTCCGATCATCATCATATCACTTGCATTCTCTCCGTAAACTCCCATAACAGCCAGGTTTAACGGTTTTGTTTTTAGTTTAATTGTGGCAAATGCGGCCATACTGCTAACGGTGGCATCAGTTGCAATGTTCGCTGGCGTCCTGATCTCAGGCCTTATAACCTTAAAATCAATGCCTCCCCAGGCTGTCAGATTCTCACCCGCGGGCACCTTAAACTGCAAGTGCAATCCCGGAATTCCACTGTTTCTTATGTATTTGCTGCCGTTGCCATCAGGCCCTGACGATGTAAAATCGCGCTGTGAGTATGCAACCATTGTTAAGCTGAACCTGCCCGGTGAGTAAACAAACCGGACCTGCGGATTACGACTGAATGGAATAAAGGGAACACCGGTATTGAAGCTTATTGTGCCCGGGAAGTTTTCTGCCGGGAACATCGGATGCCAGTATTGCCCTGCAAGCAAGGTTACCCTGCTCCAGTCCATCTTTATATATGCATGACGAAGTCTGAAACCGTTGAGGTCACTCTCGCTGGTCCCAAAAAACTCAGCTTCAATTGCTCCAGAGGTCTTTGCTCCAAAGGCATCAGGGCCGGTGATGTCACCTCTCACCCTTGTCTGGATGTTAAGAATATGAAAGGATGGATTGGCATTCAGGTCATTCATCTCCTCATCATACAATACGTCATCAGGAAACAAAAAGAAGTGTCCCTCACGCAAACCATTAGAGGCAGAAGACTGCCTGGTATCATAAAAAATATCAGTCTTAACAAAACCCGATAGTTTAATTCCCCAGTTCTGACCATCGTCCTGTGCCACAATTTGTGGCCCAAGCAAGATCAGACTTGTAATTATTACAATTGTTTTTCTCATATTGAAATTATTTAACATCCGTTACCTGCTTTATTGCCGGCAATGCAGGCCTTAGTTTTTACTCTCTTTTTTTCTGTCCGGGGGAAAAAGAGATTCAATGATTCCCGGTTTCATGGGCTCACCCCCCAGAAGCACACTCAGATTGCTCTCTGCAGTGCGGTTATCCTTCCACAATGTAAGTGCCTTTTCGTAATAAGCCAGCGCTGAATCCTGCCTCATAAGGTGACGATATGCAGTGGCCTTGTTTGTATAGCTGACAGAGAGCCTCCTTGGTGTTTCAATCCGGGCAAGCATGATATCCCTGACCCTTTTTCTAAATATCCTGTCGAAATTAAACCCCGTAAACGCAGGATCCTGCTCATTCATTAACGGAAGCATACGCTGCGTTACAGACTCTTCGGTCAGATCGTCCCATTCATTCAGCCAATCGGTATATATTATTATACTACTGTCACAGTAGCTGACAGAGAGATCAAGCAGAGTGTTCTTCTCAGATGCGGTTATAGTGCTGTCATACAGGGCCATCAGCAGAAGACCGCTGCATTTGTTGTTATAGATGACACCTCTCTCCCATGACGACTCATAACCAGGGACCCGGTCGTATATCTTACCTGCAGAATCAAGAAGATGAAATGAGGCATAACTGTTCTTGCCCCCTGACATACGGTCATATTCCGCCATGAACCACCGGGCCTCAGCTACTCGCGGGTCTTCTGACCTGTTGATTCCCCTGTAATAGAAAAAAGCAAAGATCACTGCCAGCAATGCTACTGAAATAGTGATTGCAAGTAATTTCTTAGTACCGGGTGATACTTCAATCAGATTTTTAAGACTCATCAATTATGAACCTGTTCTGCCAGAAATTTCTTAATCTCCAGGGGTGTCGGTTTTGTAAGCAGGGAAACAACTATATTGACCACTATCGCCAGTGGTGCTCCAAACCATGCAAAATACCAAACATTAAGCCAGTATGAGATAAATGCCTGCCCCGGGAGGGAGCCTCCGCTGAGACCGACAATAAAATATGTCAGGGAGATTACAGTTACAAGGCTTCCTGCAAACAGACCTGCTTTCGCGCCGGCCCTGTTTGATCCGCTCCACCATATGCCAAGCAGAAACAATGGGAATATGGTGCACGCTGCCATTGAAAACGCTACAGAGACGAGCTGTGCAATCAGTCCCAGCTTCATGAGTGCTACTATCGTCACCAGTACAGCCATGAGTATTGTACCTAAACGGGCGATTTTCAGCTGCAGTTTCGGGGTCGAGGCAGGATTAATAACCTTGACGTACAGGTCATGAGAGAAGGCAGATGCCCCTGCTACAAGTAGTCCTGAGACTGTAGAGAAAGCCGCGGATACCGCCCCTGCAGCAAGCAGACCTACAACAAGCGAATTGACCCCTCCCAGCTGAGCGGTGTAAACCACGATGGCATCCTTTGCAAGTACACCCACCTCAGGATTCGAGGAGAGGAGCTTGCCAAACGTTGCATATGCGGGAGCAGTCCAGTACACCAGGCAGATGAAAAACAGCCCCCAGACAACTGACCACCTGGCATCTGTTACTTTCGGAACAACATAGAAGCGCTGTATCACGTGGGGCAGACCTGCCGTACCAACCATCAGTGAAAAACATATGGCAACCCACTGGAAGAAGGTTGTGCCGGTTGATGGATCCCATGGCATTGCAAACTCAGGACTGGGCACTATAGAAAGGTCATGGCCGTATGCATTGAGCAGTGCCGCGCCATCCGAAATATTAGGTGCAGGAATTCCCTGTACAATGTCAGAAACAGCAGCACCGTACCCAATCTGAGGCAGGAGCCAGAAATAATCAAACTTGTATGCCAGGATAAATACCGGCAGAAGAAACGATGTCACAATAATAATATACTGTATCTGCATATTCTTCGTAGCTCCGATCATACCCGAAATAAGGGTATACAGCAATACCACGGATGAACCAATTATCACTGCAAGGGTATAGTTAAGACCAAGGATCCATTTGAACATAAGTCCAATGCCTCCAAACTGTCCAACACAATAGGCAAATGAAATCAGAATTGTGAATATCGCGCTCACAATTCTGAGATCACGGGAGTAGAAACGGTCACCAATAAAGTCGGGAGCGGTATATTTGCCGTATTTCCTGATCTGGGCAGCCATCAGTATCAGAAGTAGAACATAGCCTCCTGTCCAACCCACAACATAAGCCAACCCATTATAGCCGAAGCCGTACATCATTCCAGCCATACCCAGTACTGACGCAGCACTCATCCAGTTAGATGCAATGGCCATGCCTGATCCTACCTTTGAAATACTCCTTCCTGCAGCATAATAGTCGGTAGGGTCCTTGGCACGAAAAAATATGCCGACAAGGACAAATGTAATAAGTGTCGCGATCAGGATTATGGCCGGACCTGTTTTGAAACTACCCTCCAGTTGGGTTAGGTTCTGAGCATTTAATGAAATTGCTCCCGCCATTAGCAGGATAAAGGTGAAGTATAACTTTTTCATGTCTCTCTGCATATTAGCTTATTCAATAATACCTTCTTTTTTTAATCGCCATTCTATCAGTATGTTGTAAACTATACAAAGCACCACAAAAAGAATAAGCAGAAAGACGGCTGTATAGAAGTAGTGAAAAGGAAATCCGAGAAATTTGGAATCAGTAAGCACTGACTGGTTATGAGTAAGATACAATTTCATGAGGTCAGGCAGACGGTTAAGCGATGGTTCAGTCAATGAAACAGGGTATTCCTTTTTAAGGCTGGCGGCAAGTATTGGAGCTTCCAGGCTGGTTGTTGAAAATCCTGTAAAGGGTTCCAGAATCATGATCAGACTGGCGCTTGCATCCTGTATACGGAATTTAAGGTCCAAATACTGCTGGCCCTTCATGGTTTTAATATCTGAATGCATTATCTCCAGCTCTGCAACCTTCTCATTTACCAGAGAAATCAGTGAGTCAGGCACTATACGGAATATGACGCTGCTTATAGCCTCAGAGAGAAGCTCCTGGTCGCTTACAGCAACGGTAATCTTCCCCTTAACCATAAGGAGTGAATTGAGGAGAGCACGGTAGTCAGCCTTATCCTCATTCCCTCCGGCAATGCCGGACCAGATC
>JBFYPM010000155.1:0-15858 GCA_041303295.1 Bacteroidales bacterium
CAGTTTCTTCACGAACCGGCTTTCTGTCTCAGTGTTGTCGGTGAGTGACCCGAAGGTAATAATTGTGTTCTTTCCCAGTGTAATCAGCCCGCCTGTCAGTTTAATATGCCTGTGGGGCGGGGGCGGGGTCACTGACATGGCCTGAAGCAGTTCAGCTGCAGGTCCTGTGGGAGTCACCTTTCCCATATTTGTAATGGTGCTGGTGAACTGGCTGGGGCCGAACCTGTTATAGGCAAAACGCAGCACCGGACTCTTTATAAAGAGCGGAATGATACGAATAATGGCATTTTTTTCCTTAGACACATTGCGGCTGATGACCTGCTTAATCCTCTTCTCATCTGTCATCATCTGCATTGTCAGTTTTACCTCTCTGATTATTTCTTCGAATGAATAATTGCCCATGCGAATGTCTATTGCAGGCATGGCAAAAAGGGAGAAGTTACGGAGGGTATATGCATCATATCTCCTTCGCAGATCGAACGGTACCTGTACCCTGATATGGGGTGACCCGGACCGTTGTTCATGTCTTATCTCCTGGAGAACAAAAAGAAGCACTGATGCGAGGTATTCAGTGATAGTACAGCCCGCATCCCTGGCTACCGAAGCAAGTTTATCTGCCGGTATTTCAAACTCGGTCACCTTGAAGCGCGGGGCAGACCTCAGTTTGTAGGGGAGATGCCAAGCGCCTGACAGTACACCCGGATTCGGCATACCCCTGCCGTAATGACTCGAGAAAAGATCTTCAGTGCTTCCCGGCCTGGGACCTTCTTTTACATCGGGGAAAGGCACTTCAGTGATTGCACAGGCATGGAAAAAATAGTAGTTGAGGAGGGTTTTAAGAAAGAAGATTGCACCACCACCATCAGTAAGAATATGAAAAAACTCTACTGAAATACTATTCCCCCTGACCAGCACCCTGTAGACAAGCTCTCCCTTCATGGTCCTTGGAAAAGGCTGGCATCTCGGTCCAATATCTGCGAGCACCCTGGGAGGGTTTCCGTTGTATTCAAGGTAATACCAGAAAAAACCCTTGCAAAGCTCAACGCTGAAGAATGGAAAGAGTGCCGATGCATCCCGGGAGGCTTTCTGAAGGGCAGGAAGCAGAACCGGAGAGGAGAGCAAAACAGTGATACGGAAAACGCCAGTCAGTTCTGAACCGGTGATAGCCGGATAAATCTTTGCCGCATTGTCAAGCTTCATCCATTCTCCGGGCGGATGAGTGCCGCGTTCTCTCCCCATGTTCCTTAAATAATATGTAAAAGTACACATATCTGCCGTCTTTTCGATAATGTGTTGCAAGACATCTTCGTTACAGGCAGCAGGTAACTTTGCTATATTTGCTTTCTGTAAACCGAACTTAAACACATAATCATTCATATGAAACGGATTATTATCTTTCTTCAGTTCTCTCTGCTGCTGATCACGAGTGCTACCCTCTCCGGACAAAGGCCGGGACCAGAATACAAACCGGGTTTTATCAAATGGATTGATGATAACCGCATGTTGATCAGGTTATACGATGATGAACAGAAGTCTGTGATCAGGGATGAGGCGAACCTTGTCACAAAAGAATATGACTGCAGAACCGGTAAGTCAGTAAAGGTGGGAGTGTACCGGACTGAGATGGAGAAGATAAGGGACCTGTTGCCGGAGGGAGTCGCACCGGGGCCTGAGATGGCCGTTGCTTCAGACATGAAGGCCGTAGTGATCCTCCGCGACGGAGACCTGTGGTATTATGTTGCTGGGAACCCTGAGGGCCTCAAACTCACCAGTGATCCGGAGAAAGAGGTCAATATGAAATTTGCCCCCGGAGACAGGAAGATAGCCTATACAAAAGAGAAGGATCTTTATTACTATGACCTTGATCAGAAAAAAGAGACGAGACTGACTTTCGATGCCACTGATAAGATCTATAACGGCTGGGCATCATGGGTTTATTTTGAGGAGATCCTCGGCAGAGCCTCAAGGTATGCTGCCTTCTGGTGGTCGCCGGACGCTGAGCGAATTGCTTACCTTCATACAGATGATAGTCCAGTTCCGCTCTATTATCTCAATGCCCTGGAGGAGAGCGACGGTGTGCACGGCAGGCAGGAGACAGCTTCCTATCCCAAGCCTGGCGACCCTAATCCTATGGTGAAGATGGGTGTGGTGGAACTCTCAACGGCTAAAACCACCTGGGTCAAGACAGACGAAAGCATTGACCAGTATATAGCATGGCCATCGTGGACACCGGACGGCAGTAAACTGATGGTACAGGTCCTGAACCGTGATCAGAATGACATGAGGTTTATCCTCGCCGATGTGGCTACCGGTGATTTTACAGAGGTATACAGTGAGGCAAGGCCTACCTGGGTCGATTTCTTTGAAGACATATACGTCATGAAAGATGGCAGCGGTTTCATTGTCAGGAGCTACCGAAACGACTGGTATAATCTGTATTATTATGGATGGGACGGTACCCTCAGGTCGCAGATTACAAACTTCAGTTGGAAGGTGAGTCAGCTTGTAAAAGTGGATGAAGAGCGAAGAGAGGTTTACTTCATCGGAACCGGCCCTGATGCACTCGATAATCACCTCTTCAGGGTGAGGCTTGACGGCACGAAAATGCAGCAGCTTACCACCGGGGCCGGAAGTCACTCTGCATCCGTCTCACCGGGCGGATCGTGGATAATGGATTCCTGGAGTAATATAAACAACCCGGGGGGTATTGACCTTATAAGCAGAAAAGGCAGTATTGTAAGAACCCTCCACCGTCAGGAGATGCCGGAGTTTGATCCGCAGAAACACCATAAGCAGGAGATAGTAAAGATAAAGAGCTCCGATGGCCTGTTTGAAATGCCTGCGCTCATAACGTATCCGGTCGGGTTTGATGCCACGAAGAAGCATCCGGTTGTCTTTACGGTCTACGGCGGCCCTGATGCCGGAAGTATCCGGAATATGTGGACTGGTTTTCAACCTCGCTGGTATGCTGAAAACGGAATTGTCACAATCAATGTTGATCACCGCGGGTCAGGCACTTTTGGCAAGAAAGGTCTTGATTACCTGCACAGGTCACTTGGTAAATGGGAGATATCTGATTATTCAGATGCGGTGAAATGGCTCCGTGAACAGCCCTGGGCTGACTCTTCACGTATGGGAATAACCGGGGGGTCGTACGGCGGATACGTTACATGCATGGCGCTGACTGCAGGCTCCGACTACTGGACCCACGGCATTGCTGATTATTCAGTAACCGACTGGAAACTATATGATAATGTGTATACGGAGAGGTTCATGGACACCCCGGAACAGAATCCCGATGGTTACCAGGCAGGTTCGGCACTGACTCACGCCGGGAAGCTGAAAGGGAAGCTGCTGATCCGTCACGGCGATATGGATGACAACGTTCATCTGCAGAATACCATCTGGCTTGTCACAACCCTGCAGGATCTCAACAAACCATTTGAAATGATGATTTATCCGGGTGAGCGTCACGGTTGGGGCGGCCCCAAGAGGGTCTTCATGACCAATGAAGGGAACAATTTCTGGCTCCGCCATTTCTTTGGCAGGGAAGAATAAAACAGAGGACCATGACCGTGAATATTCACAGAAGCAGGCTTGCAGCCCTGCGCGTGCTGATGGAAAAGAGGCGGATTGATGCATTGATTGTACCCTCTTCCGATCCCCATCTCGGAGAGTATGTGCCAGATCACTGGCGGGTTATAAGATGGCTGACAGGCTTCACGGGGTCGGCTGCCAACGTGGTGATTACTAAGTCATTTGCAGGTCTGTGGACTGACAGCAGGTATTTCATTCAGGCTGAAGATCAACTGCAGGGCTCAGGTTTTACGCTTGTCAGGTTAAGGGTGCCTCACACACCCGAGTTTATCGGGTGGCTTGGGGAGAAGATCACGAAAGGAGGGAGGGTGGCTGTCGACGGCAGGCTTCTTTCTGCCGTTCAGATGCGCATGCTTCTGGCTGCGGTGGCTCCGCATCATGCAAAGGTTAGCCTGACTACTGATCTCATTTCGTCTTTATGGAGTGACAGGCCTCCATTGCCTGACAGTCCGGCTTATGACTTGCCTGTGGAATTTTGTGGTGAGAGCCGGTCTGAAAAGATCCGACGCGTTCGTGAAGGAATGACGGCGAACAGGGCAGATTACCAGCTGCTAACCGCCGCGGATGATGTGATGTGGCTTCTCAATATCCGTGGCAATGATATAAGGTTCAGCCCGCTGCTGCTCTCATTTGCGCTTGTTAGTACAAAACAGGTCCTGCTCTTCGCCGATGAGGGAAAGGTGCCTGGGCCGCTTAGATCCGCACTTGACAAAGACGGGGTTGTACTGCTTCCCTATGATACAATAACCTCTGTGTTAAGTCATCTTGATGATGGCGAATCGGTAATGCTATCGCCATCAACCACCTCGGCAGCCCTCTTCAGGGCCATGCCACGCAAGGTTCGTATAGTTGAAGATCTTACCATCGCAACCAGGCTTAAGGCTGTTAAAAACAGTACCGAGTTGACTAACATCCGGCAGGTTATGGTCAGGGACGGTGTGGCACTCACCCGTTTCTTTCACTGGCTTGAGGAGAGTGTTGGGCGAATCAGGGTCACTGAACTGTCAGCATCAGCAATGATAGGGTCACTGAGAAGAGAACAGGATGGGTGCATGGGTCCGTCGTTCAGCACAATAGCGGCATACAACGCACATGCTGCCCTTCCACATTACGTGCCTGACGATGAGACTGACGCTGTTCTGGCAAGTTCCGGGATTTTTCTTCTTGATTCCGGCGGACAATATTTTGGCGGAACCACGGATATAACACGTACTGTTGCATTGGGGAGACCCGGAGAAAATATAAGGAGAGACTTTACCCTGGCTTTAAAAGGGACCATCAGCCTTGCCATGGCACGATTCCCTTATGGCACCAGGGGATTTCAGCTTGATGTGCTCGCCAGGAAGGCACTATGGGAGAACGGTATGAATTACAGCCACGGAACGGGTCACGGAGTGGGTTGTTTTCTGAATGTTCATGAAGGACCACAGACAATTGGTACGTCAGCATCAGGTGACCTGAGAACGGTGCTTGAGCCGGGGATGGTAGTGTCAGATGAGCCGGCCTTCTACCGGCAGGGTGAATATGGTTTCAGAACAGAAAACCTGCTTGTCTGCGCCGAAGACCGTGAAACAGAATATGGCAGTTTCCTGAAGTTTGAGACAGTTACACTCTGTTATATTGACAATACATTAACCGAGGTATCTCTCCTGGATGAAGGTGAACTGAAATGGCTCAATGAGTATCATGAGAACGTTTACCGGAGCCTCGCTACTTTCCTTGAGCCCGGAATAAGAGACTGGCTGAGGAAAAAGACAGCACCCCTTTCAAGATAAACCTGGCGGGCTAAAAAATTCTACAAGATGTGTTCCTCTGCCTCAATCAACCAGCCGGGAAAAGTTAAGACCGCACCTCAGAGGTTCATTTCCAAATATTTAAATAAATTTGGAATTGTAAAAATAAATTAAATATCTTTGTGTTGATCGGCGGTTCGGGTATATGAGACATGTTTTTGTCTGTGCCCGACATAACCTCTTGATTTTAATATTTTTATTAACATTTTAATTAATTTTCAAATGAACATTTTTGTAGCCAAGCTGAGCTCTGTAACCAAAGCAGAAGACCTTCAGGAACTTTTCAGCAAATTTGGAGAGGTGATCTCCGCAAAAGTTATCATGGACCGTGAGACCGGCTTTTCAAAGCGTTATGGTTTCGTAGAGATGGCAGATGACCGTGCAGGTTATGAAGCTATCGAAAAACTCAACAACTCAGAGCTCGATGGTAGTCAGATCATCGTTAAAAGATCTGAGCCCAAGGCAGAAAAGAAGCCTTTCAGACCTCGTCGCGACTTCCGTGACAAGGATCGTGAACCGAGATACTAGGATGATGAATAAAAGAAAGAGGCCGGAAAAATCCAGCCTCTTTTTTTTTGCTGTCACCAGCTGTTATCCGTGAAGTAATTGAGCCTGCAGCCAATATACGCCGGCTCCTGCGAGGTAACCGACAAGTGCAAGCCATGATATCTTCTTCATGTACCAGATAAAGTCAATTCTCTCGAGGCCCATCGCAGCTACACCTGCTGCTGAACCTATAATAAGCATGCTTCCACCTGTTCCGGCGCAGTACGCAAGTAACTCCCAGAAGAGTCCGTCCTGCACAAAGAAAGCTGCATAGGCCGGGTCGGCAGCCATCCGGAGCATATCAGGGGTGACCACATCATACATACCCATGGCGCCGGCAACGAGCGGTACGTTGTCAACGACGGCGGAGATGCCTCCTATTGCCAGGTTGATCAGGTAGATATCACCGAGCTTCTCATCAAGCCAACCGGCAAGAAGACTGAGATGGCCGGCGCTCTGAAGGGCGGCCACAGCCGAGAGGATACCCAGGAAAAAGAAGATAGTAGGGGTATCAACCTTCTTGACAATATTGTAAATTGTAAGTTTCTTTTTTAGTTCATCTTCCTTGTTCCGATGCATTATCTCGGATGCCAGCCACAGGACGCCGAGGCCAAAGAGCATTCCGACATAGGGCGGAAGATGGGTTACAGTCTTGAATACCGGAACAAACAAAAGCATTGATACACCCAGGATAAGTATGAACCCCTTCTCGAATGGGGTGGTGATGTCACTTGAATGCAGCGGCTTCTCCGGTCTTTTTATCTCAACTGAGACCATGAATGATAACAGTGTTAACGGTACAATCATGTTGACAAGGCTGGGAAGGAAAACCTTGAGTATTATGTTAACCGTGGTTATCTGCCCCCCAATCCAGAGCATAATTGTTGTGACGTCGCCTATCGGAGACCATGCTCCTCCGGCGTTGGCTGCAATCACAATCATACTGGCAAAAATCCATCGTGTAGGCTTGTCAGAGATAAGCTTCCGGAGCAGGGCTATCATTACAATGGTTGTGGTCAGGTTGTCAAGAACAGCTGACATGAAGAAGGTGATAAAACCCAGTACCCATATCAGTCTGACCTTGCTCTTTGTATTTATCCGGTCGGTTATGACGGTGAATCCCTGATGCTGGTCAATTACCTCAACAATGGTCATCGCCCCGAAGAGGAAGAAGAGTATCTCAGCGATATCCACAAGGTGATGAGCCAGTTCGTGCTTGACAAAGCTGTCTGTATGACCTGCAAGCTCAACTGTCTCACGGAAGGGTGAAGTGGCGAACTGATCAGCACTCATCGAGGGAACGATGTTGTGAAGTATCTCCTGCGCCATCATCTTTATCTCCTCCCATGAAGGGGAGAATCCGAGGGCGAGGACCTGTTCACTGAAGAGAGCGTAAAGAGCCCAAAGAATGGACCCCAGTAGGAGAGCGCTGGCAGCCTTCTCAATCTTGAGTGGATGCTCCAGTGCGATTGCCAGGTAACCCAGCAGAAAAAGCACAACCATTAAAATGAACATATTCCAGAAATTTTTTGTGCAAAATTAGACTTTCATGCCGACAATGAAAGAAATATCATAAAAATCACAATGTGTATGTTTTTCCATATGAAGGAATCTCAATGTTGCTGAAACCTTTTGTCCCGAGGTAGGACTGGTAATGTATCTGAGTCTCATATTCGCCATGTACCAGGAAGGTGTTTCTCAGCCTGTCGGGGTCCTGGCAAGAGAGATAATCACCCATCTCACTGTAATCACCGTGTCCGGAGTAAGATTCAATCCTCTCAATATCGGCATTCACAGGGTACCTGGTGCCGTGGATGGAGACCTCCTTCTCCCCCCTGAGTAGTCTTGCTCCGAGGGTTGCCGGTGCGCAGTAGCCAACTGCAAGAACTGTGTTGGCGGGGTCACTTATGCTGTTTGCCAGGTGGTGTTTTATCCGCCCGGCTTCCATCATGCCCGAGGAGGAGATTATTATAACCGGCTGCTTAATAGCATTCAGACTCTTTGACTGTTCAACTGAGGTGATATAGAAAAGGGAGTTGAACCCGAACGGATCGGGGTCAGTAAGCATTACCTCAGCTACATCCTTGTTGAAGCAGTCAGGGTGCATCCTGAAGATATTGGTTGCGTTTACTGATAGCGGGCTGTCAACATAGATATCGACTTTCGGCAGCCTGTTGGCGTTATAAAGTGTGTTGAGTGAATATACTATTTCCTGCGTTCGGCCAACGCTGAAGGCGGGAATTATAAGCTTGCCACGTTTCTCCACGCAGGTCCTGTACACCACCCTGAACAGCTCCTCGTCCGATTCCATAAGGGTAGGGTGAAGACGGTCGCCATAGGTCGATTCCGTTATGAGGAAGTCGGCCTGGGGAAAGGGCTCCGGGCTCTTCAGTATCCGGTTAACGGGCCTTCCTATGTCTCCTGTATAGGCAAGTCTCTTTATGCCATCCTTTTCCCTGAGCTCCAGGGTGACCACACCGCTGCCGAGCATATGTCCGGTATTGGTGAACCGGACAGTGGTCATGTCATCAATACGGAACTTGCGGTCATAAGCCACTGAGATGAACAGTTTCATTGAAGAGATCGCATCGGCCTGGGTGTAGAGGGGCTCCACCGGAGGAAGACCCTTCTTCGCTCTCCGTCTATTAAAGGTAAAGGTATCATGCTCCTGTATCTTTCCGGAGTCAGCCAGCATTATTGAACAGAGGTCACGCGTTGCATTGGTGCAGATTACTGAGCCGGTGAATCCGTGACGGTGAACAAATGGGATAAGACCCGAATGGTCTATGTGGGCGTGCGACAGTATTATATGATCAATTGAGGCCGGAGAGAATGGCAGCGCCCTGTTCTGGCTATCTGTCTCCAGTCCCTTTCCCTGAAACTGCCCGCAGTCGAGGAGTATCTTTTTGCCGTGTTCGGTTTCAACAAGTACCTTGCTGCCTGTCACCTCGCGGGCAGCCCCGTAGAATGTTAGTTTCATGCCTGAATTATCTTTTTATGCCTTGCTAATATAACTAAAGTCAGGAAAAATCGCGGCAGAATAATAATTAACAATTAATGAACATTCCGGCAAATCTCCTTTCCGGACTGAAAGCGTTAGTTTATTTTTGTCGGTTGTTAAACCAATTCCATAAGGTCCCATGAAACTCGACAAAATATTTTCGTACCTCGCTCCAAAGGAGGGTAAATTCTATCCGCTGTTCAAGGATGCCTCGGCCAACCTGATTGTGGGTTCGGATTTGCTGGTTGAGTTCATGAACGAACCGTCGGCGGAGAAGAGGGAGATTCTGGGGCGAAAACTAAAGGAAGCTGAACTTGTAGGAGACCAGATAGCAAAAAACCTGTACAAGACTCTGAGCAGTACATTCATCACACCTTTTGACCGTGAAGACATCTTTGAGCTAATACATGCCACGGATTCAGTCCTGGACCTGATGTACGGTGCCGCCAAACAGGCTCATCTGTACAAGGTGAAGGAGATTCCCCAGGAATTCCGTGACATGGCCAATGCAATCAGGAATGCATCAATTGAAATAAACACAGCCTTTAACGGCCTTCGTGATGTACTCAATCTTTCGAAGTATAAGGACAACTGCCATAAGATAGGTGAGATAGAGGAGCAAGCCGATGATATTAACCACAGGTATCTTGCGAAGTTGTTCCAGGAGGAGACAGATGCCATCGAGCTTATCAAGAAGAAAGACGTGCTGGCAGCTCTTGAGAAAGCTGTTGACCGCTGTGATGATGTGGCTGATATTCTCTCATCGGTTATTATTAAAATAGCATAACAATCCTCTGATGGACTTTACGATCCTTATCATTATCATTGTCCTGGCCTTTGCCTTTGACATGATAAACGGGTTTCATGATGCTGCCAATTCGATAGCAACGGTAGTTTCTACAAAGGTTTTGACTCCTTTTCAGGCGGTTCTCTGGGCAGCAGCGTTCAACTGGCTGGCATACCTTGTTTTTGAGCTCCATATTGTTGATACAATTGCAAAGATTGTTGACACCTCTGCTATTACTATGATGGTTATTCTTGCGGGGATACTGGCTGCAATTATTTGGAACCTGCTGACCTGGTACCTGGGCATCCCCTCGAGTTCGTCGCATACACTGGTTGGCGGGTTTGCCGGTGCGGCGATAGCCTACACGGGCTGGGATGTGGTACATGGAGGAAAAATCGCAGTCATTGCTGCATTCATCTTTCTTGCCCCTCTGCTTGGCATGTTCATGTCATACCTCCTTTCAATACTTTTGCTCTGGATCAGCCGCAGGGGAAATCCCTTCAGGCTTGAGAAGAGGTTCAAGGCTTTTCAGCTGCTGTCATCAGCTCTCTTCAGCCTCGGGCATGGCGGTAATGACGCCCAGAAGGTAATGGGGATCATTGCAGCGGCTCTCATGGTCTTTTTTCACGGAGCAGATGAAGTACCTCACTGGGCTCAGATTGAGATGCTGAACGGCAAGGTGCATGACATACCACACTGGATAGTTCTTGGGTGTTATTCGGCAATAGCCTTCGGCACACTGATTGGCGGATGGCGGATTGTCAAGACCATGGGATCAAAGATCACCAAGCTGACTCCCTTTGAGGGTGTGGCTGCGGAGACTGCCGGTGCTATTCTGCTCTTCGGAACGGAGGCCTTCGGCATACCTGTGAGTACAACCCATACAATTACCGGTGCAATCATGGGTGTCGGACTGACGAAAAGGGTTACAGCGGTCAGATGGGGCGTGACAATCAACCTGCTATATGCCTGGATTCTGACCATCCCTGTTTCGATGCTTCTGGCAGCAGGACTCTATTATCTGCTTTCCTTCATTACCGGCATCAGTTAGTGGGTCCATCGCCGGCCATTGATTCGATTCCTCTTACTGAACCATCTGTGGTTTTGTAAAGGTCAAACACATTTATCTAATTTTCTACCTGCAACATTTCTCTTCCGCACGCCGGCAGACCTTTTCAGATCGCCGTTTTGGCCCATGAGGGGAGTACCTGTTTTTTAAACTCCTCCTTTTCCTTTATGAGTGCTTCCATATCGAGGCCAATTGATTTCTGTGCACTGGCTTTGGATGAGAGATCAGGCATCATAATCTTATCCACACCCTTACCTGTCAGTAATGTGGCAAGTTCAATCCTTGCCTCCAGCGCCTTGATTATCCCGTTGCTCAGGATGGAAGCCATTTCGAGAGGTGCGTGGAATGATCCGCCATGGCTGGCGGCGCAGAAATCCCACCTCCACTGTGCCTGGCGTATGAGCCCCAGGGCTGGTTTCATTGAAACCTCATCTGTGCCTGCTTCCCAGGCTGCTTTAGCCTCATAGTGTGCAGATACCAGTACCTCTTCAAGGTAATTCCTCAGGTCGGCTATCTTGTCCTGCCTCTCATAAACATTGTTTCTCAGCTCCTCTTCGCTCTGCCGGTGGCACACCGCACATGTTGACGAGATCATATTCAACGGGCTCTGGACGTGATGGCTGGTATATTTAACGCCGCCTTCAGCGATATATGGCATGTGGCAGTCGGCGCAAGCCACCCCGCGCTGTCCATGAATGCCAGCCTGGAACAGCTCATAATCAGGGTGCTGAGCCTTAAGCATGGGCGCCCGGCTGACAGAGTGGGTCCAGTCTGAGAAGCTGTAGCTGTCATAATAGCTCTCAATGTCATCAGCAGTCATGCCCTTATCCCAGGGGAAGGTGAGGTATTTACCCTCTCCCTTGAAATAATATTCAACATGACACTGGGCGCACACCAGGCTTCGCATCTCCTGGTGACCAGCCTTGCTTATATCCTTACCCTGTCTTTCAAAGGCCTCCCGGAGGGCAGGCCGGGTGATTGTGAGAGTCATGTTTTCAGGATTATGGCAATCGGCACACCCTATGGTGTTGGTAATCTCCGGTCCCAGCGAGGCCCATGAGGCCTTGTAGAAGTTCTCCGCACCCATCTTGTCAATCATACGGGGCACATCAGGGCTTTTGCATGCCCAGCAGGTAGCTGGCTGCGGACCGGCTTCCGGGGTCATGGGTGCCCCCGTTCGGAGAGTGTTCCGGATATCCTCAACTGCCCAGAAGTGGCCGCGGGCCTGGGAGTAATCTTTTGAGAATGAGTAACCTGCCCACAGTATTACAAGCTCGGGGTCAGTAGCCAGGACATCCAGGGGCTTGTTGCCTGCGTGTTTGCTGCGGAAGGAGGTGTCCGAGGTTGACAACCAGCTCTGGTATTCGCGCGGATAGAATTTGCCCCAGACGCTGTTGTCTGTCTCAAAAGGCTGAAGGTCTGTGGGAGGCCTGTATGCATACCTGGCCTCGCTGCGTCTCTCAACTATTGAAGAGGCGAGTATCCCAAGCAGGAAGACTACTGCCACTGTGGCCAGGAACAGGAGCCAGCCGGACCACGGGTTTCTTGAGATAAAGTCCTTGATTGACATGGGTTATTTTTTTTAGAGATTGTCTTTTAGGGTAGGTGTGATTGCAAATTGGGTTGACGAGATGCTGTTTATCCTGTCATGAGGTGTATTGCGGTGACATTCGAGGCATTGCCGGTCACGCCTGCCAGCCATCGCCTCCCATGGCATGCCCGGGCCATCACTGAAGAGGGAGGCGTGACATCGCAGGCAGTTCTCCTGCACCACTCTCCTGCCTGCCTCCCTGATGTAGATAGCCTGGGGTTCCTTGCGAAGGGTAAAGATTGTTGAGTGCCGGAGACCATCGCTGGCCTTGAAGTAATACTTCCTTATGAAACTGTCATGGGGCACATGGCAGGCATTGCAGTCTGTTACACTCCGGTGGGCACTATGAGACCATGTGGCAAACTGAGGGGTCATGATGTGGCAATTGATGCACACCCTTGGATCATCGGAGAGATAGGAGGTAGCGTTGGAAATCTTCAGGAGATAAAAGAATAGTCCTGTGAAAGCTCCCAGGATAATTATGACAGGAACCATCCAGCGTGCCGGAGTGGTAAAAAATGCGATCAGTTTATATGGTCTGCTCATAGCCGCGGCCTTTTGCCGGTAATGGATAATATGATTAATCATCCTTCCGGGGCCTGACCCGGGAAGGCTACGTAAAGCTCACAAAACAAAGGGCGACAAGGGCTGTGCCGTACCTCTTGTCAATTGTCAGAGACTCCCTGATTACAGTCGGTTCACCAAGGTAATACTGGGCAAAGGTTCTGTCATGGAGGTCATGAAGTACAGTATAAAGCCTCTCCTCCAGGGCTTCCATATCAAAGTAACCGGACAGTTCACAGACAAGTCCGCCTACTTTCTCCTCGCAGGTATCGTCCTTGTACATCCAGGCGAAGATGATTCCTGCCGAAACATGTTCTCCGTAGTATCCATTGGCTACAGCCATAATAGTACAGAGTTCCGACCCGTAAGGAGGCATATCAACCTCATCAAGGGTCATCAGTTTTGAGGTGGCAGGAAGCACTGAGGAATAATTCATGATATTATACTCTGCAATGCCTGCATCATGCAATGCCATGTGGTATGATCCGGGATGAATCGCATATTCGCTGCATCCCGAGCCCTGTGTCACAAAAAATTCATTGGGAATTCTGTTGTGGATTACTTTAACCATCTTTTGTGTCAATAGTTTAGAATTAAGTCCGGAAAAAACCGGTTCAGGCAAATATACCTAAAATAAGAATTATCATGCAACAGGTGCAGTGATAATTCATAATCTTCCCTGTGCCACAACCGGCAAGTGTCCGGAATCAAAAAAATAGTCTTAATTTTACTTAATCTGTCCTGTGGAAGGACTTGTTGAAATGTTTTATTGATCTACAATAAATGTCAATTCTGTCATTAGTGTTAAGATTACGTTGTTTAAACAGGAGCATAATTCCCCTCATATTATTGTTTGTTCCGTCACCAACCCTCTTCGGTCAGTTTAAAACCATTGGGGTTCCTGAAATTTGGAATATCGAAAGGAGTGAGTACAGAGGTGGCACTCAGAACTGGAATATTATTGATGATGAGCAGGGGAATATTTATCTGGCAAATAATAACGGGATATTGAGATTTGATGGTGAAGATTGGGAGATATTTCCTGCATCCAATAATTCAATAGTCAGGTCGCTTACATATGGCGCTGATAAGAATATATATGTGGGAGCATATAATGAAATCGGAGTACTTGAGAAATCGGAGAGAACGGGAATCAGATATTATACCTTAAATCATCTTATTCCGGAAGATGCAAAGAATTTTGATGATGTCTGGAATATATACCAGACGAGGTTCGGAGTTGTTTTCCAGAGCTTCGAGTCCATTTTTATTTATAAAAACAACGCCATTCAGGTAATTAAGCCGAAGGAAAGATATGGCAATTCTTTTTATGTAAATGACGACTATTATGTGGTTGAAGCCGGAGTCGGCCTCAGAATTCTGATAAATGACACTCTGCGGACTGTTAATGATGATCCTTTATTCACCCGCGATGAAATTAACTCACTTATACCTTTCAATGAGAACGACCTGCTGATCGGGACTATGAACAACGGGTTGTATATATTCTCTGATGGGAAAATACGGCGCTGGGATACTGAAATAACCGGGGAGCTTATTAAATCCAAGCTCTACTGCGGTACTGTACACAATGATACCTATCTGTTCGGTACAATCAAGAGCGGATTATTTGTGGTGAATGAGAGAGGGGAGATACTGGAGCATCTTAGCCGCTCAAATGGTTTGCAGAATAACACCATCTTGTCACTGTATGTCGATCGTCAGAATAATGTCTGGCTGGGACTTGATATTGGCATTGATTTCCTGAAAACGAGTCTTCCCACCTCTGTTATAAATGATAATTTCAACATTGCCTCCACCTATGCAACAGCTACACATAAAGGCAGGCTGTATATCGGAACCAATCAGGGTCTGTTCACAAAAGAGCTTTCCAAGCTCAGAAGTCATATTAACATCAAGTACGACCTGGTTGAAGGCATGGAAGGGCAAGTCTGGAACCTCACGGTCACAGACGGACAATTGCTATGCGGGCATCACAACGGAGCCTATTCGATTGACGGATTACAATCAAAAAAGCTTACTAATACCAGGGGTGTATGGAACTTCAGGAAAATTCCAGGCCATGAAAACCTGCTTATAAGTGGCACATATGACGGATTTATAACTTTCATCGCAGATGAAGAGGGAAGATGGCAGTTCAGGAAGAGTGTTGATGGATTCGATGTCTCATCAAAGGATTTAATAATCCGCGGTGATAACTCGCTATGGATGAGCCACGGATATCTTGGATTATACCATATTCAGTTAAATGAAAACCTTGATAGTGTTATTTCTGTAAAAGGGTATAATGGCTCAAATAACCTTCCCGCGGAATTGCCCTATTTTTTGCATGAATCAGGAGATGATTTTTTCATCTCCACCAATCAGGGCATATACCAGTATGACAAACTGAGTGAGCTTTTCTACAAACCTGAACAGTTGAACAATTTTTTTGGCGAGTTGGGGCTTCTTTATCTTCTGAAAGAAGATTTCAACCGGAATATTTGGTACTCTGCCAGGGAGGGAATGGGTGTATTCCGTCTGCTGGAGGATGGGACATATACTAATATTTCCACACCCTTTCTTGACCTGAACAGTGCCCGGGTTTCCCCCTTTGACAACATATATATTGAGGATCAGGGAAATATTTACATTGGCACACAGAATGGTCTGGTTCACTATGACCCTTTGATCTATAAAAACTACTTTGACGAAATGCATGTTTTTATCAACCAGGTGCGTATTGCTTCAAAGCGTGAAGATTCATTGTGGTTCTATTCCGGCAATTCACACATTGATAAGCGGGAGCTTAAAGAAAATTTCTCAATACCCCATTCCTGGAACAATATATCATTCAAATTCAATGCGCCGGATATGGAGAATACCGGTCATATTGAATACAGTTTCCGC
>JBFYPM010000156.1:0-5054 GCA_041303295.1 Bacteroidales bacterium
TACTTGATGAGAGCGCTGCTCTTGGGCAGGCCCTTGTAGGCTCTCAGGAGGAGCAGTCCGCCCTTTTCGTTGTCACCGTCATTGATGAGTTTCTTGGAGTCAGCCAGCAACTGTGTCACCAGTTTTCGCTGTGCACTCACAAGTTTCTCAACCTTGAACTTGTACTCGTCGAACTGCAGAGTGTCGCTCTTGGCTGTGGGACCGCTGATTATGAGTGGGGTCCTCGCGTCATCTATGAGCACCGAGTCTACCTCATCTACAATGGCGTAGTGGTGTTTTCTCTGGACGAGGTCTTCGGGGTTTATGGCCATGTTGTCACGCAGGTAGTCAAAGCCGAATTCGTTGTTTGTACCAAACGTAATGTCAGAGTTGTATGCCTTGCGGCGTGCGTGGGAGTTGGGTTCATGCTTGTCAATGCAGTCTACTGTTAGTCCGTGGAACTCATAGAGGGGGCCCATCCACTCTGAGTCGCGCTTGGAGAGGTAGTCATTGACTGTTACTATGTGTACTCCCCGTCCTGCAAGTGCATTAAGGAATACCGGCAGTGTAGCCACGAGGGTCTTGCCCTCGCCGGTAGCCATCTCTGATATCTTTCCCTTATGCAGTGCCACGCCGCCTACAAGCTGCACGTCGTAGTGAATCATATCCCAGACAATCTCGTTGCCGCCTGCCATCCAGCGGTTCTTCCAGAAAGCCTTCCCTCCCTCAACTGTCACCGAAGGCCTGGTGGCTGCAAGGTCGCGGTCCCAGTCACGGGCTGTGACCTCAAGCACCTCGTTCTCCTTGAACCGGCGTGCTGTCTCCTTGACGATTGCAAAGGCCACGGGGAGTATCTCATCAAGCTTGCTCTCGATCTTTTCGAGAATCTGCTTATCTATCTTGTCTATCTGGTTGTAAAGGTCCTCCTTGCGATTGACATCCTCTTCGTTCTCGGCTGCAGCCCTGATTTCAATTATCTGCCTGCTTTCCTCAGCGATGTGATCGCGTATCTCCTTCTTCAGCTCTGAAGTCTTGTCGCGCAATCCGTCATTCGACAGTGCCGATATGAGTGGGCTCTCCTTTCCTATCCTCCCCACGAAAGGATCGATATCTTTCAGGTCACGTTCTTCCTTGTTGCCCAGGAAAAGACCCAGGACTTTACTGACAATGCTCATTTACTGTCTTTTTATAAAACTTCCGCAAAATTAATATTTTTTCCGGCCCGAGGCATAGAAAAAGGCTGCTGTGGAGATCCACGACAGCCTTTATTTATTTTCCGGATGCCAGCTACTGGCAAACAGGTTTGGTTTTTATTGCCTCAGCCCCATGATATCACGGTCAAGGAAGTAGAGCCCGGCTTCGCCTGCCAGTGCCAGCTTGTCAATGATAAGCTGCACGCTTGTCTCCTCTTCAACCTGCTCCTTCACGAACCACTGAATCCAGTTGGTTGTAGCGTAATCGTTCTCAGCGATAGATGTTGCGAGTACCTCATTGATGCTGCCAGTGATGAACTGCTCATGTTTAAGTACCTCTTTGAACATCTCGTGTATGCCCTTGTATTTTACCGGAGGCTGTTTGAATGCGGGAATGGCTGCAGAGCCTCCGCGTTCATTTACGAATTTGATGAATTTGAGCATGTGCATTCTCTCTTCATCAGCCTGAGCATAGAGCCAGGCAGCTATACCGGCCATGCCTTTGTTTTCTGCCCATGAAGCCATGGCCAGGTAGAGGTTTGAGGAGTAACCTTCTCTTTCGATCTGCCTGTTGCAGATCTCTTCAACTTTCTTTGTTAACATATTATTGAATATTTAATGGTTCATTTTTCTTCAGTAACAAGCGGGGGGTGATAATGTTTAACCCAGCATCTCCTTTACTTTCTGGACCAGTTCAGAAGGGAGGAAAGGTTTTGGGAATACATGATCTGCTCCGAGTTTGCTGGCCATAAGAAGATAGCTTCCCGGGCCGGCCATGCCGCCTCCGCTGATGGCTATCAGGCGTGTTGATGGCTTGATCTCCTTGATTTTCATTATAACCATCAGGCCGTCTTCCTCAGGCATGAGGAGGTCAGTGATGACCAGGTCAACCACCGATGGGCGGAATTTGGCCAGCGCCTCCCTCCCGTCGGCCGCGGTTATAACGGTATACTTCCGCTTCTCAAGGGAATCCCTCAGTAACTCGCGAAGTACAGCGTCATCCTCAACTATCATTATTCCAGCCATTTCTTTCCATTTTACCCTTCAGGTGCCCGAAGGTAGGGTTTTTCGCCGAGAGGGCCAAATTTCACCGCGGGAATAAGCACATCTATCACAGTTCCTTTGCCTCTGATGGAGCTGACCTCAAGTCTACCATTCATTTCACTGACAATATCCCGGACAACAGAAAGACCGAGTCCTGTCCCCCCCTCCTTTTTTCCTTCAGTAAAGAATGGTTCAAATATCCTTGCCACAGTATCCGGTTCCATGCCTTTACCCGTGTCAGCAAAGCGGATGCGCGCACAGGCTGGTTCTGACCCGGCCTCCTGTTGGCCAATTGCAAGGGCCCCCAGGCTACCCGTATGATTAGCTTGTCGGGTATCGTCGCTGGTGACAGTATCAAGCGTGACTGTCAGGCTGCCGCCGGTCTCTTCGATTGACTGAAGGGCATTGACTGCAATATTCATGAAGACCCTGAAGAGCTGGGCCGGTTCAGCCACAACAGATATATCCGGGTCGGTTAAATTTCTTGTCACAAGGATATTACTGCGCACTGAAGGCATTATAAAATCAATAGTCTCAGTGATGACATTACCGACCCTTATGGTTATCTTCTCCTGCAAAGAGTTGCGGCTGAGATCAAGCAACTGTCCGGTAAGGGTCCTTGCCCTGTCGGCTGCGCCGATAATCCTTTTTACATTGCCGGCGGCCGCAGGGTTATCTTCAAGGCTCTCAATAGCAATCTCGGCGTAACCATAGATGACTGTAATAATTGTATTAAGGTCATGGGCGATGCCACCAGCCAGTGAACAGACCCTTGCTGCGGGGTCTGTGTTGTTCCCTTCAGAAGTACCGGAGGCCTTGCTTTTTGCTTTTGGTTTATCGGTTGTCACAGGGTACAGGTAAACAGTCTAATCAAAGTCGAGGTTAAATGTCTTCTTAAGATCCTTCAGTGATGGATTTTTCACGGCGAGGTGGTTAAACTTCTGTTCGGGCGAATAGAGTATTTCACCTCTCTCGGTGGTCTCCACCGTTGTCTGGAGTCTCAGGGAGTTGTTGTGAAGTGCCAGTCGCAGGTGATTTTCCAGTCGCGCCCGGTAGTTATGGTCGAAAGCCTCCTTGAGGGTGGAGTTATCAAGTTTAAGTACTACCGTCTTGTCGGGAAGCAGTTCGGGTGATACGGCGGAGAGGGTCACTGCAATCCTGGGGCTCTCCTCCTTTACTCCGGCTGCAAACTCAGTCCATGCCAGTTTCAGCTCCTCTGCGGTGAACTCGTGTGGATCACCGGCTGCCAGGTTATCAGGAGGGGGTTCGCTGACAATGCTATCATGCTGTTTCGGAGCGGCAATGATATTCTTAATTGAGATTTTCTTCGGATCGTCATCAAGCTGACTGCTTTTTGTATGTGCTGCGGTGGTGCCCTGAGCTGCGGCAGGTGCTTTAGCCGCGGTTGTGGCGGCGGCCGGTGAGGAGACTTTTATCTCAGGCTCGTCGTCGTAGGGTTGAGATTCAGCTTTTTTTTTTGACTCTTCCGTTGTTCTCTCCTGCGACAGATGGCACATCCGCAGCAGTGCCAGCTCAATATGCAGGCGCTGGTTCTTGCTGGCGCGGAAGTTCAGCATGCATTGTGAGCCGATTTCAAGGGCCTCGTAGATAAAAGAGAGAGGGGCCCTGATGGCCTGTTCACGGTAACGCTGCCTGATTGAAGGTGATGTCTCAAGAAGCCTGACGGTAGCTTCATCCCGACTAACCAGCAGGTCCCTGAGATGGTTATTCAGACCGGCCATAAAATTGTACCCGTCGAAGCCTTTGTTAAGGATCTCATTGAATGTCAGCAGCACCGCCGTCACATCTCCACCCATGGCTGCGGCAGTAATCCTGAAATAGTACTCATAATCAAGCACGTTCAGGTTGGCGATGACGTCGCCATAGGTTATATTCCTGCCGCTGAAGCTTACTATCTGGTCGAATATTGAAAGCGCATCGCGCATGGCTCCGTCAGCCTTGGTGGCTATCACGTGGAGTGCCTCATGTTCAGCCTGTACTCCTTCGTTGCCGGCTACCCAGTTCAGCCGCTGCACAATATCGTCAACGTTGATGCGGTTGAAGTCGAATATCTGGCAACGTGAAAGTATTGTGGGAATGATCTTATGCTTCTCAGTGGTTGCCAGTATGAATATAGCATGTGCCGGGGGCTCCTCAAGGGTCTTCAGGAAGGCGTTAAAGGCCTGGGTGGAGAGCATGTGCACTTCATCAATAATATAGACACTGAACTTCCCGATCTGGGGAGGTATCCTCACCTGGTCAGTCAGGTTACGGATATCGTCAACACTGTTGTTAGAGGCCGCATCGAGTTCATGTATGTTGAAGGATGCCTGGGAGTTGAACGAGGTGCATGACTCGCACTTGTCGCACGCCTCACCGTCAGGCCCTGGGCTTGAACAGTTGATAGTCCTGGCGAAAATCCTTGCGCAGGTGGTCTTTCCTACTCCCCTCGGGCCACAAAAAAGATAGGCCTGTGCAAGAAAATTATTCCGTATTGCGTTCTTTAGTGTAGTGGTTATTGTGTCCTGCCCAACAACCATATCGAATGTGGCAGGCCTGTATTTTCGGGCAGATACAATGAAGTTATCCATAGCGGGTATCAGCAGTCTGTCTGGTTTATCAGTCACAAATATAGTCAAATAGTTGCGGGAATATTTTTTTTTAAGATTTATTGTCTTACTTTTGCAACCCGATTTATTAACACAATTATAAACTAAAAAAGAGATGTTGAATCAGTACGAAACCGTTTTCATTGCAACTCCCGTTTTGTCTGAAAATCAGATGAAGGAAGCGGTTCAGAAATTCAAGAAGATCATCACTGACAATGAAGGTGAGATC
>JBFYPM010000157.1:0-9396 GCA_041303295.1 Bacteroidales bacterium
TATCGGCTCAATGAGGTAATAATTCTCCTTTATTGTGGTACCGAAGATTGTGGCATAGAAATTAAGATTCTCCTCCACGGTGAGGTCACCGTACAGGCTGAAGCGCCCGGGCATATACCCGATATTGTTACGCAGCTCCCGGTACCGGCTGACGGTGTTGAGCCCGAAGATGGTCATCCTGCCTCCACCCGGTATGATGAGGGTAGATGCGATACGGAAGAGGGTTGTCTTGCCAGCGCCGTCGGGTCCGATAAAGCCGAACAGCTCGCCCTCGCCGACTGTGAATGAGAGGTCGTCGAGAGCGGTTACCCTGCCGTACCTGTGGGTAATATTATATGCCTCCAGGGCTGCCATATCATTTGAATATTGCTTCTCCGGGCATGCCTGCCTTTATTGAGCCGTCGTTGGGGACTTCAATTGTCACAGCATAAACGAGTGTAACACGTTCCTCCTTTGTCTGGATGATCTTTGGAGTGAACTCAGCTTTTTCGGAGACGTGTTTAACGGTGCCGGTGAAGTCTCTGAATCCCTTCTCACCGTCGTCGATCCGCACTGTACAGCCTGCTCCCAGCTTCACCTCTGCCAGCTGAGCTCCGCTGACCCAGACCTTCAGCTCCATGGTCTTCATGTCGGCGATCCTTGCCAGGGGTTTGCCCGCTGCTGTGACCTCGTATGCCGAGGCGTAGGTCTCGATTACTGTGGCGTCAAAAGGAGCGCGGATGGTGCTACGTGATATCTGTTCATTGAGGAGTGCGAGTTTAGCCTCCACCCCCTGCATCTCAGCGGCCACAGCCCGGCGCTGGGTGTTATTGGCGTCGGCCTGCCGGCGGAGAACCTCCATCTGACCGGTTAGGTCATCGAGCTGTTTCTGGGTGGCGGCGCCGTCAGCGAGCATGCGGCGCGTGCGGTCAATGTTGACACTGAGGTTATCCATCTGCTGGCGTATGACCGCATCCTGCGCCGCAATGCCTGCCAGGCGCGCCTGCGCCTGCGCCGTCACCGCATCAAGCTCGGCACGCTGCAACACCGCCATAGTGGTGTCGGTGACGGCGATGACGGCGCCGCCCGCCACCTCGGTACCCTCGGTGACATTCATTAGCACAATCCTGCCTGATGTCTCGGAGGAGATGGTGACTTCATCAGCTTCAAAGGTGCCCCATGCATCCGCATCACTGACACCGCGACCGCAGCCGGCGGCAAAGAGAAGGATGACCGGTATGAGTAAGTTTTTCATTTTCATATTATTTTTTGTATCCGGTAATATATATGTAATCAACCTCTGCCCTTGCAATGCTAATCCTGCGGGCTGCAGCGCTTATGACTGCCTGTTTCTCGCTGTTCAGCTCCGCCAGGTACTGCGAGGCAGTGATAGTGCCGTTATTCAGCTGCGACGCTGCCACGCCTGAAATCTTTCGTCGTAACTCAATGAGCTCATCATCACGCCGGGCAGCCTCGCGCAGGGCACTGATCTCCGCCAGCCTGACGGTGAGCATACGCTGCAACGACTCTTCGGTAGCACTTTTTTTAAGACCAAGAAGCTGCTGCTGGAGGGCTATAGACTTTCTTTCGTTGCTATTCTTGTTCCAGTCGAAGATATTCCACTTTATCCCTGCTCCCAGGGAATAGTAAAAGTCGGGGTTCTCAGAGAGGAAGTTGTTTCCGGGGGGACTCCCGTAGCCTGCCTGTGCAAAACCGAATGCCTTAGGCATTCGCTGGCTCTTCAGGAGGTCCTTTGAAACCTCGAGCTGGCGCTGGCGGACATCAAACAGCCGCAGCTCGGGATTGTCGATTGCTTCATCGCCTGTGATCATTGGTTCAGGAAGCAGCAGTTCAGCATCTTCCAGATCTTCGATACCGGTAACCTGCTGCAGCGCTGAGATGAGAGCTTCATGTCGGAGATTGAGCTCTGACACCAGCTGTTCCGCCCTGATCTTTTCAGCTTTCAGTACATCAAGGGTCACCGGGGGAACAACCCCGTTCTCAACACCTGATGAGGCCTCCCTTATGCGGGCATCAAGGTCAGCGACAAGCAGGCCTGTCACCTCAAGCTGGCTCTCAGCAAGCAGAAGTGGGAAGAAATAGTTGTTTACCTGCTCGCGGAGACGGTAGATGTCAGCCTCGTTCTGTTGCATATTAAGTTCATTAACAACCTGTTCCACGGCTCTCGCACTGCGTGTCACCCCTCCGTCCCATATGATCTGGCTGACGTCAAGGGTGACCCTGTACTGTTCGTGTGGAATAGATGGCAGTGAGGCGGGAGGAACTGGCAGGGAGGAGAGCAGGTCTGACATATCGACGACGTCCGACTGCCAGGCAAAAGTGCCTCCGAGGTCAAGCGACGGCATCCGGGTCGATGCCAGGTTCTGATCGCGAAGCATGGTCATCTGCCGGTAAAGTTCCCTTTCGCCGGACAAAGGGGTTACGGCGGAAGCAGAGTCATAACACTGCCAAAGCGTCACTGCCTGCTGCGACCAGGAGGCAGTCATTGCGGAGAACAGCACGGCGGTTGCGATTATCCTTTTCATTTCTTGCGGTTTTTGAATGCAGCGAATAGCAGTCCTGACGCAAATTCTTTCCGATCACGCATGTATTGGTTGAACTTCTTTCTCTCCCTGAATTCCGGCATGAGCACGGTAATCACACCATGTGCTGCAATAGGGAATACGGAGAAGGATACAATTGTGACCATCAGCTGGGACATATCTGATTTTTTTATGCCATACCCTTTGAGCTCCTTTGCATGCTGTTCATAGATCATAGTCTTCAGGTCCCCGAGCCTGACCGTCTCACTGATCGATTCAGAAAACTCAGGGTTCTGTGACATCTCGTTCAGCAGGAAAAGAGGCAGTTTGGGATTCTTGATCATGAACTCGATATGCTCGTCGAGGAACTTCTTTATCTTTTCCTTGAAGGTTAGATCCTCCTTCATGATAGAGATGATCTTTTCAAACATTTTTTTCAGCAGGACTACGAATACCGCTTTGAAGAGCTGGTCCTTGCTGCGGAAGTAGTAATGAAGGAGCGCCTTGTTTATTCCGGCCCTGTCCGCTATCTCCTGCATTCTGGCTCCGGAATAGCCTTTCTCCTCGAAAATCTCGCTGGCAGCCATAAAGATCTTCTCCTTTGTATGGCTGTCAGTCTCCCTGGGTTTTATCATTATATTTAACCTTATAGTTTAACCATATTGATTAACCAACTGGTCAAAATTAAATGTTTAAATTTGAATTTGCAAGAATTTCACGAATTTTATATATTTGATAATCATCAAATTTTTATCCCCTGATATCAGACCAATGAAAAAGTTTATCAGAAAACTGCTGCGGTGGATGTTGGGAATCGCGTTAGTCTTTATCGCGCTCTCAATCCTTTACCTGATAGTCTTCAGATCCACCATAAGGAAAATGACTCCCGCAGAAACGGCCCGGCTGACCGAAGACGTTTATGCCGTAAGGGACAAGTATGTGAACATGTACCTGGTCAGGGACGGGAATGATTTCATCGCAATTGATGCCGGCATCAAGCCGGGAGCAATTAAGGCCCAGCTGAAGAAGCTCGACATTGATCCGGATAAGGTTAAGGCTGTTTTCCTGACACACACGGACTCCGACCATGCCGGAGGAGTCTCACTCTTCAAAAACGCAGTCGTGTACCTTCATGAAGACGAGGAACAGATGATAAACGGGGAGACCGGCAGGGTAATGTGGATCGGAAACAAGATAAGCGTTCAGGATTACCGGCTTCTTGATGACAAGGTAATAAGAACAGGGGATTTGAAGATCGACCCGGTGCCAACCCCGGGTCATACAACAGGACTCACCTGTTACAGAGTGAATGACAAATATCTGTTTACTGGAGATGCTGTAAGCCTGCAGAACGGGGTGATCGGACTCTTCCCCAGATACATAAACAAGAACAGTCGCAAAGCAAGGAGGTCAGTTGACAATATAATCAGCC
The DNA here is from genome assembly GCA_041303295.1 of Bacteroidales bacterium. GTDB lineage: Bacteria > Bacteroidota > Bacteroidia > Bacteroidales > VadinHA17 > SR-FBR-E99. Next base: position 3,955 of record JBFYPM010000157.1, read on the forward strand.
TTGAGGGTGTGCAATATATCTTCACTGGGCATCACGGCTATACTGCAGATTATAATTCCGCTGTCCGCGGCTATCACAAATAGTCTGTCTGTCGTTGGCAGTCGCGATCATTTGGTGTGATCAGAGATGAACGTTACGATTTTCCTGAATGAATCGACCATATTTGCGCCTGTCCAGCCATGACCCTCTCCCGGGTAATAAACGAGCTGGTTAACGACTCCGGCAGCATCAAGACCGGCAATCAGCTGGCTTGTCTGTGAAGGCGGCACGAGAGGATCGGCCCCTCCCTGCAGTGCAATTGTGGGGGGACTGTCACCTGAGATGTATTCTGAAGGACTTGACGATGCGTACAATGACGGATTGTCTGCGAGCAAAGTACCAGTGGCGCCGTACAATATCAACTGTTGTACGATACCGTAATTCCATAGCGCTGCAAGATCATAAGGTCCGAAAAAATCAACGACCGCCCTGACATGCCCTTCGGGATCATTCTTGTAAGCATGCAGCATTGCAAGATGTCCTCCTGCACTGGCGCCCAACAGCACAAGATCATCGGAGACCATATAATCCTCAGCATGATTGAGGTAGTATTCGATGGCACTTTTTACATCATTTTCCTGTGTCGGAAACAGGTTTACGCTGTTATTATAGGCAAGCCTGTAATTTATATTGACAACGGCAAATTCGGGCATCAGCTTCCTGAGAGTATCGACATAAGGGTTCATCTCTGATTTATTACCTTCAACCCATCCGCCGCCGTGGATAAAGACAACAGTCTTTGTTGAGGCACGGGTCCTGCCGTCGGGCAAATAAATATCCATCTTCTGCTGCCCACTCTCTCCGTAAGAAACATCCTTATTGATCTGCTCTTCTCTCGGTACCGGTTCCTTTTTACATGATGAAAGAATCGCTGTAAGTATTAACGCTGCAGTCATAATAAGGGTCCATTCTGTTACTTTATCTGATCTCTTCACGGCAGTTGCATATTTACAAATCGGCGGGTACATCATATTATCTTCCAGGTGATATGAAATCGTAACGGAGAGAATGCGACACTATTGCCCTGAAACAAATGCCCCACGCATTTTGTTATCGTCTAAATGATTCGACACATGAAAACACGAAATATAGAAAAGATACTGCCACCGCCACCTGTGCACTTCGTTGGCGACGGATTCAGGGTGCACAACTTCATACCGGGAGTATACCCGCTCTCAATGGCAAGGATGGATCCTTTCATCCTGCTTGATTACAATTCAAAATTTTATTTCTCCCCGACAGATAAGCCAAGGGGAGTCGGGGTGCATCCCCACCGCGGATTTGAGACAGTCTCCATAGCCTATAGCGGCAGGATAGCCCATCACGACAGCTTCGGGAACAGCGGTGTGATAGGAGAGGGCGATGTGCAGTGGATGACAGCATCATCCGGATTGCTTCACAAGGAGTACCACGAGAAGGAGTTTGCACGGCTTGGGGGCGACTTCCACATGGTGCAGTTGTGGGTCAACCTGCCGGCAAAGGACAAGATGTCGCCTCCCAAATACCAGCCCATCACAAACGAACAGATGGGTAAGCACCTGTTGCCAGACAACGGCGGTGTCATTGAGGTTATAGCCGGATCATACGGCAGCACCAAAGGTCCGGCATCCACATTCACTCCTATTGACCTGCTGAATGCAAGGCTGAACGCCGGAGGCAGTGCCGATTTCGTCTTTCCTGCCAGGCATAATACCGCCCTGCTCCTTGTTGAAGGCAAGATCCGAATTAACGGCACTGAAATAGTACCCGTGGATCACTTTGTGCTCTTTAAAAACGACGGCAACAAATTCACGGTTGAGGCAACAGAGAAATCCATTTTACTCATCCTCAGCGGTGAACCGATCCTCGAGCCCATAGCAGCCCAGGGCCCGTTCGTCATGAACACCAAAACCGAGATCTATCAGGCATTTGAAGATGTTGAGAACGGAAAGTTCGGCCGCCTGGAGGATTGAGCATATCAATAAAGATGTACATTTGCATCAGACTTTTGCTGAATGCTCAAGAACATCCTTATCATTGGCTCCGGCGGATTTGTAGGCAGTGTAGCACGCTACCTGGTTTCACAGCTTAACCTTACTGTCAGCTTCCATTCAATACCGGTCGGAACGCTGTTGGTTAACATCATAGGCAGCTTTGCCATAGGATTCCTGACTGGTATTGCTGAAAAAAGCATGATCCTGACGCTCGAATGGAGGCTTTTCCTGATGGTGGGACTCTGCGGCGGTTTCACAACATTTTCAGCGTTTGCCAATGAGAATCTGATGCTTATTCACAGTGGCCAGATTCTGTCGGTGCTGCTCTATACAGGCCTGAGTATCTTCCTCGGGTTCCTTGCAGTATACCTTGGCTATGTCCTGACTAATCTTCTCTGACTATGGAAAAGATCTCCCATTCAATAATGAAAGTATATGCCAGCTCAACCGACAGGCTGGGTTCGCAGCTGCTGTATGAAGCCATCGTCTACCGTGCCAGGGAGGCTGGTATCTCGGGAGCTACAGTATACAGGGGAGTCATGGGCTACGGACTCAGCACCCATATTCACTCCTCAAAATTCTGGGAGCTGACCGAAAAACTACCAGTGGTCATTGAACTTATAGACCGGCAGGAAAAGATTGAGGCTTTCTACAACCTGATATCACCTGATCTCTCTGCCCTACCCAAGGGCTGCCTGGTTACAATCAACCCGGTTGAGGTAAAACTCCATAAACACGGAGAGAAACCTCTGCACAACTGAAAAAAACTTAAAAATAATTTGGAAGTTAATGTTATTTATATCTAACTTTGTGTTAGAAATAATTAACACTAACAATTATGAAAAGAGGATTTCTTGCATTGCTGGTATCTGTCCTGGTGCTTGGAGCAGCAGCATTATGGTTCTTCACTGCTGAAAAATCTGTCTCAGCTACAGGGGTTATTGAGTTTGGGATAATAATTGTCCTTGTCGGCTTCGGTTTCTATTTCGCTTTCAGGCGATTTTCGTCCGCAACCAGGGGGGAGCCACTGGAGGATGAACTGTCAAAAAAGATGATTCAGCAGACGGCCGCCTGGTCTTATTACATTTCACTTTACATGTGGGTTTTTATGATCTGGCTGAAGGACAAGATGGCACTTGATACCGATGAGGTACTGGGTGCCGGTATCCTTTCAATGGCGGTAATCTTTCTGGTCTGCTGGATTGCAATCAAGTTAAGAGGTCTTCGCAATGGATAACCGCATCAAAGAGTACCGGGCGCGGTACGACCTGACGCAGGATGACCTGGCAAAAAGGGTTAATGTGAGGCGTGAAACGATTGTCTTCCTGGAGAAGAACAAGTACAATCCTTCTCTGAAACTGGCGCATGATATAGCCGTAGTCTTCGGTGTTACCATTGAAGAGATATTCATTTTTGACTGAAATCGTATGCAGACCGGCAACGATCCGGTTACGAATTATTGTTATAGACTGTGATTTTCAGACAAATGCTTCAAATGAATATCATTAAAATCCAAAGCATCAAATTTTGAGGCAAGGTGTTCGTTGTATCAGCCGGTACAAACTGACAGGATATTTGTAATAAGATGGGTTTGATTATGTGTAAATCCTATTTCCTCGGCAATCCTGAAACATCCAGTTTAGTATTTGGCACCCCCATGTCCTTGGAATCTTTAATGGTAAGGATAATATCATTAAAATCGTGATCACAGCTGCTCTCTTTGACCTTAATATCTTCAAATGTCAGTACGATATCATCGCAACCGCTACTTACAAAAAGGGTTGATTGCTGGGCCTGATCGCTATTAAAAAGTCTATCTGTATATTGTGTATAGACACCATCAGTCGTGAGACCGTTTTTCCATCCCTGGGCAACAATGTAAAAGCCTATTACCGTACCTGCCGGAAAGCTGCTGTCACCTAATTGTACACGGTCTCCAAACTCCAGGCCACCGCCCTCACCGACTTTTGAAACGTTGGGGAAAACTATCTGCTTTTCAAGATCTTCGATGCTTTGCGGTGGGTTATGCGAAGGATAAGTATAGTATCCGAAAGTATTTCTCCATCCGGCTCCTTCATCAATGAATGAGACAAAAACCGGTGTTTCCTCTTTAACATATATATTCAGGTGGGCAGTATCACTGAATAGGTCATTATGTACAGTCCTCACATCCATCCTCTCAGGGAATAATTCCGAAATATTTGCCATCAATGTTACGCAGGGCTCGGTAGGCTCAATATTGTCAGGTACCCCTTCGTCAATGCTTATAGCAATTATTTTTAGACCTCCGAGTCCTGTAGCAACAAAAATCACACTGTCTTTTGATTCTACAAAATTTGCAGATTGGGATTCACCAAAGTTCATAGCCCCAATCATCCATAAGCTATCATTTTTTTCTGCAATAAGTCCGCCAACATAAATGCCGGACTCACCATTTCCTAACAATACAAGGTCACCATTGAGAGAAACACTATTGGTTACATGGTTCTCATCGAGAGCGCCGGAAGGTGTTGCAGGTTTCGGAAGACTTTGTTTAATGCTCCCATCGAGATTGAGGATAGACAGTCCTCCTTCATTCAATGCGGCAAAAATATACTGATCTGAAACAGCAATTTCAGATTTGGATTCCGGAATGTTCGCTCCGCCAACATGATATGTTTCAGCAGGAGAGACATCAGACAATCCGAATACATTCACCCGCCCTTCCTGACCCTGCAACACATACAGGTGATCTGAATTTGCATCAACTGAACGGGCATCAGAGATTTCCATCGTACTGGTTCTTGCATAGCCGGCATCAAAAACAGTAAGATCCCCGGTGGAACCGCTGGTAGCAAATATATGACCGGCTGCTACCTTAATATCGGTTCCGGCATAGGAAGAAATGTCAATGATGGTATCTACTTTTTCAAAGGCCATTGTTGCATCAAGTGATATTACTTCCATAAATGCTGGTGAGACAAATCCTTTTGCTTCAAAATCTCCGGTTGCACCGACCACATAAATCTTTCCATCCGCATAGTCTACAGCACTTACATCAGTATTTGGCAGTATGGCGCTTGAAATAATCACCGGGTTCTTCAGATCAGAAACATCGAATATTTCTATACCTCCCAGCCATTCAGCCCCGCGTGTGTTATAGGTAACAAAAGCATAGTTATCCTTAATGGTGACATGGGTTGCCTGCAGCGTCTTGTTCTCATAAACCGGAGGATCAACTTCTGCTTTTAATTTAAAAGCATAGTTCTTTGTCAGGTCTATTTCCGGAAAAACCGCAGCACTCTTCAGGAGTGAGGAAGTTTCCGTATCCACGATGGGAATAATTTCATTTTTATATGATATCCTTGCTGCCAGTTGGGCAGGATTGTTATTGACAAGCAAATTCCCCTTTTCAATATAGATATCTTCAGGATTATCTTTTGGAAGAGTT